>NZ_JBAKBF010000008.1:0-163046 GCF_036881715.1 Pannonibacter anstelovis
GCCCCGCCGAAGCGCCAGGTCAACGCCGGCCGCGTTTCCCTTCCTTCAAATACCTAATTGTCAAAGAACTGAACACTCACGCGTTCGCCCCGTTTCCGGGAACCGCAGACAACAGAACCTTTCGCTCTTTCGAGCTCCTGATGGCTCAGTCGTTTTCGGCTGACCCGACAGCGTTTAGCGCCGTGTTTCCGTGGCGCCGCCGTCGATGGAGCGGTTTATAGCCAGCCCCCCGAGAGGAGTCAACACAGATTGTCAAAAAAGATTCACAAGGCACAAATCCCGCAGAAACGCTCAGGTTCGGGCGGCCTGGAGCTGTGAGTTCCGCCTCCTTGTTCACAAGCCGGCTCAAAAAAATCGCAAGGACAGCGAAAAATTCTCAGATGCAGCAGCCATGGCAGCCCCCATGCCGCAGGAAGAGAGGAGAAAGACGCCTGCGCTCCAGCTCAGGCTCTCTTTGCCTGTAAGGCTTCAAGGCGCCCTTGTCATATTCATGCCTGAAACCCTGCGTATCGAACGGTTCAGTTGCGGCGCGGGTGACGCAGCCGCACGCCAAGGCGACACCGCCGTTGACCTTTGCGGCGGCAAGCTGCATTTTCCGTCAAGTTCGGGAAGGTTCCGGCCTGCGGCCGTTTCCGCGCATTGCCCGGCCCTGCAAGGTCCAGGCAATGCAGGACGACATGAACAGACAAGGCAACTGATGCATCTGGGCCCATTTCAGTCTCACGCTCTTCCGGCGGTCGAACTCGGCACCATGCCTCCGCTTGTCGTCTATGACGAGCGCAACGCGTTGCCGGACCGCCGGAAGGTAAGCTTGCGCTGGTTGACCGGGACCGTCCTGACAGGGGTGACCTCCATCGTGCTGATGGGCGGGGCGCTGGTTGCGGCCCTTGACGGGCAGTACCGTGTTGCCGCCGCAACGGCTCACATGCCCGGACAGGAGACACCGAGCACGGCCGGTGCCGGTACGAAAGGGGACAGGGTCAGCAAGGCAGCAGCCCAGTTCACCAGCAAACGCATCATTCCCTTGAATGTCGTGACACGCAGCGGTGATCAGGAGCATATCAAGGCGAAGCCTTATACATTTGTGAACACCACGCTGACGACCCGGCGCATCGCCGATGTGGAGGGGCGCATTCCGGCCTTCAATCCGCTGCAGATGTTCGCCGATCAGAAGCCGCTGGATGAGCGGACGGTCAGCGATGCTGTCTATTCGGGCAAGTCGGAAGGTGAATTCACGCTGGCCCAGAGCGACTTTCCGGTCAACAGCCCGTTGATCGACACAGCCCTCACCCCTTCGGAAACGGAAGTGGAAGAGCAAGTCCGGGCTTCAGCCCAGTTTCTGAGTGAAAGCGGTGTCCAGATCGCGTCACGGACCATCGTCAACCCGGACCGTTTCGACTTCGATCTTGCCCGTCAGCCCGATTTCGCGCGGCTGTCCGTGCGGATCACCCAGGAAAACGTCTCCTTCGTTTCCAAGCAGGCTGGCACAACTCCCGCCGCCGGCTTTGACGAGCGTATCATACCCGTCGAGCCGGACATGGCCTTCAAGGACATCCTTCTGGACAATCAGGCATCCGATCCCGAGGCTGAAGCCATTCTGGCTGCCTTTCGCTTCGGCGCCGGCATTCTGGATGTTGCGCCTGGCGACCGGCTTCGCATTGCCCTCGGCTCAGATCCCGCCGACCCCACCATTCCGCGGGTCGAGCGTGTCAGCATCTATACCGAAACCCAGCACAAGGCGACCGTCGCCCGCTCTGACAATGGCATTTACGTGACCGCGAACGAGCCGGCAGAAGAACTTCTGGACGCCTTTGCCGAGGCCGAACGCAATACCTTTGGCAGCAGTTCCGGCGGCCCGTCCGTTTCACTTTACGAAAGCGTCTATCAGACAGCCCTCGAGCAGCAGATTCCGGAAGACCTGATCAAGGAGCTGATCGGCGCCTTCTCCTACGATGTGGACTTCAATGCCAGGGTCCAGCCCGGTGACTCGCTGGAAGTCTTCTATGGCGGCGGCGATGACGAGACTGGCGGCAACGGCGAGATCCTCTATGCCTCGCTGCATACAGGCTCTGCCGAGCGGCGGCTGTACCGCTTCCGTGCTCCCGATGACGGTTCGGTGGACTACTATGACGAGGAAGGCCGCAGCGCGAAGAAGTTCCTGATGCGCAAGCCGCTCACGGGCGGCACATTCCGGTCAGGTTTCGGCATGCGCCAGCACCCGGTCTATGGCTTTGGCAAGATGCATACGGGTGTGGACTGGTCTGCCCCGCGCGGCACGCCGATCATGGCATCGGGCAATGGCACCATCATCAAGGCCGGCTGGGAGTCGGGCTATGGCAAACGCGTGGAACTGCGCCACGCCAACGGCTACGTCACCACCTACAACCACATGAACGACTTCGGCCCCGGCATCAAGGAAGGCGGGCGCGTCACACAGGGCCAGATCATCGGCTATGTGGGCTCAACCGGCCTCTCGACCGGACCGCACCTTCACTATGAGGTGCTGGTGAACAACAATTTCGTGGATCCGATGCGCATCCGCCTGCCACGCGGCCGGGTTCTGGATGGCGACATGCTGGCGAATTTCGAGCAGGAGCGCACCCGCATCGACGCCCTGCTTGAGCGCGGGCAAAAGCCCTCGCGCTTCGCGGCGGCGTCCGCGTCAGCGACGGTGCGCTGACGGAGCACTTCCCGCCGCTTTGTGCAACAAGACCAAAAGACCCGCCGGAGCGCTCCGGCGGGTCTTTCGTTTTCATGACGGCCGTTTCAAGGCCGGAGGCGCATCAGGCCGCCGCAGATTCGCCAGCGGCTGGCCCAGTCGTGAAGATCAGCCGGTCCGTTCCGGCGCTGACCGCCACGTGGTCGCCGTCCCTGACCGTCCCGGCAAGGATCTTCTCCGCCAGCGGGTCCTGCACATCCTTCTGGATCACCCGCTTCAGCGGCCGGGCGCCATAAGCGGCGTCATAGCCCTTCTGCGACAGCCAGCCGATGGCGCTGTCGTCCAGATCCAGCGTGATCTTGCGGTCGGCAAGCAAGGCCCGCAGCCGCTCCAGCTGGATCGACACGATGGACGCCATCTGGTTGCGCTGCAGCCGGTGGAAGAGCACGATCTCGTCCAGGCGGTTGAGGAATTCGGGCCGGAAATGGCTGCGCACCACGCCCATCACCTCCTCGCGCACCTTGTCCGTATCCTCGCCCTCAGGCTGGTTCACCAGATACTCGGCGCCCAGATTCGAGGTCATGATGATCAGCGTGTTGCGGAAGTCGACGGTGCGGCCCTGACCATCGGTCAGGCGGCCATCATCGAGCACCTGCAACAGAACGTTGAACACATCCGTATGGGCCTTCTCGATCTCGTCGAACAGAACGACCTGATAGGGCCGGCGGCGTACCGCCTCCGTCAGGGCGCCGCCCTCTTCGTAGCCGACATAACCCGGAGGCGCGCCGATCAGGCGGGAGACCGAGTGCTTCTCCATATATTCCGACATGTCGAGACGGACCATCGCCGTGTCATCGTCGAACAGGAACGAGGCCAGCGCCTTGGTCAGCTCCGTCTTGCCCACACCCGTGGGCCCGAGGAACATGAAGGAGCCAATCGGCCGGTTCGGGTCCTGCAGTCCGGCACGGGCACGGCGGACGGCGGTGGAAACCGCATGGATCGCCTCGGCCTGGCCGATCACCCGGCCCGCCAGCACGTCTTCCATGCGCAGGAGCTTGTCACGCTCGCCTTCCAGCATCTTGTCAACCGGAATGCCCGTCCACTTGGACACCACCTGGGCGATGTGGCTGGAGGTCACGGCCTCATCCAGCATCGCCCCCTTGGCGCTGGCACCGGCCATTTCGGCGAGCTTGCGCTCCAATTCCGGAATGACGCCATAGGCAAGCTCGCCAGCCCGGGCAAGATTGCCCTGCCGCTGCGCCTTTTCAAGCTCGCTGCGGGCGCCGTCCAGCTGCTCCTTGAGCTTCTGTTCGACGTTCAGCTTGTCCTTCTCACCCTGCCAGCGCTGGGTCAGCGCATCGGACTCTTCCTCAAGCGACGTCAGCTCCTTCTCAAGCCGGACCAGCCGGTCCTGCGCGGCAGGATCGTTCTCCTTCTTCAGCGCCTCCCGCTCGATCTTGAGCTGAATGATGCGCCGGTCGAGTTCATCGAGCTCTTCGGGTTTGGAGTCCACCTGCATCCTGAGGCGGCTGGCGGCTTCGTCCATCAGGTCGATGGCCTTGTCCGGCAGGAACCGGTCGGTGATGTAGCGGTTCGACAATGTCGCGGCGGAGACGATGGCCGAATCGGTGATGCGCACCCCGTGATGCAGCTCGTATTTCTCCTTGATGCCGCGCAGGATGGAGATAGTGTCCTCCACCGTCGGCTCGCTGACGAAAACCGGCTGGAACCGGCGGGCGAGCGCCGCGTCCTTTTCAACATGCTTGCGGTACTCATCGAGCGTCGTTGCGCCGACGCAATGCAGCTCGCCGCGGGCAAGGGCCGGCTTCAGCAGGTTGGAGGCATCCATGGCCCCATCCCCTTTGCCCGCGCCGACCAGCGTGTGCATCTCGTCGATGAACAGGATGATGCCGCCTGCAGCCGTCTCCACTTCGGAGAGAACCGCCTTCAGCCGCTCTTCGAACTCGCCGCGGTATTTGGCGCCGGCAATCAGCGAGCCCATGTCGAGTGCAAGAAGCTGCTTGTCCTTCAGGCTCTCCGGCACATCGCCATTGACGATGCGCAAGGCAAGGCCTTCGGCAATCGCCGTCTTGCCCACGCCCGGCTCACCGATCAGAACCGGATTGTTCTTGGTACGGCGGGAGAGAACCTGAATGGTGCGGCGGATTTCCTCATCGCGGCCGATCACCGGATCGAGCTTGCCGTCACGGGCGGCCTGCGTCAGGTCACGGGCATATTTCTTCAACGCGTCATACTGGCTCTCGGCACTGGCGGAGTCCGCCGTACGGCCCTTGCGCAGGGCATTGATCGCCTGGTTGAGATTGGCCGGGGACACGCCCGCCTTGGCCAGAAGTTTGCCGGCCTCGCTGTCATTGTCCATGGCAAGAGCCAGCAGCATGCGCTCGACGGTGACGAAGCTGTCGCCCGCCTTGTCTGCCACCTTCTCGGCCTGCTCGAAGAAGCGCGCCATGGCGGGAGACAGATAAAGCTGCCCCGAACCGCCGGAGACTTTCGGCAACCGGGAAATAGCCTGCTCAACGGCAATACGGACATCCTGGGACGAGCCGCCCGCACGGTCGATCAGACCGGCGGCCATGCCTTCGGGATCGTCGATCAGCACCTTGAGAAGATGCTCGGGAAGGAGCTGCTGATGCCCCTGCCCCAGCGCAAAGGTCTGCGCAGACTGGATGAAGCCGCGCGCCCGTTCGGTGTATTTTTCCATATTCATTCGCAAAACTCCTTTCCGCCTGACCACCCGTAGCATGGCCGGCGTGCTGGACTGCGAGCCCCATTTGGCGGGCAGCCCCGGCCTTGCGGCCGCAAGCTGCCCAAGCGGGCACCCGCGCCATCACTCGGATGGCAAGGCTCATATAGTGTTGCAAATTGACAACAAAAGGGGGGTGTCCGGCAACTCCGGAAGGATCCTGATCCCCGAAGCTTTCGCGGGGCTCGCCCGGCGCCAGCAGGCGCAAGGAAAAGACGCGCGCAGCCGCATCGCAACGAGAAAGGGCGCCCCGGAGACCGGAACGCCCTTTCGTATCTTCGGTAGCCTGCTGCCTGCTCAGGCGTCGCTGGAGGTGGTTTCTTCCACATCCTTGGTGCGGCGCGGGCGCGGCGTACGGCGGGCACGGGGCTTGGGCTCCTCACCGGCTTCCACCGGAGCGGCAGCCTCGGCGGCAACCGTGGCAGGAGCTGCGGCGGTTTCTTCAGCCGGAGCATCTTCGCCCTCGCGGCGCTGACCACGGCCACGGGTGCCGCGCAGGCGGCGGCGCGGGCGGCCATCCTCACCGTCTTCACCTTCGGCTCCGGGATAGACCGCAGCTTCCGTCTGAACCGGCTCGTCGTGAACCGGACGGCTGATATGCCCTCCGTTCAGTTCCGGTACCGGCATGTGCTCGATGAAGGGCTGCGGTTCGTCGGCCGCAACATATTCAACCGGGCGCGGGGCACGTTCCTGACGGTCGTCCCGGTCGCGGCGCTCATAGCGGTCCTGCCGGTTGTTGCGCTCGGAACGTTCCTGACGCACCGGGCGGTCACCGCGTTCGGGGCGCTCGCCACGCTCCTGACGGTCACCCCGGTCCTGGCGTTCACCGCGCTCCTGACGCCCGGGGCGGTCCTGCCGCTCCATGCGTTCAGAGCGATCCGGGCGTTCAAAACGCTCAGAACGCTCCTGCCGCTCGGGCTGGTCCTGACGGTCGGACCGCTCGTTGATCTCGGCGCCTTCGGCACCCTGATCCTCGCCATCCTCCTCATCATAACCGTTGTCGAAGCGCAGACCGCCGCTTGCCGCCATGTTGGGCTGAGCCGCCGCAACGATGCGGTAATAGTGCTCGGCATGCTGGAAATAGTTCTCCGACATGATCCGGTCACCGGCTGCCTGTGCGTCGCGGGCCAGCTGCTGGTACTTCTCGGCGATGTGCAGAGCCGTACCCCTGATCTTCACGTCCGGGCCGTTCGATTCAAACGTCCGGGTCAGCGGATTCGGTCCCTTACGGCCCCGGTTGTTCCGCATACGCTGCTTATTTTGATTTCCTGGTCTCATCCTGCCGTTAACTCTTAAGGAACGGCGGCCGGCAAGGCCGGCCAATCAAAAGCGCGTCTGTATTCCCTGCGCTGGGATTCCGGATTTACCCGGCTCCAGTGAAGGGAGCATGACCGGCTGTGAACAATGAACCGCCACGACAGCTTCACCCGGCAAAGGGCAACGCAATCGTCATATTCTGCGACAGACCGACAGTCCGATTAATCAGAAAATGTTCGGTTTCCAAAACGCGTTGCGATCGTTCGGCCCATAATCCCTGCGTGGGCTGGATCGCCGATATGGCGAGAAACTCGCCCCGACCGCGTTATCCCGGCTTCGGCAAAGTGAAACTAGCCGGTTCGCGTCAGATTTCCAAGCCTTTTTTGAAGGATGTCCGCAGTCAACCCGATGCCGGCTTAATGCCCGTCACCACACGGTCATTTCCGCCGAGATCCTGAATGATTTCAAGATCCTGAAATCCAGCCTCAGCCATCAGGCCGCAAACGGCTCTGCCCTGGTCATAGCCGGTCTCGAAGCCGAGCCGCCCTCCGGGACGCAGCGCAGCCAACGCTTGCGGCACGATTGCACGGTACGCAACAAGCCCATCAGATCCGCCATCAAGCGCCAGAACCGGGTCGTGCTTGCGCACATCTTCATCGAGCCCCGCGATCACACCAGAGGCGATGTAAGGCGGATTGCTGACGATCCAGTCGAACACAGGCGCAAGACTTTCCCCATAGTTTGCCAGCGCAAAGCAAAGCCTGTCCTCCAGCCCGTGACGCCGCGCATTGGCCCGCGCCGTCTCCAGCGCACCGGCAGACAGATCAATCGCAAGACCGTGCGCCTGTGGCAGCTCATTGAGCAGGGCCAGAATGATGGCGCCCGTGCCCGTGCCGATGTCAGCAATCAGCGGATCTGCGAGGCCACCCGCCCGCGCCAGCACCGCCTCCACCAGCGTTTCGGTGTCGGGACGGGGCTCCAGAGTGTCCGGGGAAAGGGCCAGATCAAGACCAAAGAACTGCCGCTCGCCCAGAATGCGGCCGACAGGCTCATGCGCTTCGCGCCGCTCAGCATGGCGGCGCGCCCGCGTTGAAGCGGCCTCGCTCACAGGATCATCGGAGCGCAGCACGACATCACCGGGAGACAGACCAGCAGCAGCGGCCACGAGCAGCCGGGCGTCCAGCTCCGGCGAAGCAAGGCCTGCCTTGCGGAACCTGTCGCGCAGCTCGCGGTAAAGCGCACCCAGAGTTGGCGCATCCCCTGTCCCAGACATGGGGTCAGCCCTCCTCGGCGGCCATCAGCGTTGCCTGATGATCGACGGTCAGCGCCTCGACCAGCTCGTTCAACGCCTCGCCTGCCAGCACCTGCTCCAGCTTGTAGAGCGTCAGGCCGATGCGGTGATCGGTGACCCGGCCTTGCGGGAAGTTATAGGTGCGGATGCGCTCGGAACGGTCACCAGAGCCCACCTGCAGGCGCCGCGCCTCGGAGCGCTCGTTCGCTGCCTTGTCGCGCTGCGCATCATAGATGCGGGCGCGCAGCAGCTGCAGGGCTCTCGCACGGTTCTTGTGCTGGGAGCGTTCGTCCTGCACCGCCACGACGATACCGGTGGGCAGATGGGTGATGCGCACGGCCGAATCGGTGGTGTTGACGTGCTGGCCGCCCGCCCCGGATGCCCTGTAGGTGTCGATCTTCAGGTCCGATTCCTGAACATCCACATCCACCTCTTCGGCCTGCGGCAGCACGGCAACCGTGGCGGCAGAGGTGTGGATGCGCCCGCCCGATTCGGTTTCGGGCACGCGCTGCACCCGGTGCACACCTGATTCGAACTTGAGCCGGGCAAACACATTCTCACCCGTGACCGACGCAATCACTTCCTTGAAGCCGCCCGCCTCGCCTTCGCTGGCCGAAAGCACTTCCACCTTCCAGCCCTGCAGTGCGGCATAGCGCTGATACATGCGGAAAAGGTCACCGGCAAAAAGCGCCGCTTCATCCCCGCCCGTGCCGGCCCGCACTTCCAGAATGGCGTCATTCTTGTCGGCGCTGTCCTTGGGCAGAAGGCCGATGCGCACGGCCTGCGTCAGCTCCTCCACCTTCTGCGTCAGCTCATCGCGCTCCAGCTCGGCGAGGTCCCGCATCTCCCGGTCGCTGCCCGCCTCCGCAATCAGCGCCTCTGCACCAGCGAGATCCTCCTCCGCCTTGCGCAGAGCCTGCACGGCGCGCACCAGCGGCTCCAGATCGGCATATTCACGCGAAAGACGCACATATTCCCCAGCATCCGGACCGGAGGACATGCGGTGTTCGAGTTCGGCAAAGCGGTTCAGCAGTGTGTCGAGTTTTGCTTGCGCCAGCATGAGCGCATGTCTCCAGAGCCACGGGAGGAAAGTGCCTCCCGGCAGTAAACGGGATGAGCGGCAGGTGCGGCGCTAGAGCGCCACGTCCTGCTCTTCGGCAAAGCGCCGCAGGAAGGCACGGATCTCGTGATCCGGGTGCCCGTGATCAAGGCGCGGCAGCAGGCGCGCCGACAGGCGCCCCGCGTCAAGGCTGCGCAGCATCGCCTTCACCGGGCCCAGCGAGGCCGGGGACATGGACAGGGACCGGTAGCCAATCCCGATCAGCGCCATGGCTTCCAGAGGCTTGCCCGCAATTTCCCCGCAGAGCGTCACCGGCACATGGTGCCGCCCGGCCACATCCACGATCAGCTTCAGCGCCCGCAGGAAGCCGGGGCCGAGCGTGTCATAGCGGTCGGCAACACGGGTGTTGCCCCGGTCCACGGCGCAGAAGAACTGGAACAGGTCGTTGGAGCCAATGGAGGCAAAATCCACCACCTGAAACAGCTCTTCCAGCTGGAACAGCAGGGAGGGCACCTCGATCATCACGCCGAGGCGGATGGAATCGGGCACATCATGGCCATGGCGGCGGGCATGTTTCAGCTCGCGCTCCACCAGTTCCTTGGCCCGGTGGAACTCGGAGACTTCCGAGACCATCGGGAACATGAGCTTGAGTTCGCGGCCGGCAGCTGCGCGCAGCAGCGCACGCACCTGGGTGCGCAGCAGGCCCGGCCGGTCCAGGCCAAGGCGCAGGGCGCGCCAGCCCATGGCCGGGTTTTCTTCCTGGATCGAGCGCAGATAGGGCAGCACCTTGTCGCCGCCGATATCCAGCGACCGGAAGGTCACGGGCTTGCCATCCGCCGCATCCAGCACCTGTGTGTACTGGGCCTGCTGATCGGACAGGCGCGGGAAGGACGAAGCCACCATGAACTGCAGTTCGGTGCGGAACAGGCCTACGCCCACCGCCCCCGATTCGCTCAGATGCGGCAGATCCACCAGGAGGCCAGCGTTCATCTGCAGCGCGATTTCGACCCCGTCCTTGGTGACGGAGGGCTTGTTGCGCAACCGGCGGAACTGGGCCTGACGGCGGGCGCGGAAGCGCACCTTTTCCGCATAGGCATCCTGCACGTCCGAAGCGGGGCGCAGATGCACCTCACCCGTGCCGCCATCAACAATGATGGCATCACCCGCATCCGCGAGGCTGACGATATCCTGCACCTGACCAACGGCGGGAATACCGAGGGCTCTCGCCACGATCGTGACGTGACTGGTCGGACCACCCTCCTCCAGCACCACGCCGCGAATCCGGTCGCGGTCATAATCGAGAAGTTCGGCGGCCCCCATGTTGCGGGCAACGATGATGGCATCCTGCGGCAGACTGCCGGCGCCACCGCTGTGCTGGCGGCCCATGAGTTCGCGGATCAGCCGGTGCGCCAGATCGTCGAGATCATGCAGGCGCTCGCGCAGGTAAGGGTCCGTCTGGCGCAGCATGCGGGCGCGCATGTCGCTCTGCACCTTTTCGACGGCAGCTTCTGCCGTGAGGCCGTTGCGGATCGCCTCTTCGATCTTGCGGATCCAGCCCCTGTCATAGGCGAACATGCGATAGGCTTCGAGCACATCCCTGTGCTCGCCCGACTGGGCGAAGTCACCGGAGGCCAGAAGGCTGTCGATGGACAGGCGCAGACGGTCGATCGCGCCCTCGAGACGGCCCGTTTCGTGGTCGGTGTCCTCGGCAATGAGGTTGGTGACGACGACACGCGGCTCATGCAGCACCACGTGGCCCAGTCCGACACCATCGGCAAGCCCAACGGCCGAAAAGCGGAAGGGACGGGAGAGATCCAGCCCCGTGCCCGGCTTGGCAATGGCTTCCAGTTCGCCGGCGGCGACCATTTCCGCGATAACCATCGCAGTGGTCTGCAGCGCCTCGACCTCGTCCTCGTAATAGGTGCGGTGCGACTTGTTCTGCACCACCAGAACGCCGAGCGTGCGCCCGGCACGCAGGATCGGCACACCCAGGAAGGAGTTGTAGGCTTCTTCACCGGTTTCCGGCAGATAGGCGAAGGCGGGGTGTGCGCGCGCGTTGGGAAGATTGAGCGGCCGCGCTTCGGCGGCAATCAGGCCGACAAGGCCCTGGCCGACACGCAGGGAAGCCTGGTGAACGGCCTCGCGGTTGAGGCCTTCGGTTGCATACAGCTCGAGAACGCCGTCAGCACGCAGAATATAGACGGAGCAGACCTCGGCGACCACATTCGCCGCGATCAGGACCACGATCTTGTCGAGCCGCTCCTGCGCGTTGATCGGCTCCGCCATGACTTCGCGAAGCCTGCGGAGCAACAGGCGCGGACCGGCCAGGTTGCTGCGCATGGGTCAGCTCCGTTCCTGTCGGCGCGGGCAGGCAGACACGTTCATCGCATCTGCCCGGCCCAGGCTGGTTATTACCCGTCCAAACCGTATAGCGAATGGAGAGTCCGTACCGCAAGTTCCGTGTAGGCAGAATCGATCAGCACCGAGATCTTGATTTCGGAGGTGGTGATCGCACGGATGTTGATGCCCTTCTCCGCAAGGCCGCGGAAACACTGGGCTGCAACGCCTGCGTGCGAGCGCATGCCGATGCCGATCACCGACACCTTCACCACATCACGAGCGCCTTCCAGAGCACCGAAACCAAGTTCGGCACGCTTGTCTTCCAGCGTCTTCATGGCCCGCTCATATTCTGATTCGGGCACGGTGAAGGTGATGTCCGTCGTCTTGCCGTCCGGCGAGATGTTCTGGACGATCATGTCCACGTTGATGTTCGCATCGGCCAGCGGGCCGAACACGGCACCGGCAACACCCGGCTTGTCGGGCACGTTGCGGATGGAGATCTGGGCTTCGTCCTTGGCAAAGGCGATGCCGGTCACGACTTGCTGTTCCACGAGTTCGTCCTCGTCGCAGATGAGAGTTCCGGGGGGAAGACCGTCCTTGCCCTCCTGCGGGGCATCGGGATCGTCAAAGCTTGAACGCACGAAGGTGCGCACGCCATGCACCATGGCCATTTCGACCGAGCGCACCTGCAGCACCTTGGCGCCGAGCGAAGCCATTTCGAGCATTTCCTCGAAGGCGACGCGGTCAAGGCGGCGGGCTTTCGGCACGATGCGCGGATCGGTGGTGTAGACCCCGTCCACGTCCGTGTAGATGTCGCAGCGGTCAGCCTGAATGGCAGCGGCAATGGCCACGGCCGAAGTGTCGGAGCCGCCACGGCCCAGCGTGGAGATGCGGTTGTCCGGGGCGATGCCCTGGAAACCGGCCACCACGGCCACCTGGCCCTGTTTCAGCCGCTCCACCATGAAGGCGCCATCAATGCCCGCAATGCGGGCGGCACCATGCGAGCCATCGGTCCGGATCGGGATCTGCCAGCCCTGCCAGGAGCGGGCATTGACGCCCATTTCCTGCAGCACGATGGCCAGGAGCCCCGAGGTGACCTGCTCGCCGGAGGCGACAACAGCGTCATACTCGCGCGCGTCATGCATGGGAGCGGCTTCCCGGCACCAGGCGACCAGCTGATTGGTCTGCCCGGCCATGGCCGACACGACGACGGCAACTTCATGGCCGGCGTCAACTTCCCGTTTCACATGGCGGGCAACATTTCGAATGCGTTCGATATTCGCGACGGACGTGCCGCCGAACTTCATAACCAGTCGGGCCATCGTGGTTTTTGTCTTCCCGTCGAGAGCCATATGGGCGCGAGCGCGCCCGGCGGATCGGCCGCAATCCATACAGCCACAACGCCGCATCTGCAACAGGGAGCCTTGACAAAGCAGCCCTGACGCGAAAGGTCACACCTCAGAGCGCAAGCCCCGCGCAAGACCTCATCCGGGAAGGACAGTCATGAGCACCGAGACCTCGAGGGACCAGGCCGCAGCCGGCAGCACCGTCGATGAGCGGGAAGTAGCCCGTTTTTCCGCCATGGCCGCCGAATGGTGGGATCCGGCAGGCAAGTTCAAGCCGCTGCACAAATTCAATCCGGTGCGCCTCGCCTATATCAAGGAACAGGTCTGCGCCCGCTTCGGCCGCGATCCCAAAGCCAGTGACGCCTTCAAGGGCCTGCGCTTCCTCGACATCGGCTGCGGCGGCGGGCTCTTGAGCGAGCCCATGGCCCGCCTTGGCGCCGACGTGGTGGGCGCAGACCCCTCGACGGTCAATATCGAGATCGCGAAGCTGCACGCAGCCCAGTCCGGCCTTGCCATCGACTACCGCGCCTCGACAGCCGAAGAACTGGCCGCAGCAGGCGAGACCTTTGACGTGGTGCTGAACATGGAAGTGGTGGAGCACGTCGCCGATGTGCCGCTGTTCCTGACCGAAGTGTCACGCATGGTCCGCCCCGGCGGGCTGATGTTCGTGGCCACTATCAACCGCACCCTCAAGGCTTATGCGCTCGCCATTGTTGGCGCTGAATATGTGCTGCGCTGGCTGCCCAAGGGCACGCACACCTTTGAAAAGCTGGTGCGCCCGGAAGAGATCGAGCGTCCTGTGACGGCAGCAGGCCTGACGATAATCGACCGCAGCGGCGTCACCTTCAATCCGCTCACAGACCGCTGGAACCGCTCGCGCGACATGGACGTGAACTACATGCTGCTCGCCAGCCGCTGAGGCTGCCCCCGGGGCGGAGAAACGGTCAGATCAGGAAACGGAATAGTGTCACGTGACGCTATTCCGTTTTCTCCAAAAGCGTCACGCCTCTATTCTGCAGGCCACTCAGCCACTAGCCCGAGCACAGCCTGCCATGACGCCGGACCTGATCGCCGCCTTTGTTCTTTACGCCTTTGTCTCCTCCATCACGCCGGGGCCGAACAACACCATGCTGCTGGCCTCGGGTGTGAATTTCGGCATCAAGGCTTCCCTGCCGCATATGCTGGGCATCAATATCGGCTTCTCGATTCTGGTGCTGTCCTGCGGGCTCGGGATAGGCACATTGTTTGAGCTGTGGCCGGCCCTCCATGACGTACTGAAATATGCCGGGGCGCTTTACATGGCCTGGCTCGCCTGGAAAATCGCCCGCTCCGGCGCACCGCAAACCGCAGGCGCCAAACCGAAGCCTTTCACATTCCTGCAGGCGGCCGCCTTCCAGTGGGTAAACCCGAAAGCCTGGATCATGGCCATCGGGGCCATCGCCGCCTACACACCGGCAGACGGCTTCTTCACCAATGTGCTGATCATCACCCTGCTTTACAGCCTGACCGGCGCTCCCTGCTGCTTTTCCTGGGTGGCCGCAGGCAGGCTGTTGCGCGGCTTCCTGGCCAGCCCGGCACGGCTGCAGGCCTTCAACATTGCCATGGCCCTGCTGCTTCTGGCATCGCTCTATCCGGTCATGGCTGATGCCGTGAAGGACATTGGCCTGATGCTCTCCTGACGCCAGCCTGTCTCCGAAACAGGCTTCCCAAGCAGGATTTTTTCCGGCACGAGAAAGCCTTACGTCTCAGGAACACAGGGATACGCACGCATGACCGAGGCTGTCGTCTTCATTCCGGGCCTGCTCTGCACGGAGCTCCTCTTCGCCGCACAGATCGCCGCCTTTTCGGACCGGCCGATCCTCATCGGCAATCACCGGGAAGCGGACAGCATCAGCGCCATCGCAGAAGGTATTCTGGCAGCAGCACCCGAACGTTTTGCTCTCGCCGGGCTGTCCATGGGCGGCTACGTCGCCATGGAGATCATGCGCCTGGCGCCGGAGAAGGTGACGCGTCTCGCCCTGCTGGACACCAGCGCCCGGCCCGACATGCCCGAGCAGGGCGAGCGCCGCCGCGTGCTGATGCAGATGGCGCAAACGGGCAAATTCGCCAAGGTGCCGCACTTGCTCTATCCCGGACTGGTGGATACTTCGCGGGCAGAGGACGAAACTCTCAAGGCCGTGGTGGTGGAAATGGCGGAAGACACAGGGCCCGAGGCTTTCGTGCGCCAGCAGACCGCCATCATGGCCCGGATCGACTCCCGCCCCTTCCTCGGCCAGATCACCTGCCCCACGCTCGTGCTGGCAGGAGAAGGCGACACGCTGACGCCGCCTGCCATTGCCCGTGAGATCCACGAGGCCATCCCCGGCAGCCGCCTCAGCCTGATTGCCGGGGCCGGGCACCTCTCCACGCTGGAGGCCCCCGGCGCCGTCACCGCAGAGCTGCAGGCCTGGATGCGCGCCTGAGACCTTCCGGAGTTCCGCGTCACACTGCCGCAGGTTTTTGCGGCCAATGCCGCATTCCTGCCGCAGACCGGGCGCCCTCTTGTGAGGCAGATCAAAACGGTTGTCACATTCCCTTGCTAACCTAGCGGCACGTGTGCATGCTGAGGCCTTACCCGCGGTAATTGCCAGCAGCATGCAGGCCACGGCCTGACAGACCGCAAGCAGCGGCAAGGCAGGCGTCTCTCCTTCTGAAGACGCGCAATCGACATCTGTGGGAGGTCGACATGACAAAGAACCGGATTGAACATGACACCGCCGTACACGGCGCCATGGGGCTCACTGCACCGTGGATGAATGTGGCATCCAGCAAATGGGCCGATAACTGGTCTTGGGCCGAACGCTCCGACAAGCTGGGCGAGCACACGCTCAGCGCCCTGGAGACCGCCAGCCGCCAGATGCTGGAAGGCAGCGAAAAGGCTTTCACCGGCCACATGGACTTCGTGAGCCAGCGGCTCAAGGCAGACCTCGCGTGCTTCCGTTCGCTTGTCGCCTGCAAGGAACCGGCAGAAACCGCCAAGACCCTGCAGGGCTTCTTCCGTGACATGTGGCACGACTACGAAGCCCAGGCCCAGAAGACGCTGGAACTTCTGCAGACCAGCCTCACCGAGACCTCAAAGGCCGGCGATCTCGTCGTCGATACGGCGGCAGAGGTGGTGGAAGACATGGCGCAGCAGACCATGGAAGCGGCCACCAAGGCGATGGAACCGGCCAACAGCAACGGCAATGGCGAAACGGCAGCCCGCAAGGCCGCCCCGCGCGCAAAGCCGGCAGCAAACGCCTGATCAGACTCCATTCAGCGGCCGGGCCACCCGTTCAAATTGGTCCGGCTGCTGGCCCGGTTTCTGGCCTGGACTGACCGGAGGCAAAAATCAGTTGCGGTCTTCCGGCAGCACCGGAAGCGGCAGGATGCTGATGCCCTCTTCCAGAAGAGCCTGTGCATCATCCGGGCTGGTTTCGCCATAGATACTGCGATGGTCCGCCTCGCCATAGTGCATCTTGCGGGCCTCATCGGCAAAGGACTGGCCCACATAATCGGCATTGGAGACGATCTGCTGGCGCAGCTCCCGGATCTTCTGCAGAAGCTCGGCGTGGCGCGAGTCTGAAGCGATCATGGCCGATGTTGCCGCTGCCCCTGCACCGGTGGGTGCAGCAGGCGCTTCAACAGGCCCGGCCGCTGCCGCAGCAGCACCGGCGGGCGCAAGGCTGTCCCTGCGCTCCGAGGTGCTGACGGCAGGCGCCATCAAAGCCTTGGTGACGTCATCAGACCCGCAGGCCGGACAGCTCATCAGTCCTTGCGCCATCTGGCGCTCGAAATCTCCGGAATTGCGGAACCAGCCCTCGAACTCATGAGCGTTGTCGCAGCGGAGCGTGTAACGGATCACGCCTCAATCTCCTTGCCGGTCTGCGTCAGGGTGAAGTCCCGCTCGTTGGCAATGGCGGGAATGCGCTGACGCGCCTTCAGCGTTTCTTCTGTATCAATACGGGCGGTCACGAAGCCCGGTTCATCGTGGTCAAGTTCCGCGATCACCACACCCCAGGGGTTGACGATCAGGCTGTGGCCATAGGTCTCGCGGCCATCCTCGTGCTTGCCGCCCTGCGCGCTGGAGATGACGAAAGCGCCATTCTCGATCGCCCGCGCCCGCTGCAGCACGTGCCAGTGGGCTTCGCCCGTCTGGCGTGTGAAAGCGGCAGGCATGGTCAGCACCCCGGCCCCGGAACGGGCCTGCGCCCGGAACAGCGCCGGAAAGCGCACGTCATAGCACACGGCCATGCCGAGCCGTGCAAAGGGCAGATCCGCAACAAGGCTTTCGCAGCCGGGCCGGTAGGTCGCAGATTCCCGCCAGCTCTCGCCGTTGGGCAGATCCACGTCAAACATATGGATCTTGTCGTACCGCGCCTTCAGGCTGCCATCCGGGCCGATGAGAAAGCCGCGGTTTGCCGCCTTGCCTGGCTCGAGCAAAATGGCGAGCGAGCCAATATGCAGCCAGATGCCAAGCTCTGCGGCCAGCGCCTGGAACCGGGCAAGCGACGGATCGTCCGCTTCCACCCGGATCTTGGCCATCAAGTCCTCACGGCTGCGCTCCAGCAGATTGGTCATCTCCGGGGTCTGAACATAGTCAGCGCCGGCAGCAGCAGCCTCCCGGATCAGCGCTTCAGCCGCTGCACCATTGGCAGCAACATCCCGGCTGGAGCGAAGCTGCACGCAGGCGGCGGTGAAGATGGTCATCCAAAAAACTCCGGATCAGGCAGCGAGCATCGGATCGAGCTTGCCCGCCCGGTCCAGATCATGCAGGTCATCGCAGCCGCCTACATGCACCCCGCCGATGAAAATCTGCGGGAAGGTGCTGCGGCCATTGGCCCTGGCAATCATTTCGGACCGCAGACCCGGATCGAAGGTTGCGTCATGCTCGGTATAGGCAACGCCCTTGCTGTCCAGAAGGCGCTTGGCCGCAGAACAGTAGCCGCACATCTGCCGGGTGTAGATGATGACTTCAACCACGTTTCAACTCCTTATGGGCAGCTCACCGCCCCTCACCGGCTTATATCTGCCGGAACTTGCGCCGGACAAGCCCCGAAAATGGCCGTGAGCTCAGGGAAGCCACTCACTCGGCGGTGAGCGAGGGATCGGCGATGGCGAAGGTGAGCACATCCACCTGCCGCGCACCGGCCCGCAGCAGCACCCGCGTGCAGGCCTCCACCGTTGATCCCGTTGTCAGAACATCATCCACGAGCACCACAGGCCGCCCGCTGATCTGAATCGCCGCTTCCGGCCGGAGCGCAAAGGCACCGCGCACATTGCGGCTGCGTTCGTCCGCATGCAGGCCCACCTGCTGGCGGGTGCGGCGGCGGCGCTCCAGCATCAGCGGTTCAAAGCCCACGCCCTTGATGCGCGCCACCTCCCGCCCCAGCAGGGCAGCCTGATTGAACCGGCGCTGCCACAGGCGGGTGCGGTGCAGAGGCACGGGCAGAACCAGCGTATCAGGCTGGAACAGCTCCCGCCCGGCAGCTGCCATCAGCCGTCCCATGGGGGCTGCCACCTCGCGCCGCCCGCCGAATTTCAGCGCCAGTACCAGGTCCCGAGCCGGGCCGCCATAGAGGGTGGCTGCACGGGCCCGGTTGAAGAGAGGCGGCGAGGCAATGGCGCGGGCACTCAGGCCCTCCGGCCCGAGATCGAAGGACAGCGGCGTGCCATAGCGGGCGCACCAGGGCGCCTCAATGAAGGGCATCTGCCCCCAGCAAGAAGGGCAGACTGCATCGGGCTCGGCAGCGGGGGCATCGCAGGTGAGGCAGCGCGGCGGCAGCAGGAAATCGAGCCCCGCGCGCCAGATCCGGCGCAATCCGCCCAGAGAGCGTCTGCGCCAGTCAAGGCGATCAAGGCCTGCATCCTGTTCCTGAAGCATCAGAGGCCTCTTTCAACCCATGGCTCACAACAACCCTAGCAGCTTTTGACGGAAGCGGAAGGCTGGGCCTATAAGGCAGCATGCCCGGCACCCGGAAGGCACCCCTATGACCAGCATCGACCTCATTGACCGTTCTCTTCTCGCCCGGCGGCGCCGGCGTGCCCTTGAGGGCCGCATCGAAGGCGCAGACTTTCTGCTGGCAGCAGTCGCCGAAGATCTGGCGGACCGTATCGCAGCCGTGACAAGAGAGTTCGGCACAGCGGTGGATCTGGGCGGCCACACGGGGCGGATTGCTCAGATCCTGCAGCAGAGCGGCAAGGCGGAGACGGTGCTGCGCGGCGACCTGTTCATGGCCGACCCTGCCCTGCCCGCCCCGGATTTTGTCTGCGATGACGCGCTTCTCCCGTTGAAGGACGCGTCCGTGGGCCTGATCGTCTCCGCACTCAGCCTGCAGCTTGTCAACGACCTGCCGGGCGCGCTGATCCAGATCCGCCGGGCCTTGAGGCCGGACGGGCTGTTTCTGGGGGCGCTGCTGGGCGGGGATACCTTGAGTGAATTGCGCGATTGCCTGATGCGTGCGGAGCTGGAAGTCACCGGCGGCGCCGCGCCCCGTGTCGTGCCCTTTGCCGACACCCGCGATCTTGGCGCCCTGTTGCAACGCGCCGGTTTTGCCCTGCCGGTCACGGACACGGACAAGCTGACCGTGCGCTATGACAGCATCTTTGCGCTGATGCGGGATCTGAAGATGATGGGCGCCACTTCGGCACTGAACGAGCGCAGCCGCAAACCCTTGTCACGAGCCGTGTTTCTGAAGGCTGCGGAACTCTATGCAGCGGATTACAGCGACACGGACGGGCGCATCCGCGCAACATTTCAGGTGATGTATCTGTCCGGCTGGGCGCCGCATGAGAGCCAGCAGAAGCCGCTAAAGCCGGGTTCCGCCAAGGCACGGCTGGCCGATGCACTGAAGGTGCCGGATGATCCCGGCGGCGCCTGATCAGGAGCCCTGCAAGGCATCGCTGATGATGGTAAAGGCGGTTCCAATGTCCTGACCGATCGACAGCAGAGTCGCGACAATGGCCAGAGAGATGAACCCGACCATCAGGCCATATTCAACGGCCGTCGCGCCTTTCACGTCCTCCTGAAAGCGGGCCGCCAGATCAAGGCCGATCTGAACGCGCTTCCTGGCGGGGGCACCAAACATGCCTGCCGGATTTTCGTCCAGTCGCATTGCAACTCCTAACCAGCCAGATACGCGGCTGTTTGCCTGTCGGTCTACATCAGACGCCGACCAGCCCAATCAAATGGGGGATCAGCGGCTCATCGGCCGGTGGCATGGGGAATTCCCTGAGCTTGCCTGCCCGCAC
The DNA here is from genome assembly GCF_036881715.1 of Pannonibacter anstelovis. NCBI lineage: Bacteria > Pseudomonadati > Pseudomonadota > Alphaproteobacteria > Hyphomicrobiales > Stappiaceae > Pannonibacter > Pannonibacter anstelovis. Next base: position 19,987 of record NZ_JBAKBF010000008.1, read on the forward strand.
CCATTTCAGGGTCTGCCCTTCCTGGGCTGCAGGAGTTCCTTGCCATCGCCGACAGACATACAATGGCATCAGGAGATGAAAATCTTCATAAGCGTGGCTGGCGAAGGTCAGAGGGGCTAGGCACTCTTCCTTAACGCTGATTCCAAGTTCCTCGGAAAGCTCGCGGATCAGGCAGGCTTCAGGCCTTTCTCCAGCTTCCACCTTGCCTCCGGGGAATTCCCAGAGCCCTGCCATGGACTTTCCCTCGGGCCGCTGCGCGATCAGGATACGCCCGTCCGCGTCAATGAGAGCACAGGCAACGACAAGAACCATCCGCATGGCATGTTCCAATTTTAGACAGTTTTGAGCGGGCTCTTAAAAAACTCAGAGCCCGCCCTGAAGAAAGTTTGACGGATCAGCTACGGTAATCGCCGTTGATCTCGACATAGGCCTTGGTAAGGTCGCAGGTCCACACGGTGGCGGTTCCCTCTCCGAGGCCGATTTCGGTGCGGATAACGATGTGCTCGCGCTCCATAACCGCCGAAGCAGCCGCCTCCGAGTAATCCGGGTCCCGCTCGCCATTGACGGCCACACGCACATCGCCGAACCAGATGGCCAGACGGTCACGGTCCGCGGGCTCACCTGCCTTGCCGACAGCCATGACGACACGGCCCCAGTTGGCATCCTCACCGGCAATGGCGGTCTTCACCAGCGGCGAGTTGGCGATGGACAGGGCAATGCGCTTGGCCGACGCATCGGACGAGGCACCCTCGACGCGCACTTCCACGAACTTGCGGGCGCCTTCACCATCCCGGACGATCTGATGCGCCAGATCCTGCATCACCTCGCCCAGCGCCTGACGGAAAGGCTCCAGACGCGGATCGTAGGCTTCGGTGACGCGCACAGCACCGCGTTCGGCCGCCTTGCCGGTGGCAAACAGCAGGGCCGTGTCGGAGGTGGAGGTGTCGCTGTCCACCGTGATGGCATTGAAGCTGCCGCCAACGGCGCCGGAGATCAGCTCCTGCAGCACGGGAGCTGCAATAGGGGCATCGGTAAAGAGGAAGGACAGCATGGTCGCCATATCCGGGGCAATCATGCCCGCACCCTTGGCAATGCCGTTCAGCGTCACCGGCACACCGCCCAGATCCACCGTGCGGGTGGACACCTTCGGATAGGTGTCGGTGGTCATGATCGCCTTGGCCGTATCGAGCCATGAGCCAGCAACCGCATCGGCCACAAGACTATCAACGACGCCGGAGAACTTGTCCGCAGGCAGCGGCTCGCCGATCACGCCGGTTGAGGCAAGATAGATTTCACCCTGGGCACAACCAACCGCCTTGCTGACGATCTCCGCCGAAAGCTCGACCGCCGCCTTGCCCTTCTTGCCGGTAAAGGCATTGGCATTGCCGGAATTGACCAGCAGTGCCCGGGCCTTGCCGGAGGGCAGGTTGGCGCGGCACCAGTCCACCGGTGCGGAAGGGCAAAGCGAACGGGTGAAGACACCGGCCACTTCCGTGCCCTCATCCATCAGCACAAGGAGCACATCCGTGCGGCCCTTGTACTTGATGCCGGCAGCCGCCGTGGCAAAACGCACGCCTTCGATGACGGGCATCTCAGGGTAGGACTTGGGGGCAAGCGGAGAAACTTCTGTCGACATGACGGCCTCTGGCACACAAATGCAATGAGGCGCAGCCTTGCCCGATGGAAAGGGGGTGCGCAAGACCCATGACGCCCGCTGAAACAGGAAATCCCCCGGCAGGGTGCCGGGGGATCATGCTCAGGTCAGAAGAAACGCGTCTTCCGAACCTCTGTCTTACTGAGCGGCGGGCTTGGCAGCCTCACCGGCAGGGGCTGCTGCCGGGGCATCGGCAGGAGCTTCCTGCTTGACGATTTCCACCGGATTTGCAGCCTTCAGCTCTTCAATGAGCTTGGCATAGCGCTCACGCATCAGCATCTGGCGCAGGCCATCGGAAACCTCTTCCAGCGGCGGAGCGCTCTGAATGCGCTTGTCCTCGGATTTGATGATGTGCCAGCCGAACTGGCTCTCAACCGGCTCCTTGGTATACTCGCCCGGCTTCAGCGCAAAGGCAGCCGTTTCGAATTCCGGCACCATGCGGCCCTTGGTGAAGTAATCAAGGTCACCGCCATTGGCTGCCGAGCCGTCGCTGGAGTTGGCCTTGGCCAGTTCCGCAAAATCGGCGCCGCCGTCCAGCTCCTTGATCAGCTTCTCGGCTTCTTCCTTGGAGGACACAAGGATATGACGGGCACGGACTTCTTCCTCGCCCTTGAAGTCCTTGAACTCCTTGTCATAGGCAGCCTTGATGTCGTCCTCGGTGACGGCAGCATCAAGCTTCTGCGCGACATAAGCATTGCGCAGGGCCTGCGTTGTCATGAAGCGGACCTGACGCTGGAAGTCCTCGTCCTTTTCCATGCCTTCCTTCTTCGCCGCCTCGGACAGAAGCGTCATGTCGACCATCACGTCGGTGAGAATCTGGCGCCACTGGGCGGGCGGAAAGCGCTGCAGCTGCGGGCCGAGGTCACGGGCGGCAAAGGCGATATCGGCTTCGGTGATTTCCGTGCTGCCAACCTTGGCAACAACGTCACCTGGCTCGGCCGCAGACAGGGCCGTGGCACCGAGGCTGATCGCCGTTGCAGCGATCAGGACTGAGCGCAAGGGGCGGCTCATGAAAGAACGGAACATGTGGTGTCCTTAGGGTCAGAATTTGAACAGCTCTGCACCGCATGAGCGCGAGCTGCCGCAACCTTGCTGAAAGCGGCGGCGTTGACAAGCATCCTACCCCCTCTTATCTGTCGAACGTCCCGCGCCACCTTCAAGGGCGGGGCATCCATGGAACGGCAGCTTCGCAGCCCGCATGCGGGCAGGCAGGCGGACCGTGTACCGGAAATGAGATTTTTTTGAGGGCTGGCGACAGGGGCCTTGCACCTGATGCCGCCCGTCACTTGGAAGGACCGCCACATGGCCGGCCTTGGCGCATTAGCACGTAAGATTTTTGGCTCTCCGAGCGACCGCAAGATCAAGGCCATGAGGGCGAAGGTTGCGGCCATCAATGCTCTTGAAGCTGAAGTACAGGCATTGTCGGACGACGCGCTGCGCGCGCGCACCCAGACCTTCCGCGAGCAGCTGGCCAACGGCGCCACGCTGGACGACATTCTGGCTCCTGCCTTCGCCACCGTGCGCGAAGCGGCGCGGCGCGCCCTCGGGCAGCGGCACTATGACGTCCAGCTGATCGGCGGCCTTGTCCTCAACTCCGGGCAGATCTCAGAGATGCGCACCGGTGAAGGCAAGACGCTTGTCGCCACCGCGCCCGTGTATCTCAACGCCCTCGCGGGCAAGGGCGTGCACGTGGTCACCGTGAACGACTACCTGGCCCAGCGCGACGCCCAGATGATGGGCAAGGTCTACGGGTTCCTTGGCCTCAGCACCGGCGTTATCGTGCATGGCCTGTCCGATGAGGAGCGCCGCGCCGCCTATGCCGCCGACGTGACCTACGGCACCAACAACGAATTCGGCTTCGACTATCTGCGCGACAACATGAAGTATGAGCGCGCCTCGATGGTGCAGCGCGGACACAACTTCGCCATCGTCGATGAAGTGGATTCGATCCTCATCGACGAAGCACGCACGCCGCTGATCATCTCCGGCCCGCTGGAAGACCGCTCGGACTTCTACAACACGGTCGATGCCTTCATTCCCGCGCTGACGCCGGAAGATTACGAGATCGACGAGAAGCAGCGCTCGGCTACGTTCACCGAAAGCGGTAACGAAAAACTGGAGCAGCTGCTCGGCGCTGCCAATCTGCTGCGCAGCGAGTCGCTCTATGACGTGGAAAACGTCAGCGCCGTGCACCACCTGCAGCAGGCACTGAAAGCCCACAAGCTGTTCCAGCGCGACAAGGACTACATCGTCCGCAACGGCGAAGTGGTGATCATCGACGAGTTCACCGGCCGCATGATGCCGGGCCGCCGCTATTCGGAAGGCCTGCACCAGGCACTGGAAGCGAAGGAAAAGGTCCGCATCCAGCCGGAAAACCAGACCCTCGCCTCGATCACCTTCCAGAACTATTTCCGCATGTACGACAAGCTGGCCGGCATGACCGGTACGGCAGCAACCGAAGCGGACGAGTTCCAGGACATCTACGGGCTGGAAGTTGTCGAGATCCCGACCAACATGCCGGTCAAGCGCGTCGATGACGACGACGAGGTCTACCGGACCGCAGACGAGAAGTTCAACGCCATCGTGGAGCTGATCGACGACTGCAAGTCCCGCCAGCAGCCGGTTCTGGTCGGCACAACCTCGATCGAAAAGTCGGAAATGCTAGCCGAACGCCTGCGCAAGCACGGCTACCGGCAGGTGGATGTGACCGATCCCAACGCCTTCGCGCCGCTGCAGAACGGCGATCAGGGCGGCCAGGAAGACAAGGTCTTCGCGGTGCTGAACGCCCGCTACCATGAGCAGGAAGCCTTCATCATTTCGCAGGCCGGCCTGCCCGGCGCGGTCACCATCGCCACCAACATGGCCGGCCGCGGCACCGACATCCAGCTGGGCGGCAACCCGGACATGCGCATCGAGCGCGAACTGGCGGACATGGAAGCAGGCCCCGAGCGTGATGCACGCGTGGCTGCGATCCGTGCCGAGATCGAAGTTCTGAAGCAGAAGGCGCTGGCTGCTGGCGGTCTTTACGTCATCGGCACCGAGCGCCACGAGAGCCGGCGCATCGACAACCAGCTGCGCGGCCGTTCGGGCCGTCAGGGCGACCCGGGCCATTCCAAGTTCTTCCTGTCGCTGCAGGACGACCTGATGCGCATCTTCGGCTCCGACCGGATGGATTCCATGCTGCAGAAGCTGGGCCTGAAGGAAGGTGAAGCCATCATCCACCCCTGGATCAACCGGGCGCTGGCCAAGGCCCAGCAGAAGGTGGAAGCGCGCAACTTCGACATCCGCAAGAACCTGCTGAAGTTCGATGACGTGATGAACGACCAGCGCAAGGTGGTGTTCGAGCAGCGCATCGAGCTGATGGATGGCGAAGACCTCGGGCAGACCGTCACCGACATGCGCCATGAGGTCATCGACGATCTCGTCTCCCGCCACATCCCCGAAAGCGCCTATCCGGAGCAGTGGGACACGGAAGGCCTGGCGAAGGAAGTGCAGACCCTCCTCAACCTTGACCTGCCCGTCGTCGACTGGGCCAAGGAAGAGGGCATCGCCGACGAGGAAGTGCGCGAGCGTCTGACGAAGGCAGCTGATGCCATCATGGAAGACAAGCTCGGCCGTTTCGGCCAGCAGATCATGAGCCAGGTGGAAAAGGCGATCCTGCTGCAGACGCTGGACAATCTCTGGCGCGAGCATCTGGCGAATCTTGATCATCTGCGTTCGGTCATCGGCTTCCGCGGCTATGCCCAGCGTGATCCGCTGCAGGAATACAAGACCGAAGCCTTCAACCTGTTCGAGAACATGCTGACCCAGCTGCGCCAGATCACCACCTCGCAGCTGATGCGGGTGGAACTGGTGACGCAGCAGGCACCGCAGATGCCGGAAGAACCGCGCGAGATGCATCCCCATCACCTCAACCCGATGACGGGAGAGGATGAGATGGCCGATGACCTGCCCGCGGCTGGCGGCTTTGCGGCAACCGGCGTGGCCCGCGATCCGAACGATCCCTCAACCTGGGGCCGGGTCGGCCGCAACGAGGTCTGCCCCTGCGGTTCGGGCAAGAAGTACAAGCACTGCCACGGCGCGCTGAGCTGACACAGAGACGAATGCATCCGGCCTGGCCGGAGGCATTCGTCTTGAGAGCCAGCAGGCCTGCGTTTGCAAGAGACAGCGCGAACCTGGCTGAAACCTGAAAGTGGGACGCCTTTGCCATGGACATCCAGTCCGAAGCGGCCAGTCAATCCGTGTATCTGGAACGGCGCGCGGCAAGACGCCCCTCCCGCCCTCTCCTGTCCATCGTCGTACCCGTCTACAATGAGGCGGAGGTGCTGGAGATCTTCCTCGCCGAGACGCAAGCTGTTCTCGCCGGGCTGGCCGTGGTGAGCGAATTCATCTTCATTGATGACGGCAGCAGCGACGATACGGCCCGCATCATCTGCCGCTATCTGTCGGAGGGCCTTCCTGGGAAGCTGATCGGCCTTTCGCGCAATTTCGGCAAGGAGGCCGCCCTCACCGCAGGCCTTGACCATGCCAAGGGTGACATTCTCGTCATTCTCGACGCGGATTTACAGGATCCGCCCGGTCTCATCCCCGAAATGCTGGAACTCTGGAAGCAGGGCTATGACGTGATCTACGGCCTCAGGGTGGACAGGTCGCAGGACACGCTGATGAAGCGCAGCACGGCCAGCATGTTCTACCGGCTCTTCGACCGGCTGACGAGCATCCACATGCCGGCCAATGCGGGAGACTTCCGCCTGATCGACCGCAGCGTGGCAGAGTCCCTCGGGCGCCTGCCGGAGCGCAGCCGCTTTATGAAAGGCCTTTTTGCCTGGGTTGGCCACCCCACCACCTTCGTCCCTTACGAGCGGCCGTCACGTCGGGCCGGGAAAGGCAAGTGGAACTACTGGAAGCTCTGGAACTTCGCCCTTGACGGCCTTGCCAGCTTCACCAGCGTGCCCCTGCGGGTCTGGCTCTATTGCGGCGGGCTCATCGCAACAGCGGCATTTGCCTATGCCATGGTTCTGGTGGCACGGGTCATCCTCTATGGCATCGATGTGCCGGGCTATGCCTCGCTGATGGTGAGTGTCCTGTTCTTCTCGGGGTTGCAATTGCTGTCCATCGGCATCATTGGCGAATACGTTGGGCGGCTCTTCATAGAAACGAAGCAGCGGCCGGTCTATCTGGTGCAGGACATCATTGAATCGTCCGCAACACCAGCTGATGCAAAGCCCTCTGGCGGGGAGAGCGCATGATGACCCGGGAACGGCAGCAGCGGCTTTTGCGCGAGTTCGCCACCATCGCCCGTTTCGGCATTGTCGGCGTGTCGGCCGCCGTTGTTCATGCCTCCGTGGCCATTGGCCTGCTGGAGCTGGCCCATGTGCCGCCGATGCCCTCCAACATCGGCGGATTTTTGGTGGCGTTCATCGTCTCCTTCACCGGACATCATGTCTGGAGCTTCCGGTCGGCGGATGAGGTTCAGACCGGCCAGCGCATGCGCCGCTTCTTCGTGCTGGCTGCCGCCGGCTTCGTGCTGAACAACGGCGCACTGGCAGCCCTGCTGAACTTCACCCGGGTGCCCGGTGCGGTGGGCATCGTCATTGCGATCTTCGTGGTTCCGCCGCTCACCTTCCTGGGCGCCCGGCTCTGGGCCTTTGCCGAACCGTCAAACTCCGCCTCCCGATGACCGGACGACCGATGATGTCAGCCGCCCGCGCAACCCTTCTCTACTGCCTTGCCATCTGCCTGCTCTGGGCGCTGGTGCCGAGTGTGCTGTTTCCCAATCCGCCGCTGGATGTGGTGGAGGGCTTTGCCTGGGGCCGGGATCTGGCGCTTGGCTATACCAAGCATCCGCCGCTGCAGGCCTGGCTGCTGGAGGCAAGCTATCATCTGACCGGCGGCCATGCCTTCGGCGCCTACTGGCTGAGCCAGATCTGCTACGCCCTCACCTATCTGGCGGTCTGGCTGCTGGGCCGGGACATGGGCCTTTCGCCCTGGCAGCGGTTCTGGGCCATTGCGGCCACCAGCTGTGCCTTCTACTTCACCCTGCCCGCGCCGGAGTTCAACCCGAACATCCTGCAGATCCCCATCTGGGCCGGCATGCTGCTGTTCTTCCACAGAGGCCTCCTCCGCGGGCGGCTGACAGACTGGCTGCTGCTGGGCGTCATTGCCGCACTCGGGCTCTATGCCAAGTACTTCGCGGGCCTTCTCATCGGCTGCATCGGGCTCTATGCCCTGACCTTCCGCGATGCCCGCCGCTGTCTCGCAACGCCCGGCCCCTACTTCGCCATGGCGATCGCACTGGCGCTTTTTGCGCCGCATGTCTGGTGGCTGCTGAAGACGGACTTTCTGACCTTCACCTATGCCGCAAGCCGCAGCGTTCCGGCGGAAAGCATTGCAGACCACATTCTCAATCCGGTCAACTTCCTGCTCGGCCAGTTTGGCAGCATGGCGCCGGTGCTGATCCCCATTTTCGCCGGGCTCGGTCTGGCGGGCCTGCGCGGCACTGCGCCTGAAGGCGAGACGCCCCGCGTCAGTTCGGTGGACCTGCGATTCCTGCTGTGGTTCACCCTGCTGCCGGCCCTTGTCGTGATGCTGGTCTCCGGCGTCACCGGCAGCGCCTTCAAGCAGATGTGGGGCGCGTCCATGTTCACGCTGGCAGGCCTCCTGCTGGTGCGATTTGCCTCAGCCCGCAACGGCGACTGGTCCATCCGCCGTGCTCTGACCGCTGCCGTTGTAGTGCAGGTGATCTTCCTCAGCGTTGCAGCAGGACAGGCGCTGGTGGAGCCGCTGATCAAGAAAAAGCCGACGCGCATTCACTTTCCCGGAGCGGAAGTGGCGGCTCAGGCTGAAACGGCCTGGCGCGAGGCAACCGGCACGCCGCTCACCTATGTGGCGGGCGACATGTGGCCTGCGGCCCATGTCACCCTATTCTCTCCAGACAGGCCGCATCTCTTCACCGATCACACCCCCGCGATTGCCCCATGGATCAGCATGGAGAATGTGAAGAAGAAGGGCGTTCTGGTGATCTGGACGGGAGACAGCGAAGTGCCCACAGGCTCGCTGGCCGCGCTTTATCCGGGCCGCCTGCGCGACGGCTTTGCCGACATTCCATATGCAGCCCCGGCCAAGTGGCCGCCGCTGCGCCTCAACTGGCTGATCATCCGGCCCGGCGAGGTTGCGGGAGGTTAAGGCCGCCTGTTGTTTGCTCCAGCCATCCCCCTTCTCTCCGTCCTGCCATGACTTGATCATGGCAGGACGAAACTAACGGACATTATTGTATTTTTCTCTGAAGCAGAAAGGCCGCACCAGTTGCCCGGCGCGGCCTTTTTTGCGTCTCGAAGGAGGTGTCAGAGCCTCAGCGGATCACCACCTTGGCGCCGACAGAGACCTCGCTGTAGAGGTGCTCCACGTCATCATTCCACATGCGAAAACAGCCGGAGGAGACGGCCTGGCCGATGCTCCAGTCCTCGTTGGTGCCATGGATGCGGTAAATGGTGTTGCCGAGATAAAGTGCGCGGGCACCCAGCGGATTCTCCGGGCCGCCAGCCATGAAGGCGGGAAGCTTGCGGCCCTTCTTGCGCTCACGGGCGATCATTTCCGGCGGCGGCGTCCAGCCCGGCCACTCGGCCTTGCGGGTAACCTTTTCCTCGCCCTTCCAGGTGAAGCCATCCCGCCCGACGCCGATGCCGTAACGCATGGCCTTGCCGTTCTCAAGCACGTGGTAGAGGCGGCGCTCCGTGGTGTCGACGATGATCGTGCCGGGTGCTTCGGGACCGTTGTAGGTTACCGTCTTGCGCTTGTATTCCCGGCGGGCGATCTTTGCCGCCACTTCCGGGGTCAGCTTCATTTCCAGCCACTGGCGTGTGACCGGATCAAAATAGGTGTTGTCATAAGCCGATGCTGGCATGGCGCAAAATGCGCTCAAGGCGATGCCGGCAGCAGCAGCCATGAAAGTCAGGCGGGACAGACGGTGCATGGAAAGGCTCGCTGGAAGGTTTCGGTTGGATCAAACACAGGAACGCAACGGGAGTGCCCGCACGGTGACGGGCTGAAACTCCAGTATTTCTAGCGTTTTCGTGGTGAAGAAACCGTTACATTTCCTGATGGAAGGCCTTAGGCGGCCTTGCCGGCGAGAAACGCTTCCACATCCGCCCGGCGCGGCAGAGGCGCAACGGCGCCATAGCCGGTGACGGAAAGGGCCGCTGCCGCATTGGCATAGGCAGCAGCTGCAAATGCATCGCCGCTGCGCAGGTATTCGGCCAGGAACGCACCGTCGAAGGCGTCGCCTGCGCCCGTCGCATCCACTGCCTTCACCTTATGGGCCGCCAGCGTCTCGCGGCGCTCTGCCGTAGCAACCAGCACACCATCGCCGCCCATGGTCAGCGCCACCACCTTGGCACCGAGACCAAGCAGTTCATCGGCGATGCCATCTGCATCCTGCGCATGGCAGATCTGGCGGGCATCATCGAGGCCCGGCAGGATGATATCCGTCATGCCGATGGTCGAGCGGATGACGGCACGGGCGCGGGCCAGCGGCCACAGCGCAAGGCGCAGGTTGGTGTCGTAGGAGATCAGGCCGCCTGCAGCGCGCACCTGCTCGACGGCAGCAAAGCAGGCGTCGCAGGCAGACGCTGAAATCGCCTGGCTGATGGCGGAGAAATGCAGCACGCGGGTGCTGGCCAGCATGTCCTTCGGCAGGTCGCGCGGCTGGTAGAGGCTCGCGGCAGAGCCTGCCCGGCGGTAGGAGAACCGGTGGCCATCAGAGCCATGGGTGACGAAATAGATGCCGGTCGGCGCATCCGGGTTTGCCTTGACCTCGCTGTCGTCAACGCCTTCGGCCTTCCACATGGCGCGCAGGCTGTCACCGAATACATCGGTGCCCAAAGCCGTCGCCAGCGCCACACGGGCACCCTGACGGGCCGCAGCAACAGCGGCGTTGGACACATCGCCGCCGAAACCGGGATGATAGGCACCACCGGCCTCATGCTGGTTCAGCTCAACCATGGGCTCGCCAAGGCAAACGATATCCACCGCGCTCGTCATCTGAAAATCACCCTGAAACAAAAAGGTTTGCCGCTTCTAGACCAGCCGGGCAGCCATGAGAAGCGTCTTTCAATCGATTTAATCTGCCAGCATATGCGAAGTCCATCCCTTTGGCCGTCATTGTGCCCGCCATTCGGGCGGCTAGGCAGATCAGAACGGGCCCATTATCTATAGGCAGTCACACCAAATTCCGGAAAGCCGCCATGTCCATCAGCCTGAAGCCCGATGTTCCCGCTCACCTGCCCTATGCCGAGCAGGGCACGGACCAGACTGGTACACCCCTGGTGCTGCTGCACGGCTTTGGTGGCGACCGGCAGGGCTGGCTGAACATCCAGACCGGCCTTTCCACCCGCCTGCGCAGCATCGCCTTTGACCTGCCGGGTCACGGCACGGCCGTGGGCTGGCCGCGCATTGGCAACGCAGGAATCTCGGCCAAGGCGGTCAGCCAGTCGCTGGACGCGCTGGGACTGGAAAAGGTGCATCTGGCCGGCCATTCCATGGGCGGCGCCGTTGCGGCGCTCATCGCGCTGCGCATGCCGGAGCGGATCGCAAGCCTGACGCTTGTTGGCCCTGGCGGCTTCGGCCCGCAAATCAACGCGGACCTGCTGCGCCGCTACGCGTCAGCTTCGGAAGAAGAGGACCTCGCAGCCTTGCTGCCGGAGTTCTTCGCCGCTTCCTTCCGCATGCCGCGCCAGCTTGCCCGCCATGCGTCAGAGGCCCGCTCACGCCCGGGCGCCATCGAAGCCCTGCAGGAGATCGTGGAAGAAATCCTTGACGGTGACGGGCAGAAAACCCTGCCACTCGATGATGTCGCCGCGCTGCCCTTGCCGGTTCAAGTGATCTGGGGCCTTGAAGACGGTGTGCTGCCCGTGAGCCAGAGCGAGGGCCTGCCAGGCGCAATCGCCGTGCACCGCCTCGCAGACACCGGCCACATGCCGCATCTTGAGCAGCCGCGCGACGTCATCCGTCTTCTCGCGGAGATCACCAGCGGGCATTGACGCCCGCCGGAACGTTCAGGCCGGAGGCAGCAGATCCTCGCGCCAGGCCTCGCCGATGGTCCGGCGGGCCATCATGTGCGAGCGCGGCGCGTTGACGCTGTCCACGGCGATCAGACGGCTGTCCTTCAGATAGGCGACATAGAACTTTGCCTCGGCGGGCTCGCCCACCGTGATCGTCTGATCATAGCCTTCGGACAGCCCCGCGATCTGCAGCTTGACGTGATACTGGTCGGACCAGAACCAGGGCAGCGGGTCATACTCTACTGGCTGGCCAAGAACAGCCTGCGCAACCGCCTTGGCCTGATCAATGGCATTCTGCACACTTTCCAGCCGCACATCCCGGCCATAGCGGCCTGAGCGGAAACGGGTGCAGTCACCGCAGGCATAAATGTCCGGATCGCTGGTGCGGCCAGAGGCATCGACAAGAATACCCCCATCCACATCCAGTCCGGCTTCCGCTGCAAGTTCGGTATTCGGCAATGCGCCAACGGCGATCAGCACCAGATCGGCATCGACGAAGCTGCCATCGGCAAGGCGCACGCCGGTCACTGCCGTTTCGCCTTCGATCCCGGCAACGCCCGCATTGAGGCGAAGGTCAACGCCCTGCTCCCGGTGCAGGCCTTCATAAAAAGCCGAGATCACCGGCGAGACGACGCGCTTGAGCACCCGGTCCTGCGCCTCGATGACGGTCACCGTCTTGCCCATGGCACGGGCGACAGCCGCAACTTCCAGACCGATGTAACCGGCACCAATCACGGCAAGCCGGGAATGGGCTGTGAGGGCCTTGCGGATGTGATCCACATCGGCAATGGACCGCAGGCTCAGAACACCGGCGAGTTCTGCGCCGGGCAGCGGCACCGACCGGGCGCGTGTGCCCGTCGCAATGATCAGCTTGCCATAGGCCAGCTCTTCACCGCTCGACAGAACCACGGTCTTGCCCGTCCGGTCGATGGCTGTCGCCTGGATACCCGTCCTCAGACCGATGTTCTGCGCTTCGTAGAAGGCCGCCGGGCGCAGCCACAGGCCTTCGGCATCAGTCTCGCCGGACAGGAATTTCTTGGACAGCGGCGGGCGCTGATAGGGGGGATGCGGCTCTTCACCCAGAAGATGGATGGCTCCTGCAAATCCGCCCTGGCGAAGGGACTGCGCCACCTGCGCGCCAGCCTGGCCCGCACCGATGATGACGATACTCTCCTGCATGACAACTCCCGGCCCGCGGCCCGATATATTCTCTGGAGCCTATCGATAGCGGGAAAAGCCGGGCAAGGCAAAGGCCCTTCCCGGACAAGCTTCACACAAGGTTCACGTGGGAGGATTTGACCGTAAAAAGAAAAACATGGGCAGGAAATCCCACCCATGTTTAAAGGACCGGCTCAGGCAGAATCACTCTGGTGCAAGCATTCTGGCCGCGCCGCCCCGGCCGCTCCCCGTTCAGGCGGCCCGCACACCTTCAAGGAAGCTGCGGATTTCCGTGCGCAGGACACCAGCCTGCTCGGACAGAAGCCGCGACAGGCGCTCAACTTCGTCTCCGCTGGACCGTACGTGCTGCGTTGCGCTGACAACGGCCGACATGCGGTCCGCCCCCTCCTCTGAGCGGCTGGACGCATCGGCGACATTGGCCGCAATCCCGCTGACAGCCGCCTCCTGCTGCTCGACGGCAGCCGCGACGGCAACAGCCAGATTGTCCATGTCGGAAATGATGTCCCGCACTTCCGAGATGGCGGTGACAGCACCGGCAGACGCATTCTGGATTGCCTCAACCTGAGCCGCAATATCCTCGGTTGCCTTCGACGTCTGGTTGGCGAGCGCCTTGACTTCAGCTGCGACGACCGCGAAGCCCTTGCCCGCCTCTCCGGCCCGTGCAGCTTCGATGGTGGCGTTAAGGGCGAGAAGGTTGGTCTGGTTGGCGATATCGCGGATCAGGCTCATGACAGCGCCGATACGGTCAGCCGCACTCGAAAGCGCCTGCATGGTGGAGAATGTGGATTCTGCACCGGAGACAGCCTGCTTGGCGACTTTCGTCGACCGGTCAGCCTGGCTGGCGATTTCCTTGATGGATGCGGCCAGCTCTTCCGTCGCACCTGCCGCAGATGTCACGTTCTGGGCCGCGACACGCACGCTCTGACCGGCATTACCGGCCTGTGCCGCCACTTCATCGGACGCATGCTCCACGGCGGACGACGCCTGGCCGAGATCCCTTGATGCGGCATCAAGGCTATCAAGAGCGCGCTGAACAGTTTGGTCGAAGGAGCCAATGATGGCTTCAAGGCGGCGCACCCGCTCGTCACGTGCTGCATTCTCTGCAGCCTGCGCTGCTTCAAGGCGGATACGCTCGGCCGCGTTGTCACGGAACACGCGGACGGTGCGCACCATCGCGGCAATTTCGTCGCGGGAATTGCTCTGCGGCAGTTCCACATCCGTCTGGCCGCTGGCAAGACGCTCCATGGAGGTCTGCAGGCGAGTCAGGGGACCGGACACGGAGCGGCCAATGGCAAAGGCAAGCGCCGGCAGCCCCAGCAGCATGGCCAGAATGATGCCGTAGACCACAAGCGAGGACAGCTGACGCACCTCGTCCAGCTGCGCAGCCGCTTCAGCGTCGCCTGCGCGTGCCGCACTGATCAGTGCATCAATATGCGGCGGCAGCAGCATGAACAGGTCTTCAACCAGAGTGATCTTGTCCGAGCGCACCACCAGCGCGTCCGCATAGGTGTCGAAGGCGGCCTTGTAAGCCGTCATGCTGGCTTCGATATCCGCCTTGACCTCATTGGGAATATAGGCACGGCCCAGAAGCTTCGTGAACATGGCAAAGGCGGTATCGAACTCGTCACGCGGCCCGCCGCCAGAAAGAGTGAACTTGCGCTCGGCCAGCTGCACTTCCATGACGGTGCGGGCGAGCTTCTCGAAGTCGGACGCGCCGCCGAACTTCAGCTCATCATTGATCCGGTTCTTCACCTGGTCTGCGAAGGTTGTCAGATCCGCCCTGAGGCCCGAGTTGCCGTCAAAGCCGATCTTCTCCTGAATGGCATGCAGCTCCCCGAAAGCGCCACCAATGGCAGACAGAGTATCCTTCACATCCGCCATCTCGTTTGCAAGTGGCTGAGCAGACGGCATCGCAGAAATCGAAGAAATTCCGGCGTCGGCCTTAGCAGCCTCAGCCTTGAAACTGTCAAAGACAGCAGCAGAGGGAGCCGAAAGATAGAACTTTTCCTCGATCTGCATCCGGTTGGCGACACCGGCAAAATCGTAGGCCGCACGCGCAAGGTTGGTGTTCGCCTCGGACGCCCGGAAGGCATCCTCCACTTTGGACTGGCTCCACCAGAAGGCAGCGCCCACCACCAGCAGGCCTATGGCCGTGATCAGACTGATAGACAAGATCCGCGCACGTACTGTAAGCCCGTTTGTGGACAAACCTCGCTCCCCGGTCTGTGCAGAAAGGCCCTGGTCTGGAAGGGTGTGTGTGTTCCGGGTCATTCAGACTTTTCCCATCAGGTGACAGCCGTTGCGCGCTGACCAGATATTCTAAGCAACAAGAGCAGTTAATGCAGACTGAATTCACAATCAGGAATCGGCGCCCTTACTGATTAAATTTTCACCACCCATGCACTCCATCACATCACGAACCGAAGCCCGGCGGCCCATGTCTATACAACCACATAAACTTGCCCCAGTTGCATTCATTTCACTTTGGTCAACCGGCTTCATCGGCTCCAAACTTGGCGCGCCGTTCATTGAGCCATTTGTTTTTCTGGCATTGAGATATGCCTTTGCCGTACCGTTGCTGATCGGCCTCGGTGTTTTGCTGGGATCCACCCGGAGACTGCCCGTCAGCGCCGCGATCCACTGCATGGTCACCGGCATTCTTGTGCACGGTATCTATCTGGGCGGAGTGTTCTGGGCCATCCGGCAGGGACTGCCCGCGGGCGCCGCAGCACTGATGGTCGGCCTGCAGCCGGTTGTGACCGCACTGGCAGCCGGATGGCTCTTGAAAGAACAGATCACCTGGCGCCACTGGCTGGGCTTTGCCGGTGGCTCTGCCGGCCTTTTGCTGGTGCTGCTGCCCAAGCTGGGCGCAGCAGCCTCCGGCATCACCTCCGTGACCGTCTCTGTTATGCTCGTATCGGTGATCGCGATCAGCCTGGGCACTGTCTATCAGAAGCGCTTCGTGCAGGGCGCGGACCATGTGACCGGCACCATCTGGCAATATGCCGGCGCCTTGCTCTTTACGGTGCCGCTGACCTTCACCGAAACCTGGGAGATCACCTGGTCGCCCCAGCTCATTTTCGCCATGGCCTGGCTTGTTCTGGTGCTGTCCATCGGTGCCATCCTGCTGCTGATGTACATGATCCGCACCGGATCAGCCGCAGAGGTCGGCTCGCTGTTCTATCTGGTGCCCGCAGCCACGACGCTGGAAAGCTACTTCCTGTTTGGCGAAACGCTGACCCTTGTACAGATCGCAGGCATGGTGCTGATCATGGCGGCGATCCTGTTCATCCGCCGGAAACCCCGCCCGGCGTGATCTGGCGCGCCGCCCTTCGCTGCGCCAGCAACCGCTGACGCAGGATGGCGGCGTTCAACTCGCCGCCAATCAGCAGCAGCACGGCAAGTATGTAGAGAAAGACCAGCGCCGACATGACGCCGGCCAGCCCTGCATAGGTGGAGACATAATCCGCGTAGCCCGCCAGATACCAGCCGAAGACCGCGCCACACGCCACCCAGAGCACAAGCGTCAGCACCACCCCCGGCAGGGCATCCATCATGCTGCGGCGCCCGGCCGGCAGCAGCCAGTGAATGGCATAAAGACCGGCAAAGCCGAGAAAACCGGCGATGACATAGCGGGTCAGGTGCAGTTCCTGGAACACGTCCGCCAGCCCCGGAAACCACTTGAGGGCTGCCGACAGCACCAGCGGCGCAAGCACCACGAGAAAGGTGAAGGCAATCAGCGCCACCGAACCAAGGATGACAATCAGGATCGCCTGCAGCCGCAGCCAGATGAAGGACCGCGTCTCCCGCACCCGGTAGGCGCGGTTAAGCGCCAGCCGCACTGCGCTGACCCCGTTGGAGGCAAACCACAGGGCCGCAACAGCGCCAAAGGTCAAGAGGTCACCACGGCGGACCGTCAGAACCTTGTTGATCTCATCTGCGACAGGGGCCGCAACAACCGGAGGCCAGGCATCGAAAATCAGCGCGGAGACCTGATCGGCCACGCCCGAAAGCCCCAGAAAACCGGTCAGCGCGGCGATGAAGATCAGGAACGGAAACAGGGCCAGCAGCGTCGAGAGCGCCACATGGCTGGCCATGGCCCAGCCGTCATCCGTGTTGAAGTGGCTGACTGCATCCCACAGGATGCGAAAGCTGACGGGCAGAGGCTTTATCAGTTTCATGTCCCCGATGTGGCCCGTTTGGCGTGCAGGCGTCAAGTGCATGTTGCCTCCGCGGCACTGCCTGCTTGGCCGAAAGGCGTAGAGGTGCGGCCTCGACAAAGCCGCAGGTGCAGCGCAACATGCTTTCCAGAATGCGACGCAACAAACAACAAATGCAAAGGGACGGACGGATGGGCATGGCTCTGGGACACAAGACAGCCAGTGAGGCAGCCGGTGAGGGCAGTGCAGTGGAGCATCTGTTTGCGCAAACGGGAGAGGCCGTAGCCGCGCTGGACACCCTGCTGGATGCAGCGGCACGCGCCGTTCGGGCGAAGGTGACGGACGGCAAGGGTCTGTCGGCAGAGGCCATGGACCGGCACCAGCATGCCACCCACGGGCTCGCCTGGCTTGCGACCTATGTGGAGGCCCTGCGGCAGATGGATGCCTATGGCAGCCGCCTGCTGGCCGAGGGCCGGCTTGGGCGCCTGGAGGAACTGACGATACGCCTCGGCTTCAGTGAGTATCTGGCGCAGGTTCTCGGCGGCATTCCGATGAATCAGGGCGAGTTCATCCGCCTTGCCAGCCTTGGCCTTGGAGAGGCGAACACCGCCGCCCTGCGGTCCTGTTCTGCCGGACTGATTGCGCAGGGCTCCAGTCCGGAACTGCGGGCAGAACTCGCAGAGCTCATCCGTCATCAGGAGGGTCACTCTGTCTTTGGCGACAGCGGACTTGATGAAACGCTGGAGCAGATCCGCACCGAAATGCGCCGCTTCGCCGAGGACAAGGTGAGCCCCCATGCGCATCAGTGGCACCTCGACAATGACTATATCCCGCTCGACGTCATCAACCAGATGGCGGAACTCGGTGTCTTCGGGCTGACCATTCCGGAGGAATACGGCGGGATGGGCCTCGGCAAGCAGAGCATGGTTGTTGTCTCGGAAGAGCTGTCCCGCGCCTATATCGGCGTCGGCTCGCTCGGCACACGCTCGGAAATTGCGGCAGAGCTGATCCTGTGCGGCGGCACGGAAGAGCAGAAAGCCTATTGGCTGCCGAAGATTGCCTCCGGCGAGATCCTGCCCACCGCCGTCTTCACCGAACCCAACACTGGCTCCGACCTTGCCTCGCTGCGCACCCGCGCCGTGAAGGAAGAGGACGTGTGGAAGATCCACGGCAACAAGACGTGGATCACCCATCCGGTGCGCGCCGACATCATGACGCTGCTGGCCCGCACCAACCCGGATGAGCCGGGCTACAAGGGCCTGTCCATGTTCATCGCCGAGAAGCCGCGCGGCTCGGATGAGGAGCCCTTCCCGGCCCCCGGCATGTCCGGCGGCGAAATCGAGGTGCTCGGCTACCGGGGCATGAAGGAATACGAGATCGCCTTCGACGGTTTCGAGGTGAAGGCAGAAAACCTGCTCGGCGGCGAGACCGGTCAGGGCTTCAAGCAGCTGATGCAGACCTTCGAGGGCGCCCGCATCCAGACCGCCGCCCGCGCCCTTGGCGTTGCACAGGCCGCACTCGACCTGGGACTTCGCTATGCACAGGAGCGTATCCAGTTCGGCAAGCCGCTGATCAGCTTTCCGCGCGTTTCCGACAAGCTGGCGCTCATGGCAGCCGAGCTGATGCTGGCCCGCCAGCTCACCTATTTCTCCGCCGCAGAAAAGGACTCTGGCCGGCGCTGCGATCTGGAAGCGGGCATGGCCAAGCTGCTGGGCGCGCGCGTGGCTTGGGCGGCGGCGGACAATGCCCTGCAGATCCACGGCGGTAACGGCTTTGCACTGGAGTATCAGATTTCCCGCGTGCTCTGCGACGCCCGCATCCTCAACATCTTTGAGGGCGCGGCTGAAATCCAGGCGCAAGTGATCGCCCGGCGCGTGCTGGAAACCCGGGCACTGTGACAGACTGAAGCGGTTGCCTCCCAGTACCAAACACACTTCAGGCCGCTGACCGGAAATCCGGCAGCGGCCCCTTTGTTCACGCCTCTCCCTGTCAGAGCAGGCGTGCCAGAAGCCCTTGCATAAGTTCGGTCTGCTGAATTTCGTCTGTGATATGACAAAGATTGAAACCAACGATGACGTGGTAATAGAAAGCCATCACACCCTGGGTCAGCACGGTCACCTCAGCTCCAGGACGCAGAGCGCCCCGCTCTGCCAGCACGCTCAGGGCGCGGCGGATTTCGGCCTCCATGCCAGAACAGGCCTCGATGAACTGCCGCGTATGCGGACCATCCTTCAGGGTCGACTGGATCAGAAGCAAACGCGCGAAGTCAGGGTCTTCGCGGTACAGCGCGAGCCAAGGCGAAAGCAGCGCCAGGATTTCCTTGCACGCATCGTTCCGTTGAGGATCAGCAGCAAGAGCATCGACGGTCTGGCGCAAATCTGTGGCCAGCGCCTCAAGTTGGCTAAGATGAAGGGCAATCAATAGGCTCGTCTTGCCGTCGAAATGGGCGAAGACCGTCGCTTTGGCAACGCCCGCCCGCATTGCAATCGCCTCCACACTCGTGGCCTCGAAGCTCTGTTCAGCGACCAATTCCTGCGCCGCCTCAAGGATTCGTCTGTGCGTTTCGACTGTGCGCTGCTGGCGGCGTCCTGCCATTCCTGTCCTGCCGTTTCAATTCGCGTGCCGGTTCGGCGGCCCATTTATTGACCACGGTCAAAGTATCATCTAAAGAAATTGACCACGGTCAATAAATGACGGCCTAGCCGTTGCAGCATGCCATGGAGGAACAATTGACAAAGCGGATCCTCATCCTGATTGGACATCCGGGAGAAACCAGTTTCACGGCATCGCTGGCACAAGCCTATGCCGAGGGCGCCAGGACAAAAGGCCATGAAGTCCGGATCATGGCACTTGCAGACATGCAGTTCGACCCGAACCTGGCCGGCGGTTACAACAGTATTCAGGCGCTGGAGCCCGGCCTTGTCACATTCCAAGAGGCGGTGACCTGGTGCAATCACCTTGCTATCGCCCATCCGCTTTGGTGGGGCATGATGCCGGCAAAGCTCAAAGGACTGTTCGACCGGGCCTTCCTTCCCGGATTTGCCTTCAAGTATCTCGAAACCAGCCCCTTTCCGGCTCAACTGCTCAAGGGCCGGAGCGCCGAAGTGCTGGTGGCCGCAGATACACCTGTCTGGTGGCTCTATCTTGTCTATCGCGCGGGCGGATACAGGGCATTGAAGAGACAGATCCTCGGCTTTTGCGGATTCAGCCCTGTGAAGTTCCGTACCTTTGCGCCAGTGCGTGGATCTTCTCTCGAAAAGCGCCAGTCGTGGCTGGACGAAGCCCGAAAGCTTGGGGCGAAGAACTGAGCCGGTTGCAGGCGTCGCAGCACATTCCCATATGTTTGGCTCTAAGGCAGTTCATAAGGACAAGCAATCAGGCGCAGGATAGGCGAAGCCCACGGCCATTCCGGCCAAAAAGGAGATTCCATCGTGAGCGCACGTGTTGACGATTTCGGCTTTGATCCGGAAATCCTTGGACCGGAGCTGGGCACGGACGAGCAGAAATCCCGCCGCATCCGGGAGAAGTTGCAGGAAACGCTGCGCAAGGCGGCCCGGCAAGTGCCCTTCATGGAAGATGTGGTGGCCGCCTATTTCTGCGCGCTTGATCCGGCAACCCCGCGCAAAGTGCGCGCCACATTGCTGGCGGCACTGGCCTATTTCGTTCTGCCGCTGGACGTGGTGCCGGATTTTATCCTCGGCATCGGCTTTGGCGACGATGCCACCGTGCTGATGGGCGCCATCGCCATGGTGCGCGCCCACATGCGGCCCGAGCACAGCCAGGCCGCAAAGGAAGTGCTGGCAGGCGACAAGAAGCTCTAATCATGAGGCTGGCAATTCTGGTCAGCAGGCCGGAGTTTCAACCAGACCTGTCTGCCGGGCTCCTCCAGCAGCCTGACGTGCGCCCGGCAATCAGCCAGTAGATGATGCCGCCGACAAAGCCGGCAGCCAGCGCCACTGTGGTGCCCGGCAGCCATCCGGCATGACCATTACTGATCATGGCACTATCCCCCATGATCCAGAGCCCTGCTGCAATCACTCCTGCCAGCCCCACATGATAGACAGCACTGCGCAGCCGCAGGATTTCGGCAAGGGCAATGGCGATAAAAGAAGGCGCAAAGGCCAGCGCCCCCAGAAAAGCCGCGGAGACAAGCGCCGTGCCGGTCACTGCTCCGGCCATCACCGGATCCTGCAGAGCAAACACGTCCCGGAAAAATCCGAAGGCCAGGAAGCCCGCGGCCCCCAGCAGCCCCAGAATGAAACCGGTCACGGCCTTTACCGCCTGCAGCACCAGCAAACCGCCGTCAATCATACCGTCTATCCATGCCAAAAACGGTCCCAGCCTGCTCCGCCACCTGGCCCGTTTCAAGGCAGGGCAGTTGCCATGCCCCTCACGCGGCCAGCGGGAAAGCCTCTTCGACAAGATAGGGCCCGCCACCGATGCTGGCGCGGGAGGAGAACAGCACAAAGCGGCCGGCAAGGAAAGTTGACGCCTGAAAGCTCCCGCGCTCGGCCAGCCAGCGTGCAACGTCGGCGTTGCTCGCCGTCTTGCAGCGGGCGATGGTGACATGCGGCATGTATTTGCGCCGCTCCGGTGGCAGCCCAAGCCTTTGCAGGATACGCTCCTGCTCCGCCTGAAGCTCGGCCAGCTGGGCAGATGGCTCTACCCGCGCCCAGACCGAATGCGGCTTGCCATTGCCGAAGGAACCAAGGCCGTTGAGCCGGATCTCTATCGGGTCGCGCCTTATGCGCGAAAGGGCATCAGCCACGTCATCAGCCGTGCGGTCGTCAATGTCACCGATGAAGCGCAAGGTGATGTGATAGTTTTCAGGATCAATCCAGCGGGCGCCCCGGAGGCCTCCGCGGAGCATGGACAGGTGCAGGCCGGTTTGGGCCGGAATTTCGAGACCTGTAAACAATCGCGGCATCGGGCAACCCTCCGCTGTCGCTGGTCCCTCCATCAGGGGACATCTTGCCGCACTGCGCAAGGAAATTCGCAAAGGCCTTGAAAAGACGAGGCTTTGCACGGCCAAAATGAAACGCGGCGCCAATGGCGCCGCGCAACAGGTTGATTCGCCCGCAATTCTGCCGTTACGGCAGATATCCAGATCAGGGCGATGTGTTGCCGTGCATCTGGTGCAGCAGGTCGATCTTCTCGATGAGTTCCGGCGAAAGCTTCACATCCGCCGCACCAATGGCAACCTGCAACTGCGCCATAGAGGTGGCACCGATGATCACCGAGGTCATGAAGCTGCGGGTCAGCGGGAAGGCGATGGCGAGCTGGGCCGGATCCATGCCGGCTGAGCGGGCAAGCTCTACATAGGCCCGGATGGCCTCTTCCGCACCCGGCTTCTCATAGCGCTGCAGGCGGTTGTAGAGCTGCTTGCGCGATCCGGCAGGCAGCGCACCATCCAGATACTTGCCCGTCAGCGCACCCTGCGCCAGCGGCGAGTAGCCGAGAAGACCCACGTCCTCGCGCAAGGATACTTCCGCCAGCCCCGTCTCGAAGGTTCGGTTCAGCATGTTGTAGGCGTTCTGGATCGACACCGGCCGGGCAAGACCTTCGGTCTCCGCCAGCTTCAGATAGGTCATCGTGCCCCAGGCGCTTTCGTTCGACAGCCCGATGTGGCGTACCTTGCCTTCCTTGACCAGCTCGCTCAGGGCAGCCAGCGTCTCCGCAATCGGCGTTTCATCGGGCGCGGGCGCCGGATCATTCCAGCGGGTGGGGTTGGAGCCGAAGCCGGGGACCGTGCGGTCCGGCCAGTGCACCTGATAGAGATCGACGTAATCGGTCTGCAGGTTGTTCAGGCTGCGCTCGATCGCCTCACGGATCTGCGGGCGGGTGAGGCGCACCTCTTCACCGGACTTGCGGTAGTAAGTGCTGTCCGAACGGCCCGCCACCTTGGTGGCCAGAACGATCTTGTCCCGGTTGCCGCGCGCCTTCAGCCAGGTGCCGATGATGCGCTCGGTCCGCCCCTGCGTCTCGCCGCTGGGCGGGATCGGATACATCTCGGCGGTGTCGAAGAAGTTGACGCCATGGTCCAGCGCATAGTCGAGCTGGGCATGACCTTCAGCCTCGGTGTTCTGCTCGCCAAAGGTCATGGTGCCAAGGCAGATCGAGCTGACCATGATATCCGTGCGGCCAAGACGGCGTTGATCCATCGGAGCATCCCTCGTGTTTCGAAAGGTCTTTTTTCAAGACGTTGTTCAAGACAATGTGGCAGGCGCGGCAAGCCGCGAAAGGCGGGACCCGGCGGGACAGAAGGTTACTTCTGCCGGGCGCGGGCAACGAGATCCTGCACGAGGGGTAGCACATTGGCAACGATGACCGAAACCCCTTCCCCCGTGGGGTGCATGCCGTCAGCCAGATTGAGCTCCGGCTTCATCGCCACGCCTTCGAGGAAAAACGGATAGAGCAGCGCATCGTTGGCCTTTGCCACATCCGCGAAGATCGGGTCGAAGGCGGCGGCATAATCCTCGCCCAGATTGCGCGGCGCCAGCATGCCGGCCACCAGCACCTCGACACCCCGCTCCCGCAGGCGGGAGACGATAGCCTCGATGTTCTTGCGGGTGGCTGCCGGATCAACGCCGCGCAGGGCATCGTTGGCGCCCAGTTCCACGATCACCGCATCCGCATCCGGCGGCACGGACCAGTCGAGCCGCGACAGGCCGCCGGAGGACGTGTCACCCGAGACGCCCGCATTGATCACGGTGACGTTCTCACCCTTCTCCCTCAGCGCCTTTTCCAGCTGCACGGGAAAGGCCTCGTCGGGGGCAAGCTGGTAGCCGGCCGACAGGCTGTCCCCGAGCACAACAATCTTCACAGGTTCGTCATTGGCCAGGGCAGCGCCTGAAGAAAGGCTTGCGGACAAGGCGATTGCGACAAACAGATACACAAACTTGAACATGGCGGTCTGGATCACTCCGTGACAGGGCCCCATATGCACCCGGAAAACCCGCAGTCAGCGGGATCATACTTTTTGTTGCCCGATGGGGCTGGCACCGCAGTGAAATGGCAGCGGAGCCGCTTGGATCCCATCCCGGCACCCAACCTATATAGGGTCACACATGACGACTGGACCAGCCATTGCGCTCAAGGGAGTTCACCTCAGTCTCGGCGACGGCGCAGGCCGGGTTCACATTCTCAAGGGTGTCGATCTGGAAATCGAGGCTGGCAGCTCCACCGGTCTGGTTGGCCCGTCGGGCTCCGGAAAGTCCACGCTGCTGATGGTGATGGCCGGGCTGGAGCGCGCCGACAAGGGCTCGGTCATTGTCGCGGGCTCCGAGCTGACGCCGCTGAGCGAGGATCAGCTCGCCCGCTTCCGTGGCCGCAATGTCGGCATCATCTTCCAGTCCTTCCATCTGGTGCCCAACATGACGGCGCTGGAAAATGTCGCCGTGCCGCTGGAACTTGCCGGCGACCCCAAGGCCTTCGACAAGGCCCGCGCAGAGCTTGAAGCCGTGGGTCTCGGCCACCGCCTCTCCCACTATCCGGCGCAGATGTCTGGCGGCGAACAACAGCGCGTCGCCGTCGCACGGGCGCTGGTGGTGGAGCCGGAAATCCTCATCGCCGACGAGCCCACCGGCAACCTGGATGCCGCGACTGGCGAGCAAATCGTCGAGCTGATGTTTGCAGCCATCGCCCGCCGCCGTACCACGCTGGTGCTGGTGACCCATGACCCGGCGCTGGCCGAACGCTGCGACCGGGTGGTGCGGATGCGCTCCGGCCAGGTGGAGGAGGAGCATCACACCTCCCCGGCGGAGGCCCGCGCATGACGGCCTTTGCCCCGGCCCCGTCAGGCGGCAACCGCTCACTCGCCCTAGCCTTCCGCTTTGCCCTGCGCGAGTTGCGCGGCGGATTGAGGGGCTTTTACATCTTCATCGCCTGCATTGCCCTTGGCGTTGCCGCCATCTCCGGCGTTGCCTCGGTGTCGCGGGCGCTGACAGAAGGCATTTCCAACGAGGGGCAGTCCATCCTCGGGGGCGACATGTCCTTCCGCCTCGTCCACCGGGAGGCCGATGCTGCCGAATATGCCTATGTGCAGAGCCTTGGCGAAGTTACCCGCACCGCGACCCTGCGCGCCATGGCCCGCAAGACCGATGGCAGTGATCAGGCCCTTGTCGAGCTGAAATCCGTCGATGGCGCCTATCCGCTCTATGGCACTCTTACACTTGCAGGCGGCACCAATCCTGCCGAGGCCATGGGCCGCCAGCCGGACGGCAGTTTCGGCGCCGTCGCCGATGCCTCGCTGCTCGCCCGTCTTGGCCTCAACACCGGAGACAAACTCTCCGTCGGCCGCACCACCGTCACCCTCACCGGTGTGATTGCCACCGAACCGGACAAGCTTTCCGGCGGGCTTGAATTCGGCCCGCGCCTGATGCTGAACGAAACGGCTCTGCCCGAAACCGGCCTCGTGCAGCCCGGCAGCCTCGTCACCTGGTCCTACATGGTGAAGCTGCCATCCAGCACGACGGATGAAGGCATCATCCGCCTCATCGAGCAATCGCGTGAGCAGTTTCCGCAAGCCGGCTGGCGCATCCAGTCCCGCGCCAGCGCCTCACCGGGGCTGGAGCGCAACATCGAGCGCTTCACCCAGTTTCTGACGCTGGTGGGCCTTACCGCGCTGGTCGTCGGCGGTGTCGGCGTTGCCAATGCGGTGCGGGCATTCCTTGAAAGCAAGCGCGAGGTGATCGCCAGCTTCAAGTGCCTTGGCGCCAGCAATGATCTCGTCTTCCGCATCTATCTGATCCAGATGATGATCATTGCCGCCATCGGCATCGCCATCGGGCTTGTGGCAGGTGCCATCATCCCCTTCGCGGCAGCCGGGGCCATTTCCGGCCTTCTGCCTGTGCAGCTGGCGGTATCCGTCTACCCTGCAGAGCTTGGCCTCGGCCTGCTTTATGGCATGCTGACGGCGCTGGCCTTTGCCATCTGGCCGCTGGGCCGCGCACATGACGTGCCGCCCACCGCTCTGTTCCGCGATCAGGTGACGGGCGCCAAGGTCTGGCCGCGCAAGCGCTATCTGGCGGCAACGCTGATCGCCGCCTTGTCGCTGGCTGCAATCGCCATCTTCCTTGCCGAAGACCGGCGCATTGCTTCCATCTATGTGGTTGCCTCCGCTGCCTCCTTCCTGCTGCTGGGCGGGGTTGCGCGGCTGCTGATGCTGGCTGCACGCAAGGCGCCGCAGGTGCGCTCCACCGGCCTCAGGCTCGCCATAGCCAACATCCACCGGCCCGGCGCGCTTACCTCCTCGGTGGTGCTGTCGCTTGGCCTTGGCCTCACCCTGCTGGTGTCGCTCGCCCTCATTGATGGCAACCTGCGCCGGGAGCTGACGGCAACGATTGCGGAAAAGGCGCCGAGCTTCTTCTTCATCGACATCCAGAGCACCGAGCGCGACGCCTTCGCCACCTTGCTGAAGCAGGAGGCCGGGGATGCGAAGATCCAGAGCGTGCCGATGCTGCGCGGGCGCCTCGTCAGCCTCAAGGACGTGCCAGTGAACCAGATCACCCCGCCGGCCAGCGCCGCCTGGGTGCTGCGCGGCGACCGGGGCATCACCTATCAGGACAGCCTGCCGGCCAATTCCACACTGATGAAGGGGGAATGGTGGCCCGAAGGCTACAGCGGAGAACCGTTGGTCTCCTTCGATGATGAACTGGCCACCGAACTGGGTCTTGCGGTCGGCGACCGGATCACCGTCAACGTGCTGGGCCGGGAGATCACCGCCAAGATCGCCAACACCCGCAAGGTGGAATGGGAGTCGCTTGCCATCAATTTCGTGATGGTCTTCTCCTCCAACACCTTCGCCGGCGCCCCGCATGCCTTCCTGATGACCGTGACCTGGGACCCGGATGTGCCGGCAGAGCGCGAGCTTGGCCTTTTGAAGACCGTCTCCTCCGCCTTCCCAACAGTCACGGCCATCCGCGTGAAGGATGCCCTGGCGCAGGTGAACGATCTCGTCGCCCAGCTTGCCGTCGCCATACGTGCGGCATCTGCCATCACGCTCATTTCCAGCATTCTGGTACTGGCCGGAGCGCTGGCGGCCGGAAACCGCAGCCGCATCTATGACGCGGTGATCCTGAAGACGCTTGGCGCCACCCGCGCCCGGCTGACCGGCGCCTATGCGATGGAATATGCGATGCTCGGCCTCGACACGGCTGTGTTTGCGGTACTGGCCGGGTCCGTGGCCGCGTGGTTCGTCATCACGCAGGTAATGAACGGGTCCTTCACGCTGCTGCCCGGCACAGCCATCACCGCGGCGCTTGCTGCGCTGGTGCTGACCGTCGGCTTCGGCCTTATCGGCACCTGGCGCGTTCTGGGCAAGAAACCTGCCCCCGTGCTGCGCAATCTCTAACCGCAACGAACGGCCTCAGGCGCTTCGTCAGCCCCCGGAGGCCGCAGATGGAGATTTTGTAATCTTCGCCAGCCCGGTTTTTTGGTCATTTGCCCTTGTGCAGGTACCAAACGCCGCCCATATTCTTCTGCAAACGGACTTGCTCCGTCGAGGCGGTTTGGGAGTGTCCCTCCCGCGTAACCTAATGAAGGGGAAACACTATTATGTCGACGTTCGACCGGAAAAATGAAGCACCGTACGCGGTCGCCGGCCGCTACGCCGATGCCGGCATTGACCAGGGCCTGCGCTCTTACATGCTGGGCGTCTACAACTACATGACCATCGGTCTTGCCATCACTGGCTTCATCGCTCTGGGCCTTGCCCAGTTCGCGACGACCACTGATCCGGCAGCTGCTGCTGCCGTTCTCGGCAACGGCACGATGCTCTCGCAGCTTGGCTATGCGCTCTATGCCTCGCCGCTGAAGTGGCTGATCATGCTGGCTCCGATTGGCATGGTGTTCTTCCTCTCCATGCGCATCCAGTCCATGAGCGCCTCGACCGCACAGGTCAGCTTCTGGGTCTATGCCGCGCTCATGGGTGCGTCCCTGTCCTCGATCTTCCTCGTCTACACGGGCGGGTCGATCGCACGCGTGTTCTTCATCACCGCCGCTTCCTTCGGTGCGCTGAGCCTCTACGGCTACACCACCAAGAAGGACCTGTCGGGCTGGGGCTCGTTCCTGATGATGGGCCTGATCGGCATCATCATTGCCTCGGTGGTCAACATCTTCCTGGCGTCTTCCGCCCTGCAGTTCGCTGTCTCGGTGATCGGCGTGCTGGTGTTCGCAGGCCTCACCGCCTATGACACCCAGCAGATCAAGGAAATGTACTACGAAGGCGACACCGGCGAAGTGGCCACCAAGAAGTCGATCATGGGCGCCCTGCGTCTCTACCTCGACTTCATCAACCTCTTCGTCATGCTGCTGCAGCTGTTCGGCAACCGCGAATAATCGCGGCACACAGCAGCAAAGTTCAAGGGCGCGGATCACCTCCGCGCCCTTTTTATCTTCAAGCCCACCCGGAAAGTGCCATCACCGGGCATTGATTGCACCGCCTGCTGCCCTGGTGAATACAAAGGCAGTTCAAGTGGTTTTCAGGGCTGATATGCGTACACATTCATATTTTCTGCGCTCCGCACTGCTCGGTGCGACAGCAGCGTCCACCCTCTTCCTGGGCCTTGCGGCAACACAGGCAGCGCCGCTTGTGCCAGTCAACGAGTATGAAGCGCAGTGGGGTCTGCTGATGACCGGCGCGCCAATTGCCCATTCCCGTGGTTATACCGGAGCCGGTGTGACGGTTGGTGTCATGGATACCGGCATCCTCGCCAGCCATCCCGACCTGATCGCCAATCTCAGCGCCCTCAACTACAACGGCTCTGAGGAGATGGCGACCTTCACGGACGCCGATGGCCACGGCACCCACGTGGCGGGCATCATCGGAGCATCCGCCAACGGCATTGGCATGATGGGTGTGGCTCCAGACGTGAAGCTCGCAAATCTTGCGATCATGGATGAGGACGGCGACATCCTGGTCAACTATGCAGCTTCGGTGCTCGAGTATGGCCTCGAAAATGGTATTCGCATCTTCAATAATTCCTGGGGCAGCTACGTCTACGAACCTTCCGGCAATCTGGCTCAAGACAGAGCCAAATTCGAAGAATACAGGTCGGAACTTTTGTTTGCGGCACGTGAAGCTGCCAGCCAAGGCGCCGTTCTGGTGTGGGCGACAGGCAATGAACGTTCGCCGGATGCGGGCGTCGAGGCGTCCCTGCCCTACCTTTACCCGGAACTGACACCGAACTGGATTGCCGTGACCTCGGTAGGCCGCGATGGCAAAACTGCTGCCTATGCCAACCAGTGCGGCGTCACGATGATGTGGTGCCTGGCAGCACCGGGTGGCGACGATGACGAGAACACCGGCGGCATCTACTCCACGGCCAACACCGGCGGCTATGTGCGCTTCTCCGGGACCTCGATGGCCGCCCCGCACGTCACCGGTGCGCTGGCCATCGCCCAGCAGATGTACCCCAATGCCACCCCGGAGCAGCTGGCACGCCTTGTACTGGTGACCGCCTCGGACATCGGCGCCGCCGGCATCGACAGCCGGTATGGCTGGGGTCTGCTCAACCTCGACCGATTGACAAGCAATCGCCACATCACAAAGACCGCCGTCTTCTCTCGGACATCTCAGGTCCAGCAGCAGGCCTTCAACACGGTTATGGGCATCACGGAGCAGCGCGCCAGCGCCCTGCTTGACCCGTCTGGACCGGCGGTGGCCGTATCCACCAATGGCACTGCGCCCAACGAGGCGAGCCGGCGGTTCTGGATGCAGTCTCTTGCCGGCCTCAACCTGATGGATGGCACAGCTTCCGCGCCCGCAGCCACCAGCCGCAGCGCGGGCCTGCTGATCGGTGGTGAATTCATCGCCACCGAAAATCTGCGCCTCGGCGCGGCCGGCGGCTTCAGCCTTTCCTCCATGCACAGCGCGGACGATCGTGTACGCATAGGCGGGCAGCATGCGCTGCTCTACGGCGGCTACACCTATGACCGGTATTTCCTGGAAGCAGCCACCAGCTTCTCGCGGTTCGAGAGCACCACGAACCGCAACAACATCATCGAGCCGGGCACAAGCGTGCCAGTAAACGGTGAAACACGGACGCATGATTTCGGCCTCTCGGCCTCAGCCCGCATTGGCATGACCTTCGAAACCGAAGGTTTGCTGGCGCGGCCCTATGTGCACGGCCGCGTCCGCCATCAGTGGCTGGGCTCCGGCAACGAAACGGGGGCCGATGTGTTCAACGTCAGCCTGCGCAACACCACCTCAACGGGCTCGGAAACCGGCGTTGGCCTGCGTCTGTCGGCCACGCCCATCGCACTGGGCAGCTACAGCGTGACCCCGACGATGGACATCGCCTATGCCCGCGCCTTGGGGCCGGTTTCCGCCAGCCGTCAGGTTCAGGTGCTGGGAACATCTGTCCAGGTTGCGGCACCTGATCTTGGCCGTGACATCGGACGGCTCAACCTTGGTGTTGCCGCCACCAATGCCAGCCAGAAGCTGACCGGCAAGCTGACCTATGGCGGTGAACTGCGCCGCAACGCCCAGTCCCATTCGGTCAACGCCGAACTGAGCCTGCGCTTCTGAGACTTAAAGAAAAGCTGGAAGAAAGGCCTCAGGACGAGACCGTCCTGAGGCCTTTCTGCGTTGCAGGAATACGCTCTGCCTGGGCTCAGGCATCCACCAGCCGCAGATGGCGCTTCTTTTCAAAAACCTTGAGAACAGATGCCAGCTCATGCCCGCGCTTGAGCACCATGCCGCCCGTCGCCACCACGCTGTAGGCGCCCTGGCGGCGGGCAAGCTTCGGGTCCTTCTCGATCCGGTAAAGCGGCATTTCGCTGCTGCGGCGGAAGACGGAGAAGACGGCCCGGTCCTTCATCAGGTCGATGGCATAGTCCCGCCATTCTCCATCCGCGACCATCCGGCCATAAATGCGCAGGATCTGGTCGAGCTCTCTACGGTCAAAGGCAACGACGGGTTTTGCCGGGGTCTGCGGAACGGTGGACTGGGCACTGGAACCGGGCGGACTGTCCGGCCGGACGGGCACCTCCAGAGGAAAGCCTTGCGGCTGTCCGGCTGCATCACCTTCGCTCTCGCTCATGCCACCTCCCGTCAACCTTGCTGCGGAATCAAACCTGCTGATGCCTGCCGGCGAGGATATGTCATTGAGTTGTCATGATGCCCCTTGCGGGGCGCACTGGCAAGCCTGCGTGTCGCAGGGATTCAAGGCCGCAGGAAAGCTGAAAAGATACCTTGCTTTTGCCTCAATTGAGCCCTTCACACGCCACGTTGGCCCACCATCTTATGATCATACCCGTTCGGCCTGAACGGTTCTGGTTCCGGTACGCATTAGCCCCCCAGCCCCCCCGGAACGGAGCTGATCAGGTTCAGTGCTGAAGTACATTCGAACGGGCACCTGAAGGGCCAGCACTCGTGCTGGCCCTTTTCATTTGCCGTTGCGGCAGATCAACCGGTCTCCCTTCATTGTCCGCTTCCCGTTCGCCTCATGCCCGGCTATCATCTGCCGATGACGACGAGCCTCGTGGAACTGCGCCCCGCAAGACATGATGACACGGCTAGCCTTGCTGCCGTGCATGCCGAAGCTTGGCGCCTTGCCTACCGGGGCATGCTCGACGGGCTGGACCTGGAGCGCTTTGTCGCCCGCCGCAGCCGCGGCTGGTGGCATGACGCCATCGACAAGGGCGTCGAGATCGAGGTGCTGGAAGTGGCCGGCGAAGTAGCTGGCTATGCCAGCTATGGCCCCTGCCGCATGCGGGGCACCGGCTGCGCCGGAGAGCTCTACGAGCTCTATCTCAAGCCGGAGTATCAGGGCCTCGGCTTTGGCCGCAGATTGTTTGCCAGCGTCAGAACCTGCCTTGAGCGGCGCGGTCTCAAGGGCCTTGCGGTGCGCGTCCTGACGGACAATGAACCGGCCTGCGGCTTCTATGCCGCCCTTGGCGGTGTGCTGACCGGCCGCTCCTGGCACCAGACGGGGGGCAAGCGGCTGGAGCTTTCGATCTATTGCTGGCATGAAACGGACCGCTGATCCGGGAGACCGGTTTGCCTTTGCCTGCAACGACGAAAAGCCCGGATTTCAACGCAGTATCACACTTGCCCCTTGCTTCGCGGCGCGGTCCCTGCAATAGACCTGCGCAGCAACTCAAGGAGCAAGCTCATGCGTATTGATGCGGTGCCGATCGGCAAGAACCCGCCGGAAGACATCAACGTCATCATCGAAGTTCCGGTCGGCGGCGAGCCGATCAAGTACGAGATGGACAAGGCAGCAGGTGCCATGTACGTGGACCGCTTCCTCTATACCCCGATGCGCTATCCGGGGAACTATGGCTTCGTGCCCCACACCCTGTGCGGCGATGGCGACCCCATCGACGTCGTGGTCATCAACCAGCGCCCGATCATCCCCGGCGCCATCATGAGCTGCCGTCCGATCGGCGTGCTGATGATGGAAGACGAGAGCGGCCAGGATGAGAAGATCATTGCCGTTCCCAGCACCAAGCTGACCCGCCGCTATGAAAACGTGAAGTCGGTCGACGATCTGCCGGCGATCACCATGGAACAGGTGAAGCACTTCTTCGAGCACTACAAGGATCTGGAGCCCGGCAAGTGGGTCAAGGTCACTGGCATCGAAGGCCCGGACAGGGCGCGTCAGCTGATCGTCGAGGCGATCGAGCGCGCCAAGGCCGAGGACAAGTGACACTGTAATGCCGGGTTTCGTGCCCGGTACAGGACAAGTACAACGAGGCCGCGCGGGTCAGCCCGCTGCGGCCTCGATTGCTTCCATATCCTCATCCGACAGGCCGAAGTGATGGCCGATCTCATGCACCAGAACATGGGTCACCACGTCACCCAGCTGCTCTTCATGCTCGGCCCAATAGTCGAGGATCGGGCGCCGGAACAGCCACACATGGTTTGGCTCCTGCCCCGTATGGAGCATGTCTCCGCCCTGTGCGAGGCCCACGCCCTGAAACAGGCCCATCAATTCGAAGGGGTCGTCAAGGCCGACGCTTTCCAGCATCTCCTCATCGGCAAAATCGGCAACCGTGATCACCAAACCCTCGCAAAGCGCCTGAAACTCTTCGGGAAGCTGGGCATAGGCCTGACGCACCATGACCTCGAAGGCGTCCAGCCCCGGGGCCACCATGGCCGCGATGGCTGAAATCTGCGGGTCTGGCGCCCCTGTCCGGTCACTCATCAAATCGCCCTTTGTGAACTTACAGTTCACATCAGATAGGCGCTGACCAGATAGATAACCAGACCAATCGCGAACAGCAGGCCAGCGATGCGGCCGATGCGCGTGCCCCAGACCTCGATCCGGTCGTTCTGGTTCTTGTCGGCGGCGCCAAAGTGACGCTGGGCATGGCTGGCCATGCGGCTGGTGGTGGAGCCAAGGATGGTCTCGCTCTCGGCCTGGACGCGCGACAGGGCCCGTCTGGCCTCGTCTTCCCTGGCTTTTGCACGCCGCTCCCGCTCACCCATGGCCGCGTCCCCTCTCAGCCCTTGCGGGCCTGATAGCCTGCAAACAGCGCCAGAATGGCAACACCTGCGGAGGCCACCATGTTCCAGCCAGCGAAGGACAGGCCGAACATACGCCAGCTGGCCTCTGTGCAGGAGACCACGCGGGTGTTCTGCAGCGCCTGCAGCATGTTGGCCGCAGACTTCGGAGTGGCACCGCCGCCACCGCAGTCGGATGGCCCCATCCAGAAGCCCCATTCGGCCCCGGCCTGATAGGCGCCAAGTCCGGCCCCATAGGCAAAGACCGCAGCCACGAGAAGCAGCAGCACCGTGGCAACGCCGGTGCGGCGCGTCATGAGAGCCAGCAGAGCCAGAACACCCAGCGGCAGCCCCACATAATACGGGACACGCTGCTCAAGGCACAGCTTGCAGGGCAGATATCCGCCAATCAGCTGAAAGCCCCAAGCTGCCGCAATGGAGGCTGTTCCCCCCAGAAGCAGAAGCAGATTGGCCGCCCTGGCCCGCTGAAGCGATGTCATTTCAGATCCTCATCCGATTTCAGAGCAGTTTGATAGCAGCGAAGCCGCCAACAAGCAGAATCACAAATACCGTGAAGACGAGACCGAGACGCTTTTCGATGAAGTTCCGGATCGGTTCACCGAAGAGATACAGAAGCGCTGCAACTGCGAAGAAGCGCATGCCGCGCGACACGATGCTGGCAACGACAAAGACCGGCATGGAGAGGCCGGTGACACCGGCAGCGATGGTGATCACCTTGTAGGGAAATGGCGTCAGGCCGGCAATGAACACAAACCACCAGCCCCAGGCGTTGAAGATCTCGCTGAAGCGGTCGAACTTGTCCATGTAGCCATAGAAGGACAGGATCGGCGCTGCGACCTGATGGAACAGGAAAGCGCCGATCAGATAGCCGAAAATGCCGCCCAGTACCGACATGACCGTGGCAATGGCTGCGTAGAACCAGGCCTTGTGGCGGTTTGCGACCACCATTGGGATCAGCAGCAAATCCGGTGGAATCGGAAAGAACGAGCTTTCAATGAATGAAACCACCCCCAGCGCGTGCGGTGCGCGCGGGCCAGAGGCGAGGGACAATGTCCAATCGTAGAGTTTTCTAAGCATAATGACATTCTGCATAGCCGCCGCCGGAGCTTTTGTCATCGGGGGAACGAGGTGCCAGGGCGGATATTTTCCGCGGCGCAACAAACAATTGCCAATTGGAGCGGGGAAAGCCCAAACCGGTGGATTGACGGCAAAGCCAGTCTGGCTATAGTCGCGGCTCCAAGGACGCTGCCCCTGTGGCGGAACTGGTAGACGCGACGGATTCAAAATCCGTTTCCCGTGAGGGAGTGCCCGTTCGATTCGGGCCAGGGGCACCACACTTTTCAGCGGCATAGTTAGACACGCTCTGCCACTTCAGCGTCTTGTCTTGTATCTCCCCCTTCATCTGCATCGCCAGCCTTGAGCTTCAGGA
Organism: Pannonibacter anstelovis; assembly: GCF_036881715.1. Classification (NCBI taxonomy): domain Bacteria; kingdom Pseudomonadati; phylum Pseudomonadota; class Alphaproteobacteria; order Hyphomicrobiales; family Stappiaceae; genus Pannonibacter; species Pannonibacter anstelovis. The sequence continues at coordinate 54,938 of NZ_JBAKBF010000008.1, forward strand.
ATAACTCTTTAATCTTCCGCTGCAATCGCGAACGTGTTTGCCAGACGGAATGAGCCGTGGCGGCGCCAGCTTCGCGCCGCAAGCCAAAGGGGAACGCCGCGTGGGGCAGGCTAAACGCAAGAAGGACGCTGGTGCCCGCATATCCTGGTGCCGCACCTGTACCTATTGCTGCGAGCTGCCGGAGATTGGTCCTCTGGACAAACCGATGTACCGGCCCTGCGCCAGCATCAAGGATCATGGCTGTGCCATCTTCGGCCAGCCGGAACGTCCGTCCGCATGCCTTGCCTATCAATGCGCCTATCTCTCCGCCCGGCTGACGAACAGCCCGGACCGCAACCGTATTCCCCATCCACTGGATGCAGGTGCCTATTTTCACCGGGATCCGCTGGAACGCATCTATGTGATGTTCGTCGATCCGGCCCGCCCGCTCGCCTGGAAGACCAGCGATATCGTGCCTTATCTGCGTGCCCGCCTGCAGGAAGGCTTCGAACTGCTGATCCTTGACCGGGGCCGGCGGATGGCTGTCACCTCGGTTCTCCTCTTCGAGGCCATCCTGGCCCGTGACATGGTCGCCTTTGCCGACCAGGAGGGCCGCCCGCATGATATCGAAAGCTGGCCCGCAGAAGCTGCCCGTTACCCGCGCCAGGCCTGACCAGCCGGTCACGGGCGGTTAACTGCATTTGCAAATTCCAGATGGCCCGCATCCGCGGTTAAACCCCGCGGCAACGCAGCCCATGGCATAAATCCCGCAACCGCAGGTGCCCACGGGCAAAGAGGCACCGCTGGTCAGGAGAAGGCTGGGCATCATGGCACTTATTGAGAACGGCAGCATCGGCAAGCCGCAGGACGGGGAAGCTGCGCCCCAGATGGAGCAACCGGGCGGCGCGACGCCTGTCTTCCGCTATGCAGCCCTCAACGCCGCAGCGATGCGCAGCGCGCCGATCCGCCCGGAGTGGATCATCGAGGGCATGCCGCAGGCCCGGCTCGCCAGCCTTTCCACCGGCACCAACGGCTGGTCCTCGACCGACCATTGGGAGTGCACCGCCGGCAAATTCCATTGGCACTTCTTCTGGGACGAGACCGTGCTCTTCCTTGAAGGCGAGGTTCATATAACCGATGAGGCCGGCAACACCTATGAAGGCCGCCCCGGCGTCAGCATGCTGTTTCCCGCAGGCACCCGCGCGGTCTGGCATGTGCCGGTCTATGTGCGCAAGATTGCATTCAACCGCCGCCCCATGCCCTGGATCGTCTCCTTCCTGATGAAGGTGACCGCCCGCCTTGGCCGCCTGTTCGGGCGCAGTTGAAAGCGAAGGTCTCCTGAAATCATTCGACACCACACCGGCGGTAGGCTAGTAGTTTTGACATGAGTACGCCGGATAGAGAAGTCGAACTCAAGCTGGAGCTTGAACCTGATGCGGCGGAGAGCGTTAAGTTCTCCGGAGCTGTGGCCGGATTTTCCTCCGGAAGAACCTCTACAAAGCAACTCAGGTCGATCTATTTCGACACGGCCGACCTGCGGCTGCACAAGGCCAAGATCGCCGCACGGGTGCGCAGGTCCGGACGGCGCTGGATCCAGACCGTCAAGCTTGGCAAACCCCTTTCCGGCGGACTGTCCTCTCCCATCGAAATCGAGATAGATGTCAGCGGCCCGCAATTCCAGCTGGATCTGGTTGCCGATGAAGGCATCCGCCGCCAGATCACGGAGTGCACCGGCGGAGCAGAGCTTGCTCCCTGTTTCGAGACGGTGATGCAGCGCACCCAGCGCGACCTTACCCGCGAAGACGGCACCATCATCGAGGCCGCGCTGGACACAGGCGAGATTATTGCAGGAGACAAGCGCCTGCCCCTGTGCGAGCTGGAGCTTGAGCTGAAGTCTGGCGGCATCGCGCCGCTGTATGAAGCCGCACTGGCACTAATGGGCAGCAACGCCTTTCGCTTTTCGCCGGAGAGCAAGGCCGAGCGCGGCTACCGGCTGTTTCTCGGTCAGGACGAGGCCCCGTGCAGCGCTGGCACCGTCAACCTTGCCGGCACGATGAGCGTGGAAGATGCCTATCAGCACATCCTGCGCTCCTGCATCGACCAGATTTCAGCCGCCCGCATGGTATGCCTGACCAGCGCAAACAACGAAGGGCCGCACCAGCTGCGCATTGGTTTCAGGCGGCTGCGCACCGCGTTCAAGCTTTTCAGGCCGGTTCTTGACCCGCGCCGCACCGGCGCGCTGGATCAGCAGGCAAGCCGCTATGCCACTGCAGCCGGTGCGCTACGGGATCTTGATGTGCTGAGCGATGAAATTACCGCCCCCCTTGCATCCCATGCACCGGACGGCATCAGCATTCCGCTGCTGCTGGAGCAGCTTGAAAAGGACCGTCAGGCGGCGCGGCAAGCCCTGAAAGCCGAACTGGCAAGCACTGCCTTCAACAGCTTCCTGCTGGACATTGCCAGCTACTGCGAGACGGCAGGCTGGCGCAAGGAGGAAGATGCAAGGCAGGCGGACCGGCTCGCCGGGGCCGTCACTTCCTTTGCCAGCGAAGCAATTGGCAAGCGCTGGCGCAAGGTTCAGAGCTATGGCCAGCGGCTCGACACCCTGTCGCGAACCGAGCGCCATGACATGCGCAAGGCTCTGAAGAAGTTCCGTTACGGACTGGAATTTTTCGCCAGTCTGTTCCCGGGCGAGGCGCGCAAGGCCTTCCTCAAGCAGCTCAAGACCCTGCAGGACGTCTTCGGTTACCTCAATGATGTCGCCATGGCCGAACGGCTGACAGCTCTGTCTCCTGGCGCGGGAAAGGCCGCAGGCAAGGCGGCCCGGGCAGCCTCTCTTGCCGCCGCGTCCGGCTTTGTCCTTGGGTGGCACGAAGCGCAGGCCCGGACGGCCTGGCCGGAAGCCCGCAGCGGCTGGAAGGAGGCCAGCAAGGCCAAGCCATGCTGGACCCGCAAGAAGCGCTGATCAGCTCCGCACGACGAGTTCCATCCGGTCTGCTGCGACGCGGCTGCGGGCATATTGCACCGGACGGCCCTCAAGATCCTCGTTGATCACTTCCATCACCATCACAGGCGAGCCCAAGTCGATTCCCAGCAACCGGGCATCCTCAACTGTGGCACGCTCGGCATAGATCCTTGTTTCGCGGCGGGCATACCCGCCAAGCCCTGCCCTGGTGAAACACTGGGTAAAGGAGCCTGTTTCGGCAAAATCAGCGGCAAGGCCCGGAAAGCGGGTCAGCTCGCACCAGCTTGTGCCTGACAGGACAGGCGTATCACCAGACACCCGCAAGGTCTCTATCCGCTGCAACGGCGTTCCGGCCGGCACCTCCAGCTTGGCAGCAAGGATCTCATTTGCACCCTCAACGCCGGCTCCCGTCAGGCGTCCGCCCGGCGAATACCCTTGTCCGGCCAGAATTTCGGAGAACCGCGTTTGCCGCGAGATCGGATAGCTGACGGCACGCCCTGCAAAGAAGGTTCCCCGGCCCTGATCCGCACGCAACAGGCCCTCGTTCGTCAGCACGGAAATCGCGCGCCGGACCGTATGGCGGTTCACGCCGAAACGGGCTGCAAGCTCCATTTCCGGCGGCAACTGCATTCCGGGCACAAACCGGCCGGCGGCTGCTTCGGTGCGGATCCACTCAGCTATCTGGCGCCAGACGGCAATTCCTGTTCCCCGGTTCAGCGGTCCAAGCCCGGTCATTCAACGCGCCCCCTTGTCACAGCGTTGCTTTGCCACTCACTTTTAGATATACAAGTAGACAAATTTGACAGACACTCCCTCGGCCTTCGCTTCACGGAAGGACATTGCAGTAATTACCTATACCGTGATGAAAAGCAAGTTGATCAAGAACAACCAGCAGAACAATAATGGGAAAATCTACGCGTATTAGCTGCAATTGCAATTAGGGATATGTTTCATGCCGATTCGCGGTCTTTCTCACATTACTTTCATCTGCCGTGACATAACGCGAATGGCCAAAATTCTCACGGAGGTTCTTGGCCTTCGTGAGGTTTACTGCAGTCAGGGAGCTGGCTTTTCGTTATCTCCGGAGAAATTCTTTGTATCCGGGGATATCTGGATCGCCGTGATGGAGGGCGAAAGCCTGCCTGAGCGCAGCTACAATCACATCGCCTTCAAGGTGGATGATGAGGAGATAGAGCCTGCGATAGAGCGCATCCGCAGCCTTGGCCTCGAGGTCAAGCCGCCACGCCCCCGCATTGCCGGTGAGGGGCGGTCGGTGTACTTCTACGATGAAGACAACCATCTGTTCGAGCTTCACTCCGGCACACTGGAAGAGCGGCTCGCCGCCTATGCGCGCCACACCGGAGCTGAGGACGGCAACATCTCTGTCACATAGCCTACATCCGCCAGCCTTAGTTCTGGCCATTGCTTCTTTTATCCAGCCTTACGATTCTTGAGACAAGACGGCCCTCTCCGATGCGTTACGCTATCTACTATACCGCTCCTGCAGACAGTCCCCTGACCCGGCTCGGCGCCGCGTGGCTGGGACGCGACGCGGTAGACGGCAAGGCCTTGCCCCAGCCGCACATTGCAGGCCTCTCCGGTGAGGATCTGGCCACCCTGACGGCGGACCCGCGCCGCTACGGCTTTCACGGCACATTGAAGGCGCCGTTTTCCCTCACGGACGGACTTGATGAACCAGCGCTGCGCAATGCATTCCGCAGCTTTTGCAGCCATGCCGCGCCCTTCGGCATCCCCGGTCTGTCGGTCACCCGGCTTGGCCGTTTTCTGGCACTGACCCCGCAGCCGGTGAGCGAAGACCTGAATGGTTTTGCGGCAGCCTGTGTCGAGGCTTTCGAGCCCTTCCGCGCGCCCCTGAGCGAAGCCGACATGGCCCGCCGGCTGGCCGCAAACCTGTCGCCCCGCCAGCAGGACCTCTTGCGGGCCTGGGGCTATCCGTATGTGTTCGAAGAATTCCGTTTCCACATGACCCTTACGGTGAAGCTGGAGGCGGACAGCACCATGTCTGCCCTCGAGACAGCCGCCATGGACCACTTTGCCGGGGTGACGGACCGTCCCCACCAGATTGCCAGCCTCGGTCTTTTTGCCGAGGCAGAACGCGGCGCACCTTTCCGCGCCATCGACATCCTGCCCCTCACGGGATCCATTGGCCCGCAGGACCCTGCCCTGCGCCTGATCCCCGTTTCTGCCGAAAGCCAGAGCCAATGACCCACATGACGCACAGCTTCACCAACGCCCGCCTCGTCCTGCCGGAGAGTGTCATCACCGGCAGCCTGGAGGTGAAGGGCGGCACGATCGGCGCCATCGATGAGGGCGGCATTCCAGCCCATGGCCATGATTGCGAAGGAGACTTCCTGATCCCGGGACTGGTCGAACTGCATACCGACCATCTGGAGATCCATTACTCGCCGCGCCCGAAAGTGCGCTGGAACCCGGTCTCTGCCGTGCAGGCCCATGACGCACAGATCGCTTGTGCCGGCATCACCACCGTGTTTGATGCCCTGCGCGTCGGAATGGATGCGGAAGCGGAATTGAATGTGGACGACATGCGTGCACTCGCGGGCGCCATCGAAAGCGCACAGGCCGAAAAGAGGCTGCGCGCCGAGCATTTCATCCATCTGCGCTGCGAGGTGTCTGCCCCGGACGTGATGAGCGCTTACGAGCATTTCAAGAACGATGCCCACGTGCGCCTGATGTCGCTGATGGACCACACCCCCGGCCAGCGGCAGTTCGTCTCCATCGAGATGTACCGCGTCTATTACCAGACCAAGAAGAACTTCACCGACGAGCAGATGGAAACCTATATCGCCATGCGGCAGGCTGTTGCGGACAAGAATGCCCCGCAGCACCGCAAGCTGCTGGCAGATTCGGCCCGTGAACGCGGCATCCTTCTGGCCAGCCATGACGATGCAACCGTGGCCCATGTGGACGAGGCGGTCAGTCTCGGCACCGGTATTGCCGAATTCCCGACCACGCTGGAAGCCGCCCGCGCCTCCCATGCGGCCGGTATGGGCGTGCTGATGGGCGGCCCGAATGTGGTGCGCGGCGGCTCCCACTCCGGCAACATTTCCGCAAAGGCACTGGCAGAAGACGGCTGCCTTGACATCATTTCCTCAGACTATGTGCCGGTGTCCATGCTGCAGGCAGCGTTCCATCTGGCGGGCGAAGTCGAGGGCATTTCACTGCCGCAGGCGATGGCAATGGTGACGGCTACCCCGGCGAAAATGGCAGGCCTTGCCGACCGCGGCCGTCTGGAGACGGGCCTCAGGGCCGATCTGGTGCAGGTGCGGCTGGTGGGCAATGTGCCGGTCGTGCGCGGCGTCTGGCGCGAGGGACGGCGCGTCGCGTGAAGCTGACGGACCATATGCAGGCGGCATCTGTCACGGAGAATGCAATGAACGGCGGGATAGAGGAACGCCAGACAAGCGGCAGCACGGCCCTGCTCGGGCCCGGCAGGCTGGTGCTGGTGGTTGGCCCCAGCGGTGCGGGCAAGGACACGCTGATGAATGCCCTGCGTGACAGTCTTGACGGCGATCCGGCCTATATCTTCGCCCGCCGCCTCATCACCCGGACGACAGACGGCGCGACGGAAGACCATGATGCCATAGGCCGGGCCGAATTTGACGGGCTTTACCGCGAGGGCCGGGTGGCCCTTGCCTGGGAGGCGCATGGCCTTGGCTACATCCTGCCGGAGAGCATCGATGACGGTATCCGTGCCGGGCACACGGTGATCGCCAATGGCTCACGTCAGATCCTCAATCAGGCACGGCAGAAATATGCCTCACTGACTATCCTGCTGGTGACCGCGCCCATTGATGTGCTGGCCGGAAGGCTGGCCGCGCGCGGCCGCGAAAGCCGGGAAGAGATCAGCCGCCGGCTCAGCCGGGCCGACATCGATATGCCCGATGTGCCCGGCGTCATCCGCATCGACAATTCTGGCAAGCTGGATGACAGCCTTGCCTGCATGCGCAAGGCCATTGGCCTGCCTGCCACTGCAGGCTGACGCCGGTCCACTTCAAGGCTGGGGCTGTGATTCAGACCCTGGCTCTTCCGGCAGCACCTCACGCCCCTCCGGCACCCCCGGCCCGGACGAGCCCAGGAAGCCGGACGGCAGGCCGAAGCCCTGCTCCAGAGCCTTCAGCACGCTCTGGTCACTGACCTCGCCATCCAGAACCTTCTGCACGTCGATCTGCACCTTGCCGCCAGTGGTCTGGCTGACGAGGTCATTGGCAACAGTTCCAAGCGCTTCTTCCGGCTTGACTTTCAGAAGCTGCACCAGTTCTCCGCCCACCTGCTGCAGCTGTTCGTAAGCTGCCTGCGGATTTTCCAGTATGCCCTGGATGTCCGGATAGATCTGCGGCCGGTCCCAGGCGCCACGGATGACAACGGGCACACCGAGGGCGGCCATCGTCTTGGATTCACCCTTGGCCCGCGGCATCGGGGCAATGCCTTGCAGACTGGGAACGATCTGCGGCTCCACCCGCCAGTCCAGCGCACGGCCCGGCATGTCCGTGGTACCACTGCCCGTCATGCGGATCAGCGGACCGGCGAGCACCAGATCCTGATTGACGGCAACGCCGTTGCTGATCTGGAACGAGGCACTCAGCGTCGTGAAATCGGTCCGCGCCTCGCTGGACTGCTGCCAGCCCAGCAGCGTTCGGGCGGCGACATTACGCACCATGTCCTGCAGGTTGACCCCGAGAATGGCGCCATTGAGCACTTCAAGCTTCGCTTCACCGCCGAGGTTGCCGATCAGCTCCGCTTCGCTGCTGCCGCGCGTGTTGATGTCATAGGAGAAAAAGCCCGCACCATCGAGCCAGGAAATACCCGTGGCATCGCGCAGCAAATCCCGGGCACCGACCTTGGACAGGGTGAAGGCCGAGCGGATCTGAGGCTGGCGGTTGCCGCCTTCCACCGTCAGCGTGCCCTTGCCCTCGCCGCCATAGAGGGAAACCTGCTGCAGATCTGCGGTCAGAACGCCATCGGCAATCGCCACTTTGAGCGTGCTGTTGCCAAGCGTGATCCTGTCCCAGCTGATCGACTTGGCCGTCAGTGTCAGATCCGCATCAAAGGCGGCAAGTCCGCCGAAATCGACCGGGGCATTGCTCCAGCCCTTCGCCGCCTTGGCGCCCCCAGACGGGGCCGCAGCACCTGCCGCAGGTTTCGCGCCGGAAGGCGCCTGAGCTGGGCCGGTGCCGAGATAGGGATCAAGCGGCAGGCTTTCGAGCACGAGCGAAGCCGTCAGTTTCGGCACCTGTCCAAAAACCAGCTTGCCTTCGCCGCTGCCGCTGATGCCATCCAGCGTGAAGGCCGTATTGCGGAAGGAGACCGCATTCTCTCCCGCGGCAAACACACCCGCCACCCGGAATGGGCCAAGACCGGCACCGGGCGCGAGCGGACGGCCCAGCCAGGACAGCAGATTGCGCAGGCTCTTCGTTTCCACAAAGACCGAGCCATCCACACCGCCCGGCAATGTGGCAGATCCTTCGAAGCCGGCAGCTCCCCGGGCGCCTTCAAGGCGGACATCAACAGGCGCCGGAAGACCGGCCAGAAGAATGGCCGGCGTGGCAGAGCCCTTCAGGGCGAAGGCTTCCCCCCGCCAGCTCAGCCCGCCGGAAACGGTAACCGGCTTGTCCAGCCCGTCGAAACTCACCTTGGCATTGATGCCGCTGATCTGGTTGGCGCTTTCATCGCCGCCGGCGGCAGCGGCCAGATCAAGGCCAGTCACCGTGCCGCCCGAAACCGAGACAAGGCCCGAGAGCTGCAGGGAGCCCAGCAGCGAGGGCGCGTCTGCTCCTGCGGCCGCAAAGCGCAGATCTGTGCCAAACTCACCCGTGGCCGGGAAGGACAGGTTTGCCAGCCTCAGCGCATCCTGCAAGCTGCCGCCCGACGACTGGACACGGCCCTCAAGCTTCGGCGCCTTGCCAGTGAGGTCCGCATTGAGGGAGAGCGCCAGTTTGAGCGCGCCAAGGGCAGCCGTTCCATCCTGCAGGGCAATCTGGCGCGCATCGCCGGCAATCCGGCCCGCGAGGGAGACTTCTCCGCTGTCCTGCGCGCCCTCAGCCCCCGCCAGCGCCATGATGGCAGCCAAAGAGGTGGCCTTGCCGTCCACAGCCAGATCCACAGCCAGCGGCGACAGGCCAAGCTCTCCCTCCACGTTGACTGTCGCCTCGCCTGCCTTGGCCATGAGATCGATCGCTGCCGTTTCTCCAGCCACAAGCTTCAGAAGGCTCGTCACCTGTGCATCGAGCAGGACGGATTGGCCGTTCCAGATTGCACTGGCATCCAGATCAGCCTGCTTATCAAGGCCGGGCATCGTGAAACGGCCATTGATATCGGCCAGTTCCTGCCGCGTGCCGCTACGCTCATCCGCATAGACAAGACGCCCGCCGCGAATCTGAACATCGTCAAACCCGACACGGGCCAGCGCCCCCAGGTCCCGCGCCTCCTGCGGCGCGCCGTCCGGAAGTGCTGGAGCAGGCGCAGGCGCGGCTTGTTCGTTGCCCTTGCTTTCAAACTGGGTAAAGACGCCCTCGATGCGCTTCATCGGCTGGCGCGGCGCCCAGGATGTGCGGCCTTCGCCATCGACCAGAAGGTTGAACTCCGGAGTTTCAAGGGCAATGCCGGTCACCTGAATGGCGCCGCCAAACAAAGCTCCCCAACCAAGTTCGAAAGAAATGGAACCGGCACGGGCAAATTCGACACCCCGGGCGCCAGCTTCACCCGACAGCCCGACATCTTCCGCGCTGAGATGAAACGCCGGCAGAAGGGAAATGGACACCGGGCCGTCAATGCGCAGACGCAGGCCCGAGGCCGCTTCCACCTCCTGGATCACCCGCGCCTTGATGGCGTCCTTCGGCAGCACCATGGGCACGATGACCACAGCAGATGCCACGAGCACAGCCACAATGCCTGCCCCGATCACAAGCCGCTTCATCCCAGTCTCCCCGAATACCGAATCGGACCAAGTTTAGGACAAAGCGTGTCAACAGCGTGACCTTGAATCGCAGAACTGCGTATTCTTAATGCCGGGGCGTCACGAAGCTCAGACCGTCAGATGCCGGCGCACTTCCGTTTCATCGAGCTCGCTGCGCAGGCCCGCCATCACCACCTCGCCCCGGTCCATCACCGCGAAGCGGTCGGCAAGGTCGCGGGCAAATTCGAAATACTGCTCCACCAGAATGATCGCCATGGTGCCCTGATCGCGCAGCCATTCGATGGCACGGCCAATGTCCTTGATGATGGACGGCTGAATGCCTTCTGTCGGCTCGTCCAGCACGAGAAGCTTCGGCCGCATGACGAGGGCACGGGCGATGGCAAGCTGCTGCTGCTGGCCGCCGGACAGATCACCGCCCCGGCGCGCCAGCATGTCCTTCAGCACCGGGAACAGCTCGAAGATGGTCTCCGGGATGGTCCGGTCGCGGCGGGCAAGGGGGGCATAGCCGGTTTCAAGATTCTCTTTCACGCTCAGAAGCGGAAAGATCTCGCGGCCCTGGGGCACGACGGCAATGCCAAGCCGTGCCCGGGCATGGGGCGCAAGGCGCGAGATATCCTGTCCCTGCCACAGGATGCGCCCACCGCTGACCGGCTGCTGGCCCGCGATGGCACGCAATGTCGAGGTCTTGCCCACACCGTTGCGGCCCATCAGGCAGGTCACCTTGCCCGCTTCCGCCTCAATGGAGACGCCCTTGAGCGCCTGAGCCGCGCCATAGTGAAGATCAATCTTTTCAACGCTCAGCATGGTCTGCTCCATTTCATCCGGCCAAGAGGCGGGGCCTTCATCTGCCCCCTCAAGAAGAGAGGCGGAAGTTTTGTTAGCGATCTGGCTCTGCGGCAATTTCCCCTCACCGTCCCAGATAAACTTCCACCACCCGTTCGTTCGACGACACGTGGTCGATCGAGCCTTCGGCCAGAACGGAGCCTTCGTGCAGCACCGTCACCTTGACGCCCAGTGCACGGATGAAGCTCATGTCGTGCTCCACCACCACCACAGAGCGGGTCTTGTTGATGTCCTTGAGCAGCTCCGCCGTTTCCGCCGTTTCAGCGTCGGTCATGCCGGCTGCGGGCTCATCGACCAGGAGAAGCTGCGGCTCCTGCGCCAGCAGCATGCCGATTTCCAGCCACTGCTTCTGGCCATGGCTGAGATTGGCCGCCAGCTCGTTGCGGCGGCTGCCCAGCCGGATCAGTTCCAGCAGCTCCTCGACCCGTGCCTTTTCCTTGCGCGACAGCACGTGGAACAGCGTCGAGAACGGTCCGCGCGGAGCCTTCAGCGCCAGTTCCAGATTGTCCTGAACCGTGTGGCTCTCAAAAACCGTCGGCTTCTGGAATTTCCGGCCAATGCCAAGCTCGGCAATATCGGCTTCGTCCAGCTGGGTGAGGTCGGTCTGACCGCCGAAGAACACCTCGCCCGTATCCGGCCGGGTCTTGCCGGTGATCACGTCCATCATCGTCGTCTTGCCCGCACCATTGGGGCCGATGATGGCGCGCATTTCGCCCGGCGCGATGACGAAGGACAGTGAGTTGAGCGCGCGGAAGCCATCGAAGGAGACGCTGACGCCATCCAGATAGAGAAGGCTCGTTTGACGGGTCATGGCTTCACTCCGCCGGTTGCGGCGCACTCGCGCCCGTGGATTGGTGACCGGATTGAGGGCCGGATGAGGAGGTGTCCTGCGGCTTGCGGCGGCCTGCGATCTTTGCCCGCATCTGGGCCGCAAGGCCGGTGATGCCCTTGGGCAGGAACAGCGTCACCACCACGAACAGCGCACCGAGAGCAAAGAGCCAGACTTCCGGCAGCACGGCGGTGAACCAGGTCTTGCCGTAGTTGACCAGCACCGCGCCAATGATCGGCCCATAGAGCGTGCCGCGCCCGCCGACAGCCACCCAGATCACCACCTCGATGGAATTGGCCGGGGCAAATTCACCCGGATTGATGATGCCCACCTGCGGCACATAAAGCGCTCCGGCAAGGCCCGCCATCATGGCCGAAACGGTCCATACGAAGAGCTTGTAGCGCTCCACCTTGTAGCCGAGGAAACGGGTGCGGCTTTCCGCATCGCGCACTGCCACCAGCACCTTGCCGAGCTTGGAGCGGGTGATGGAACGGGCGAGCAGGAAGGACACGATCAACGCCAGACCCGAGGCAAGAAACAGCCCGGCGCGGGTGGCATCGGCCTGCACGGAAAAGCCGAGGATGTCCTTGAAATCGGTCAGGCCATTGTTGCCGCCAAAGCCCATGTCATTGCGGAAGAAGGCGAGCAGCAGCGCATAGGTCAGCGCCTGCGTGATGATCGAGAGATAGACACCCGACACCCGCGAGCGGAAGGCAAACCAGCCGAAGACAAAGGCCAGCACGCCCGGCACCAGAAGCACCATGAGCATGGCAAAGGGGAAGCTGTCGAAGCCGTACCAGTACCAGGGCAGTTCCTTCCAGTTGAGGAACACCATGAAATCCGGCAGCACCGGATCGCCATAAACGCCGCGCGGGCCGATCTGGCGCATCAGATACATGCCCATGGCATAGCCGCCGAGGGCAAAGAAGGCCCCGTGCCCCAGCGAGAGAATGCCGCAATAGCCCCAGACGAGATCCACCGACAGCGCCAGCAGCGCATAGGTGAGATACTTGCCCATCAGGCTCACCGCATAGGTGGGCACATGCAGGGGATGATCCGGCGGCAGCAGCAGGTTGAGCGCAGGCACCGCCAGAATGATGGCACCAGCAATGATGAGGAACAGCGTGGCCTGCCGGTCGAAGGCGCGGAGAAGGAAATGGGTGATCATGCGTCAACTGCCCGGCCCTTGAGAGCAAACAGCCCCCGTGGACGCTTCTGGATGAAGAGAATGATGAAGACGAGCACGAGGATCTTGCCGAGCACGGCCCCGGCATAGGGCTCCAGGAACTTGTTGACGACGCCCAAGGTCAGCGCGCCCACCAGCGTGCCCCACAGGTTGCCCACGCCGCCGAAGACCACGACCATGAAACTGTCGATGATGTAGCCCTGTCCAAGGTTGGGTGATACGTTGTCGATCTGCGACAGGGCGACACCGGCAATCCCGGCAATGCCGGAGCCAAGGCCGAAGGTGAGCGCGTCAATCCAGGGTGTGCGGATGCCCATGGAGGCGGCCATGCGGCGGTTCTGCGTGACGGCGCGGGTGTAGAGGCCGAAAGGCGTTTTCTTCAGCACCAGCATCAGCCCGGCAAAGACCAGCAGCGCAAAGACGACGATCCAGAGCCGGTTATAGGTGATGGTCATCTCACCCAGCTGGAAGGCGCCGGACATCCAGTCCGGATTGCCCACTTCGCGGTTGGTTGGCCCGAAGATGGAGCGCACCGCCTGCTGCAGCATCAGCGACAGGCCCCAGGTGGCCAACAGCGTTTCCAGTGGCCGCCCGTAGAGGAAACGGATGATACCGCGCTCAATGGCCATGCCGATCAGCCCCGTCACCAGAAAGGCGAGCGGCAGGGCGATGAACAAGGACATGTCGAACAGCGCCGGAAAGCTGGTGCGGATCACCTCCTGCACCATGAAGGTGACATAGGCGCCGATCATCACCATCTCGCCATGGGCCATGTTGATCACGCCCATCACGCCAAAGGTGATGGCAAGGCCGATAGCGGCCAGCAGCAGAACCGAACCCAGCGACAGCCCATACCAGATGTTCTGCGCGCCATCCCAAAGCGCCATGGTCTTTTCGATGCGCGTGATGCCGGCCTGCGCTGCATCACGCAGGGCTGGCGATGTCTTTGCATCCCCGGTCACCGCCGTCAGCACGGAGAGGGCATCGCGCCCGCCCGCAGAGGCGATCATGTCCACCGCCGCCAGCTTCGCTGCCTCCGGCGCATCGCTGACGAGAATGGCCGCAGCGCGGGCCTGCTCCATGGCTGCCTTGACCGCTGGATCGGTTTCAGCGGCCAGCGCCGCTTCCAGCAAGGGCAGTGACTCAGCATCACGAGCCTTGAATACGGCACCAGCCGCTGCAAGCCGCACTGCCGGATCGGGTGCGCGCAATGTCAGACCGCCCAGCGCCGAGCGGATGGTGCGGCGCAAGCCGTTGTTGACCTTGATCTTGGAGACTTCACCCGCCGCGACCGTGCCCAGCGCCTCTCCGGTCAGCGGATCGGTCAGGGCAAGACCGGAGCCCGCCTTCACGCCGATGACGGCCATGCCGTCGCTCTTGCGCAAGTAAAGATCACCGGACGACAGGGCCTCCAGCGCCGGGGCAACGGCGGGATCTCCGGTGGCCGCCAGCGCACCCACTTGCGCCTCGGTTTCCTTGAACCCGCCTTCGCCCAGCTTGTTCACCAGCGGCCGCAGAACGTCCGTGGCTTGCGAAAAGGCTGGCTGCTGGACTGTGGCGAAGATCACCAGTGTCAGCAGACAGATCATGAGGCGTTTCAGAGACATGGGCGTCACCTGGCTGGAAATTCTCTTGATGATCCGGGCGGATTCGAGCGCCCGGCAGGCTGACCCTTGCCCTTGGAGACCAGCTGCTGCGCTTATGATTCTTTGCGCACAGCGGCCTCTCAGTCCCCCTCCCCCTTGAGGGGAGGGGCTAGGGGTGGGGGTTTTCACGGAGAAACGCTGCGTAACTGGCACAACACTGGTCCGTGAACTTTCAGAAAATACCGCGCGTTCTCAGTCCGTTACCCCCACCCCTTCCCCCTCCCCTCAAGGGGGAGGGGAGCGGAGGCGCTGGTGCATAGCTGCATTCATCAGATGCGACAGCGTTATTCCTTGGGAAGAGGAACCGGTTGCGAGCCACACGGCACAGAGCAGGGCGGGAGATTCCCGCCCTGCTCCCCACATCAGCTGCCGGAGCCGCCGCACTTGCCGGTCTTCACGTTGAAGTTTCCGCAGGAGAGCGGGGCGCGCCAGTCGGCGATGAGGTCCTTGGAGCCTTCCAGGTAGTCGGACCACTCGTCACCGACCACGAGGCCCGGGGTCTCCCATACGGTCTCGAACTGGCCGTCTGCCTGGATCTCGCCGATGAGCACCGGCTTGGTGATGTGGTGGTTCGGCATCATGGCCGAGTAGCCGCCGGAGAGGTTCGGGACGGACACGCCGACGAGCGCATCAATGACCGCATCCGGGTCAGTCGTGCCAGCCTTCTCGACCGCCTTCACCCACATGTTGAAGCCGATGTAATGAGCTTCCATCGGATCGTTGGTCACGCGCTTTTCGTTGCCGGTATAGGCGCGCCAGCTTTCGATGAACTCGGCGTTGACCGGCGTATCGACGGACTGGAAGTAGTTCCAGGCGGCCAGATGGCCAACGAGCGGTGCGGTATCGAGACCGGCCAGCTCTTCCTCACCCACGGAGAAGGCAACGACCGGAATGTCTTCAGCCTTGATACCGGCGTTGCCGAGTTCCTTGTAGAAAGGCACATTGGCATCGCCGTTGATGGTGGAGACCACGGCGGTCTTCTTGCCGGCCGAGCCGAAGGCCTTGATGTCGGACACGATCGTCTGCCAGTCGGAATGACCGAACGGCGTGTAGTTGATCATGATGTCCTCTTCCTTGACGCCCTTGGACTTCAGATAGGCTTCAAGAATCTTGTTCGTCGTGCGCGGATAGACATAGTCGGTGCCCGCCAGCACCCAGCGCTCCACGCCTTCCTCGTTCATGAGGTAGTCAACCGCCGGGATAGCCTGCTGGTTGGGAGCAGCGCCGGTGTAGAACACGTTGCGCTGGCTTTCCTCACCCTCGTACTGGACGGGGTAGAACAGGATCGAGTTCAGCTCCTCGAACACCGGCAGAACGGACTTGCGCGACACGGAGGTCCAGCAGCCAAAGACAGCCGAAACCTTGTTGACGGAGATCAGTTCGCGGGCCTTCTCGGCAAAGAGCGGCCAGTCGGATGCAGGGTCAACGACAACCGCCTCCAGCTTCTTGCCCAGCACGCCGCCCTTCTTGTTCTGCTCCTCGATGAGGAACAGCATGGTGTCCTTCAGCGTCGTTTCGGAAATCGCCATCGTGCCCGACAACGAATGCAGGATGCCGATCTTGATCGTCTCCTCGGCCAGCGCGCCGCCGATCATGGTCGAAGTCATCAGGCCCGCCACCACGAACCCTGCCATGCGGGAAGTCATCCTGGTCATCATCTGCTGTTCCCCTTGATTTTTGCCCGTCCCGGCCATCCGCCGGGATCACCCCATCTGGAAGCGGTGCGCCGTCCGGAGCATTTCCGCTCATCCGGCTTGCCGCCCGCGGCCGCCGCTGGCTGCCGTCTGAAGGGGATCGTGCGGCCTCATGCGGCAGCGCAACATACGTCGATTGACGTAGCCCCCTGCGTCAGCCTTGCCGCCTGCCTTCCCGTTGGGCAGCGCCACGGGGAAAACCGGCATGATCCCTGCTAGGTACAGGTGAACTTGCAAGAAACGGAGCGGCATCCGGAGCTTTTTCGGGAATGCGGGAACGGCAAACTGCCCAATGAATGGGCAGACGCCTAAATAGGGGGCGCCTGAATGACAGCGCGTCAGCGCATCCTGCCGGTGCGCAGGCATTACAACCAATGGGTCAACAACCAGACCCTGGAAGACTATGCCCTGCGGTTTACGGCCAAGAGTGCCCGGCGCTTTTCCAGCCGCGCCATTGCCCATACGGCCAGCGGGGCGATTTCGTTTCTGGCGCTGGAGGCAATCGGCGGCGCCATCACCCTGTCCTACGGCACGGCCAATGCCTTTGCCGCCATTCTAGCGGGTTGCGCCGTGCTGCTGTTCGTCGGCTGGCCCATTGCCCGCTACGCCATGCGCCACGGGGTGGACATCGACCTTCTGACGCGCGGGGCCGGCTTCGGCTACATTGGCTCGACGCTCACCTCCCTTGTCTATGCCAGTTTCACCTTCATTCTCTTCGCCATCGAAGCCTCGATCATGTCGAGCGCCCTCGACTATGCCTTCGGCATCCCGCTATGGATCGGCTACATCATCAGCGCCCTGGCCGTCATCCCGCTGGTGACCCATGGCATTACGCTGATCAGCCGCTTCCAGCTTCTGACCCAGCCCTTCTGGATCATTCTCAACATCCTGCCTTTCATTTTCATCGCCTTCACCGACTGGCCGGCGGTGGGTGTGTGGCTCGGCTTTGCGGGTATTGATCCGGTCACAGGCGTTCCACGCGAGGCTTACTCCAATCCCGTAGACCTTTTGCAATTCGGCGCTGCCGCTGCCGTGGTGCTGGCGCTGATGGCGCAGATCGGCGAGCAGGTGGACTTCCTGCGCTTTCTGCCCGCGAAGGAAAGCCTGTCCCCGCTGCGCCGCTTTGCCCTGTTTCTGGCTGGTCCCGGCTGGGTTGTCATCGGACTGCCGAAGCTGCTGGCGGGCTCCTTCCTTGCCGTGCTGGTGCTGTCCTCCGGCATTCCGGCGGGCGAAGCCGATCAGCCATCACGCATGTATGCGGTGGCCTTCGGCTACATGCTGCCTTCAGAACAGGCCGCCATCCTGCTGATGGCCGCCTTCGTGGTGGTGGCGCAGCTCAAGATCAACGTAATGAATGCCTATGCCGGGTCGCTGGCATGGTCCAACTTCTTCTCCCGCCTCACCCACAGCCATCCTGGCCGGGTGGTGTGGGTTGTGTTCAATGTCGGCATAGCCTTGCTGCTGATGGAACTTGGCATTTACGAACTGCTGGAGGAAACCCTCGGGGTCTTCTCCATCATCGCCATGGCCTGGCTGTCTTCGATTTCCGCCGATCTCTTCATCAACAAGCCGCTGGGCTTGTCACCGCCCGGCATCGAGTTCAAACGGGCCCACCTCTATGACATCAACCCCGTAGGCACCGGCGCCATGGGCGGGGCGGCACTGATTGCGCTGCTGGCGCATTACGGCATTTTCGGCGTCACGGCGGCCGCACTCGCCACCTTCATCGCCTTCGTGCTGCCTTACGTCTTTGCCCTGCTCATCGCCTGGGGCACGAAGGGCAAGTACTATCTGGCCCGCAAGCCACGCCGCCACTGGCAGTCCCGCACCGCCATCACCTGCTCGGTCTGCGAAAATCCGTTCGAGCCGGAGGACATGGCCTATTGCCCGGCCTATCAGGTGCCGATCTGCTCGCTCTGCTGCACGCTGGATGCCCGTTGCGGCGACAGCTGCAAGCCTAAGGCGCGGCTGGCCTATCAGACCAGAGCTGCCGCAGCTGCCGCCCTGCCCGTCTGGGCCATGGAAAAGCTCGGCACCCGCCTTGGCCGCTACCTCACCACCTCGGCGCTGGTGATCGCAGGCATCGGGCTCATCCTCACCATCATCTACAATCAGTCGATGGTACACGGCGTGGAGGAGAGTCTCGCACCGGGGCAGATCATCGCGCTGATCTTTGTGGTTTTCGCCATCGCCGCGGGAATCGGCGTCTGGTTTCTGGTGCTGGCACATGACACGCGCCGGGTGGCGGAAGAAGAATCCGCCCGCCAGAACACGCTGCTGCTGCAGGAAATCGAGGCGCACCGCAAGACGGACGCCGCCCTGCAACGGGCGAAGGAAGCGGCGGAAGCGGCCAACCACGCCAAGAGCCGCTATGTCATCGGCCTCAGCCACGAATTGCGCACCCCGCTCAATGCGGTTCTCGGCTATGCGCAGGTGCTGGAGCGGGACGAAGCCATCCCGCGTGAGCGCAAGGCCAGCATTCAGGTCATCCGCCGCAGCGCGGAGCATCTTTCCGGCCTGATCGACGGCCTTCTCGACATTTCCCGCATTGAGGCTGGCCGGCTTCAAGTCAGCACGGACACGGTCAACATCCACGAGTTCCTCGACCAGATCGTCGCCATGGTGCGGCTGCAGGCGCAAGCCGCCGGGCTCAGCTTCGACTTCTCCCGCGCGCCGAACCTGCCCGCGGTTATTCGCACCGACGAAAAGCGCCTGCGCCAGATCCTCGTCAACCTCCTGTCCAACGCCATCAAGTTCACGGACAAGGGCAAAATTACCCTGGACGTGGCCTACCGCTCGCAAGTCGCCACCTTCCGCATCACCGACACGGGCCGGGGCATTGCCCCGCAGGATCTGGAGCGCATTTTCGAGCCCTTCGGCCGTGGCAGCAGCGAAGCCGTGCACCGCACGCCCGGCCTTGGCCTTGGGCTGACCATCACCAAGCTTCTGGCGCAAACGCTGGGCGGCTCCATTGATGTGACAAGCGAACCGGGCAAGGGCAGCACCTTCACCGTGCGGCTGATGCTGGCAGCCCTCAACGGCCCCGCGCCTGCCCTTGCCGCCGACCGGCTGGTGCGCGGCTATGAGGGGCCGCGCCGCTCCATCCTCGTCATCGACGACAATGGCGACCACCGCGCCCTCATGCGCGAAATGCTGGCACCACTCGGCTTCATCGTGCTGACGGCGGAAAACGGGCAGGAAGGCATAGACCTCACGCTTGAACTGGCCCCGGATCTGGTGCTGGCCGACATTTCCATGCCCGGCCTCAACGGCTGGGAAGTGGCAGCGGCCCTGCGCCATCGCGGCTACAAGGGCCGCATCGTCATGCTCTCGGCCAATATCGGTGATACGGCCCTGCGCCCCACCGGCGAGCCAGCCCATGACGATACGCTGGCAAAGCCCGTGGACATGGCCCAGCTTCTCGACCGGCTTGGCCGCCTGCCCGGCCTCGTCTGGCGCTATGGCTCCCCTGCCTCAGCTGCGCCAGAACAGCTGGCCGCCCCTTCCCTCCCCATCATCCTGCCTCAGGCAGAGCCGCAGCGGGAAACGGCGCCGGGACTTTATGCCAATCCCGGCCCCGGTCACTTGCGTGACCTGATGGATCTTGGCGACATCGGCTATGTGCATGGCATCGAGGCAAAGCTGAGCGAACTGGACCGGGAAGCGGGCAACGGCCCTCTAGTTGCGGCCTTGCGCGAACGGCTGGAGCAGTTTGATTTTGCTGGCTACAGAACCATCCTGGAAGAGGTCCAGCCCCATGACTGAAGGTATGTCTGAAGCCATGACTGAAGCTCCTGCCCAGCGCGACATCGTCCTTGTGGTGGATGATTCCCCCGAAACTCTCGGCTTCCTGACGAAGGCGCTGGAGGCATCGGGCGTGACGGTTCTGGTCGCGACATCCGGCACGGCGGCGCTCACCATTGCCGGGCGCATCACACCCGACATGGTGCTGATGGACGCGGTGATGCCGCAGCCGGACGGCTTTGAAACCTGCCGCCAGCTGAAAGCCATGCCGGAACTGGCGCATGTGCCGGTGATCTTCATGACTGGCCTCAGCGAGACGGAACATGTGGTGCATGCGCTGGAAAGCGGCGGCGTCGATTTTCTGACCAAACCGATCAATCTCGACGAGCTGCAGGCGCGCATCCGCGTGCATCTGGCCAATGCCCGTCAGGTGCAGAGCGCCCGCATCGCGCTCGATGCCGCCGGGCGCCACCTGATGGCCGTCGCCTCCACTGGCAGCCTGAAATGGGCAACGCCGCAGGCGCGCACGGCGCTCAATCAGTTTGCCGGGCGCATGGAAGGCGATGTGCCATCCCTCATCAGCCAGCATCTGGGCACCTGGCTTGGAAGCCCCAGTCCGATGGCAAGTCAGGCGGGCGGAAACCGGACCACTTCCTTCGTGGGAGCGCCGGGGCAGAAGCTTGATTTCACCTATCTGGGCGCCGTCGGCCCGGATGAATATCTCTTCCGCCTCACGGGCGGAGACGAGGCCGGCCAGACCGAGGGCCTGCGCACCCGCTTCGGTCTCACTGCCCGCGAAGCAGAGGTGCTGCTATGGATAGCCCGTGGCAAGGCCAACAAGGATATCGGCGAAATCCTTGGACTGTCACCGCGCACGGTGAACAAGCATCTGGAACAGATCTATGTGAAGCTCGGCGTCGAAAACCGTGCCTCCGCCGCCGTGAAGGCCGCCGAAGCGATGAGCGAGCTGTAGCGGCGCGATTGCACCCAGGGACCGATCTGGACTAGAGAGGCTTCGATTGCAGGCGGCTTTTCGTCCCGGCAGGAAGAAGGTAACCGGCTCATGATGTTCGACAAGGCCCCCGAAACACTGCTGAACGTGCTGATGGTGCTCGACTATGTGGGCGTTGCCGTCTTTGCGGTGACCGGCGCCATTGTTGCTTCCCGCAAGAGCATGGACTTCATCGCCTTCCTGTTCTTCGCCACCATGACCGGTGTCGGTGGCGGCACGCTGCGCGATCTCATCCTCGGCGTGCCCGTGTTCTGGACCAAATCCGAGGGCTACCTGCTGGTCTGTTTCGGCGTGAGCGTGCTGATGTGGTTCGGCGCACATATCGTCGAAGGCTGGGGCAAGCCGCTACGCTGGGCCGATGCCATCGGCCTTTCTGCCTATTGCGTGATGGGTGCAGCCAAATCCATGGCTGTCGATCACATGCCGCTCGTCGCCATCCTGCTGGGGGCATCCACTGCCACGTTCGGCGGCATCCTCCGCGATGTGGTGGCGGGGGATCCGACCGCCATTGCCAAGCCGGAGATTTATGTCACGGCCGCCTTTACGGGCGCGGCCGTCTTTGTGGTGCTGACGCTCGTCGGCTTCTCGCTCTGGCCCGCGGCCCTCATTGGTGCGCTTGCAGCCTTTATCATCCGGGGCGGCGCCATTCTAAGAGGCTGGACGCTGCCGGGCTATTCGGCACCGAAACCTTGAATTTCAACTAGCCTCAGGCAGCGCGGCTGTCCGGGCCAGGAAGGGCGCGGGATGGTGAGGACTGTTCAACCTCGGCCCGCAGCTTGTCGGCTTCCTTGTGCCACTTGTCAGCCTCGGAGCGCTTGACGCGCGCCTCGCGGCGCCAGCGGCCCTGTTTGGCCCAGGCTCCAAGCCCGCCAATGACGATCCCCACCAGCATGGCGGCAAAAATCACCCAGAACAGCGGCACGCCGGTGAGCGTCAGGCGCGGGTCCTGCGGATCAAAAGGGTTGAGCGAGAGATTGACCCCATGCCGGTTGGCAACCGAAAGCGGCACCACCACAAGAGCGATGGCAACAAGGATCAGGTTCTTGAGAAACCGGGTCACGGGCTCTGCCTTTTTCTAGAGCATGTCCGGCGGCAACGGCTTGGCCTGCAATGCTCTCATTTCTTTGTCTTCACGCAGCCGCGGAGGCAAACCGGCTTCCGCTTTTGCTGGAGCTGCTCTGGGCCATACGGCGGTCAGTCTTCGTCGTCGCCGTCTTCGCCATGGTCGACGCCATCATTCAGGCGCTCACGCATTTCCTTGCCGGTCTTGAAGAAGGGAACGTATTTCTCGTCCACCTCGACCTTCTGCCCCGTGCGCGGATTGCGGCCGACGCGGGCCGGGCGGTTCTTGACGGAAAAGGCGCCGAAGCCGCGCAATTCCACACGGTCACCGCGCATCAGCGCCTCGGTGATCTCGTCCAGGATCGCATTGACGATGTTCTCGACATCACGCTGATAGAGATGCGGGTTCTGCTCCGCGATGCGCTGCACTAGCTCGGATTTGATCATTCCCCGCTCCCTTGTTCCTGACCACCCGGCACACCTCCGGGAGCGTGCCAAACAGAGACGAGCCCGTCAAGCGTAAGGCTCGGAGAAATCAATCCCTTAGCCTCTGAAACGCCCTCAATCAGCGCCTTGGCGGCCCCTTCACCGATCCCTTGCGAAATCCTTGCAGAAAATGGCAGGCCACTTTGCTCCTCGGGAACCTTCCAGGTGACGACCGGAAGATCCTTCGCAACGCCCTTTTCCTTCTCCAGCCAGGCGATGGCGGCGTCTTCACCGCCGATGGCATCCACCAGCTTGCGCTCCTGTGCCCGGAAGCCGGTGACGATGCTCCCGTCAGCCACGGCCCTTGCCTCTTCCGGGGTCAGCTTGCGCCTCTCGGTAACCAGCTTGACGAACCAGTCGTAGCTGTCGCCCACCAGAAGCGCCAGCATGTCACGGGTTTCCTCAGATGGAGAAGAATAGAAATCAGGTTCAGCCTTCATGGGCGCGCTCTTCACCGCGTCCATCTTCACACCGACCATATCCATCAGTTTCTCGGCATTGCCGAACTGGAACAGGACGCCGATCGATCCGGTGATCGAGTTGTAGCGCGCCACGATATGATCGCCGGCCAGAGCCACCATGTAGCCGGCGGACGCACCAACAGTGCGGATCTCGGAGACGACGGGCTTCTTCGCCGAAAGCTCGCGCAGGGCCTGATACAGCGCCTCTCCGCCCGTGGTGCTGCCGCCCGGCGAATTGATGGAGATGATCACCCCGGCGACATTCTTGTCCTCGCCCATTTCGCGGATCAGCTTCAGCTGGTCCCGGTCTTCCAGGATCACGCCTTCAACGGGCAGACGGGCAATATGCGGGCTGTTGCGCTCGGCATTGAAACCGCCACCAAGGGCAACGAGGCCTGAGACAAGGGCGGCAGCCAGGATGAGAAAGGCTGCAACGCGCCAGAACACGAGCTTGCGGCGGAGCCTCCGGCGGTCGGTTATGGCTTCGGCATCCAGGGACATCTGTCACGCTCCACAGTCAACGGCCTTCATGGCTACACAGCCTAGGCCGCGATGAAAAGCCTAAATAGGCTGCAAGGTCAAATCATTGGCTGAGGGACAGACAGAGCCGCCAGTCTTGCTCCCTGGCCCGGAGCGCCCATGCGCAAGGCCGGAGACATCAAAACCCCGGCCTTGAGTTAAGATTCTCGCCTTGCTTGAGGCTGACGGCACGGCGCATCAACCTGCCGCATGAGCGGCAATCCGGCGCAGGCGGCGCAGGATCATGACAAACGGCACCATGGAGATGGCCATGACGGCCGAGCCTGTCATCGCCAGCAAGAGATTGCCATCCTCGATGGCAATCGCAACGCCGGGGATCATCAGCCACATGCCAACGGTTGCTGCGGCAAAATGCAGCCGCGCCAGCCGGGAATGGGCCGCTTGCGGCACGGCGTTGTAGTAGAGCCCGAAGAGCGTCATCGTCAGAAAGCCCAGAAGGGTCAGCTGCACGTTGGCGGTGGCAAAGCCTGCCCCCTGGCCTGCGGACATCTGAATGCCGAAAATGATGCTGCCGACGCCATAGAACATGGCGGAAATGAAGAACCAGAAGGAAATGCCTCGCATGGGTCTGTTCCTTGATCCAAAGCCGCTCCAGCGCCATGATGGCTCTGCAGCCCGCCCCCATGGCTATGGCATGCGCCTGTTGCGGGACCAAAACCGTGGTCTGCATCACATTCCGGCCGATTGGCTTGCGCTATGAAACTCTGCCGCCTGAGGCCTACGGAGGGTCACATCCGGTCACAACCGCGTGGGACTGCCCGGAGAGACGGCATTTGATGCCCTCTTTCCCTTGACGAACCGGGGGAAACAAAGGCAAGCCAGCTCATTCGAAAGGCAGGAAGCATCACGAATCATCCGCCTTTCGGTTTCACCCATCACACATGCCCGGCACCTGTGCCGCCGGGTCATCCGGGAGTGCCCGCCATGCGCAAGCTGCTTTGCGCTCTTGCCCTTTCCCTGACTGCATCCCTCGTTCCATTCCTCGCAATCCAGCCCGCTCAGGCAGCCTCCTGCGGTAATGATGCCTCCGGCTTCAATGCCTGGCTCGCCGCGTTCAAGGAAGAGGCGCCCGGCAAGTACGGGCTCAAGTCCTATACGGTTGCCAATGCCCTGGAGGGGGTCACCTATGATCCGCAGGTCATCAAACTCGACCGGGGCCAGAAGTCGTTCAAGCTGAGCTTCGAGGAGTTCTACAAGCGCCGCGTCAACAAGGCGCTGATCGACCGGGGCCGCATGATGCACGCCCAGTATGCCGGTATGTTCGAACGCATCCAGCAGGATTTTGGCGTGCCGCCGCAGATCATCATCGCCATCTGGGGCCTGGAGACCGGTTATGGCGCGAACTCCGGCAAGATGGATGTGGTGCGCTCGCTGGCGACACTGTCCTATGACTGCCGCCGCTCCGAGTTCTTCACCCGCGAACTGGTGTCGGCCCTGACGATCATCGAAAACGGCGACAAGGTGCGCGAGGACATGCGCGGCGCCTGGGCGGGCGAGCTGGGCCAGACCCAGTTTCTGGCCAGCTCCTATCTCAACTACGCCGTCGACTATGACCGGGACGGCAAGCGCGACCTGATCCGCTCCATCCCGGATGTGATGGCCTCCACCGCCAACTACCTGAAGCAGAAGGGCTGGCGCGCCGGAGAAAGCTGGGCGCCCGGCACACCGAACCACGAGGTTCTGCGGGAGTGGAACAAGGCCGAAGTCTATGTCCAGACCATCGGCGTGATGGCAGAAAAGCTCGTCGAATGAAAAGGCACAAAGGGCGCGCCGGATGAGCGCGCCCTTTGTTTTTCACATGCCCGCTTCCGTCATGCCATGACTTGATCATGTCATCCATACCCTTGCATCTCCAGATACCGGAGCAATGAAAGGACGCGAGCATTCAGAGCGGCTGCGCGGGCTGCACGGTCACGGAATGGATGCCATGGTCGAGCCATGGCAAGACGAAAGTCGAAGGACTGAGCCCTTTGCAGTACAGGACCCAGTCCTTAAATCGGCAAAGTCTTAGCGGAAGACGCCCGTCTTCACCGAGACATCGGAATCGGTCATCGAATAGCGGCGGACGATGTTCTTGTTGTTGAACAGCACGACCAGCTGCTTGCGCTTGCCCGAGTGGGACGTGCCCAGCGCACCAACCACAGGAATGAAGTTCACGGCATCGGCCTGCAGGTTGTCGAGCTGGTAGGTCCAGATCTCTTCGCCCTCGGAAGTGAAGCTCGTCTGATAGGGTGAGCCGAACATCTGCTGCACCTCGCTCCGCGTCGTCTTGCCTTCGGTCAGCTTGGCGGAGACGCTCGCCTCCGTTTCGTCTCTCAGGCTCTGATTGCCGGAAGATGCGCAGCCGGCAAGGGTCAGGCCAACAACAAGCGCAGTCAGTATCTTCTTCAAGGGTCGTCTCCGTTATCGCGTCAACTGGGCACATAGGGCTCGTAAAAACCGCCACGGCCTAACGGCAATCGGCAAAACGGACAAGAGCAACCCGCCCAAAATACAACTACAAGCCACAACCCTTGATTATTGCAGCGGTTGAGATGGTAGCTTTTCCTTTTAAGCATCAACGCACTACGCCAAGGGAGACAGAACAGAATACCTGCGGAAAACTTCCGGAAAGCGGGCACCGCGGTGCACCGGCCACGGTGACAAGCGCATGCCTGGGCATTCAAAGGCGGCTTGCAAATGAATGATCGTTCATTTATTTTCCTCACCTGGAGGAGACAGGCATGGCACGCACGGTGGGAGCCAGGGGAGAGGAAACGGCAGAGCGCGTGCGCGAGGCAGCGCTGCGGCTGTTTGCGCGCGAGGGCTACGCCGCCGTTTCCATGCGCCAGATTGCCACCGCTGTCGGCGTCCAGCCCGGGGCGCTTTACAACCACTTCCCCACCAAGCAGGACATCCTGCGCGACCTGATGGTCAGCCACATGCAGGCCCTGCTTGAAGCCTGGGACGAAAATTGCGCCGCAGCAGAGCTCGGCGAAGGCCCGGATGCGGCGCTGGAGCGCTTCACCCGCTTTCACATCCGCTACCATCTGGCGCGCACCGATGCGGTGTTTGTCTCCTACATGGAGCTGCGCAATCTTGAGCCGGATAACTTTCAGGCCGTCGAGCATCTGCGCCAGCGCTATGAGGCAATCCTGACGGACATTCTGAAGCGCGGCGCGCAGGCGGGCAGCTTTGCCGTCAGCGAGCCGCAGGTGGCCACCCGCGCCATCATCGCCATGCTGACCGGCCTTGGCACCTGGTACCGGGAGGGCGGCAGGCTCTCCAAGGCCGATATCGAAACCATTTATCTGGACATGGTGACCGCAAGCGTCACCGGAGGGAGAGGAGCCGGGAGACAATGGGCATCCTGAAATCGAACGCTGCCACACGCGGCGAGGTTTTCGAGAAGAACCGCAAGGCGCATGAAGCGGCCCTTGAAGAGGTGCGCCGGGCAGCGGAAGCGGCCTTTGAAGGCGGTGGCGCGGAAGCCCGCGCCCGCCATGCCTCACGCGGCAAGATCCTGCCGCGTGAACGCGTCTCGCGCCTGCTCGACCCCGGCTCGCCCTTTCTGGAGGTCGGCCTTTTCGCCGCCCATGGGCTCTATGACAACGCCTCCCCTTCCGCTGGCCTGATTGCAGGCATTGGCCGCGTCGAGGGCCGGGAGGTGATGATCGTCGCCAATGACGCGACGGTGAAGGGCGGCACCTACTACCCCATGACGGTGAAGAAGCACCTGAGGGCGCAGGAGATTGCCGCCGAAAACAATCTGCCTTGCGTCTATCTGGTGGATTCGGGCGGCGCCAACCTGCCGAACCAGGACGAAGTGTTCCCCGACCGAGACCATTTTGGCCGCATCTTCTTCAATCAGGCCAACATGTCGGCACGCGGCATTGCCCAAATCGCCGTGGTCATGGGCTCCTGCACCGCAGGCGGGGCTTATGTTCCGGCCATGAGCGATGAAACCATCATCGTGCGCAATCAAGGCACCATCTTCCTCGCAGGCCCCCCGCTGGTGAAGGCGGCGACGGGTGAGGAAGTGAGCGCGGAAGACCTTGGCGGCGGCGATGTGCACACGCGCCTGTCCGGTGTGGCCGATCACCTCGCCCGTGACGACGCCCATGCGCTGGCCCTTGCCCGCCGGGCGGTGGCCAATCTCAACCGCACCAAGCAGGTGCATCTCGACCTGCAAAGCCCGGAAGACCCGCTCTATGATCCGGAGGAAATCTTCGGCGTGGTTCCGGCGGATCTGAAGACGCCCTATGACATCCGCGAGGTGATCGCCCGCATCACCGACGGCTCGCGCTTTGACGAGTTCAAGGCCCGCTACGGCACCACGCTGGTCTGCGGCTTTGCCCATATCTACGGCATGCCGGTGGGCATCATCGCCAACAATGGCGTGCTCTTCTCCGAGAGCGCGGTCAAGGGTGCGCATTTCGTCGAGCTTTGCTCCCAGCGCAAGATC
Source organism: Pannonibacter anstelovis (assembly GCF_036881715.1). Lineage (NCBI taxonomy): Bacteria > Pseudomonadati > Pseudomonadota > Alphaproteobacteria > Hyphomicrobiales > Stappiaceae > Pannonibacter > Pannonibacter anstelovis. The sequence goes on from NZ_JBAKBF010000008.1 coordinate 82,784, forward strand.
CCGCTCGTCTTCCTGCAGAACATCACCGGCTTCATGGTTGGCCGGAAGTATGAAAGCGGCGGCATCGCCAAGGATGGCGCCAAGCTGGTGACGGCTGTGGCCACCACCTCCGTGCCGAAGATCACCATGCTGGTCGGCGGCTCCTTCGGGGCGGGCAATTACGGCATGTGCGGACGCGCCTATTCGCCCCGCTTCCTGTGGACCTGGCCCAACTCCCGCATTTCGGTGATGGGCGGCGAGCAGGCCGCAGGCGTCCTGGCCACCGTCCGGCGCGAAGGCATCGAGCGCAAGGGCGGCAGCTGGTCCGCAGACGAGGAAAAGGCCTTCAAGCAGCCGGTCATCGACCAGTTCGAGGCGCAGGGCCACCCGCTCTATGCCTCGGCACGGCTGTGGGACGACGGCATCATCGATCCGCGCAAGACGCGCGAGATCCTCGCCCTCTCCCTCTCCGCCGCCCTAAACGCCCCGATCGACGACACCCGCTTCGGCCTGTTCCGGATGTGAGGGAGGAAATCATGTTCAGAAAGATCCTCATCGCCAACCGTGGTGAAATTGCCTGCCGGGTGATCAAGACGGCGCGCAGGCTTGGTGTCCGCACTGTCGCGGTCTATTCGGATGCGGATGCGGGCGCGCAGCATGTGGCCATGGCGGACGAGGCCTGGCGGCTGGGTCCGGCACCGGTGGCTGAAAGCTATCTCAAGGCCGAACGCATCATCGAGATCTGCCGCCAGTCGGGCGCAGAAGCGGTGCATCCGGGCTATGGCTTCCTGTCGGAGAATCCGGATTTCGTCGAGGCGCTGGAAGCGGCCGGCATTGCCTTCATCGGCCCCAGCGCCAGCGCCATCCGCGCCATGGGGCTGAAGGATGCCGCCAAGGCGCTGATGGAAAAGGCTGGGGTGCCAGTGGTGCCGGGCTATCACGGCGACAATCAGGATGCCGGTTTCCTTCAGGAGCGCGCCGATGAAATCGGCTATCCGGTGCTGATCAAGGCCCGTGCGGGCGGCGGCGGCAAGGGGATGCGCCGGGTGGACCGGCGCGAGGATTTCCGCGCCGCTCTGGAAGGCGCGCAGCGCGAGGGCGCGGCGAGCTTCGGCGATCCGCGCGTGCTGATCGAGAAATATCTGACAAAGCCCCGCCACATCGAAATTCAGGTCTTCGGCGACAGTCAGGGCAATGTGGTGCATCTGTTCGAGCGGGACTGCTCGCTGCAGCGCCGCCACCAGAAGGTGATCGAGGAAGCCCCTGCCCCCGGCATGCCGGAGGCCATGCGCGCCGCCATGGGCGCTGCCGCCGTCAAGGCCGCGCAGGCCATCGGCTATTGCGGGGCGGGCACGATCGAGTTCATCGCCGATGTGTCGGAAGGCCTGTCGCAGGACCGGTTCTACTTCATGGAGATGAACACCCGCCTGCAGGTGGAGCATCCGGTGACGGAATACATCACCGGGCAGGATCTGGTGGAGTGGCAGCTGAAAGTGGCAAACGGCGAGCCCCTGCCCCTGACGCAGGACCAGCTGGCCATCAACGGCTGGGCCTTCGAGGCGCGGCTTTATGCCGAGGATGCGGAACGCGGCTTCCTGCCGGCCACCGGCACGCTGACCCATCTGCGCCTGCCGGAAGACATGGCCCGCGTTGATTCCGGCGTGCGGCAGGGCGACACGATCACCCCATGGTATGATCCGATGATCGCCAAGATCATCGTCCACGGCCCGGACCGCAAGACGGCGCTGGCCCGGCTGCTGGCAGCGCTTGAGGCAACGGAAGTGGCGGGCTCGGTCACCAACGCCGCCTTCCTCGCCGCCCTGTGCCGCCACGAAGGCTTTGCCGCCGGAGACGTGGACACCGGCCTCATCGGCCGCGATCAGGAGGCGCTGACCGCAAGGCCCGGCACGCCGCCCGTGGTTCTGGCGCTTGCCGCCCTCACCAGCCTTGGCCTGACGCGCCCTGCCACCGGGCAGGACCCGTGGGAGCGGCTGAGCGGCTGGCGGGCCTGGAGCGCAGCGCGCCAGTTTGCCGTGCTCGACCACAAGGGCACGCGGCTTGAAATCGAGGTGCACAGCCTTGGCCGCAGCCGCTTTGCCGCCCATGTGGCGGGAAGCGTTCTGGAGGTCGAAGTCACCCATGTGGAAGACGGCACCATCCGTTTCGGCATGGGCGGCCACCGGGACAAGGCGCGTATTGCCGATATGGGCGCGGCCATCTCCGTCTTCCACGGCGGCGAGGCCTTCGAATTCACCCGCGCCGACATGCTGTCCGGCGAGGATGAGGGCGATGCTGCCGGTGACCGGCTGATTGCCCCGATGCCGGGGCTGGTGAAGGTGCTGACTGCCACCAAAGGGCAGGCCGTGACACGGGGCGAGCCGCTGCTGATCCTGGAAGCCATGAAGATGGAGCACACGCTCACCGCCCCGCGTGACGGAGTGATTGGCGATGTCTTCGTCAGCGAAGGCGAACAGGTGACCGACGGCACGCTGTTGCTTGCCCTTGCTCAGGAGAGCGCCGATGCTGCCTGAAGCTGACAGCTATGAGGCGATGCGGGCGGCCTTCCGCTGGCAAATCCCCGATCGCTTCAACATTGGCACCGCCATCTGCGACCGCTGGGCGGACGCAGAACCGGACCGCGAGGCCATCACCTATGTGGCCGAAGACGGCACCGCCACCCGCGTCAGCTATGGCGAGCTGAAGGCCCTGTCGAACCGCATGGCCAACCTGTTCCGCGCCCGTGGCCTTGAGCGCGGCGACCGGGTGGGCGTGCTGCTGCCGCAGAGCGTTGAAACCGCCGCTGCCCATATCGCCGCGCTGAAATGCGGGGCGGTCACCATTCCGCTCTTCACCTTGTTCGGCGAAGAGGCACTGGAATACCGGCTGGGCAATGCGGGGGTGAAGATCCTCGTCACCGATGCAGGCGGCGCGGCCAAACTGGAGCGCCTGCGGGACAAGCTTCCGGCCCTCACCACCGTGTTCTGCACCGGCGGCGCCCATCACAGCGCGGAAGATCTGGCACGGTCCATGACCGGCCACGAGACAAGCTTCACTCCGGTGGACACCGCAGCCGAAGATCCGGCCATCATCATCTACACCTCCGGCACCACCGGCCAGCCCAAGGGCGCGCTGCATGGGCACCGGGTGCTGCTGGGCCATCTGCCCGGCGTGGAAATGAGCCACGACTTCCTGCCCCGCCCCGGCGACCGGTTCTGGACACCGGCGGACTGGGCCTGGATCGGCGGCCTTCTCGATGTGCTGATGCCCGCGCTCTATCACGGCATCCCCGTGGTTGCCTGCCGCTTCCGCAAGTTCACCGGGGAAGCGGCCTTCGAGCTGATGGAAAAACAAAACATCCGCAACGCCTTCCTGCCGCCCACCGCACTGAAGATGATGCGGCAGGTGGAGGCGCCGGAGACGCGCTACAGGCTTGCCCTGCGCTCCGTCGCCTCGGGCGGGGAGACCCTGGGTGCCGAGCTGATCGCCTGGGGCCGCAAGGTCTTTGGCCTGACCATCAACGAGTTCTACGGCCAGACCGAGTGCAACATGATCGTGTCGAGCTGCGCCGCCGTCATGGAGGCGCGCCCCGGCATCATGGGCCGCGCCGTGCCCGGCCATGAGGTGGACGTGGTGACGGAGAAGGGCGAACTTGCCGCCGATGGCGAACAGGGGCTGATCGCCGTGCGCGGGCCCGATCCGGTGATGTTCCTTGGCTACTGGAACAACGAGGCCGCCACCCGCGCCAAGTTCCTCAACGGCTGGATGCTGACCGGCGACACGGGCGTGCGTGATGCGGACGGCTGGCTGCGGTTTGTGGGCCGCGATGATGACGTGATCACCTCCTCCGGCTACCGCATCGGACCGGGCGAGATCGAGGATTGCCTGCTGCGCCATCCCGCCGTTGCCATGGCCGGCGTTGTCGGCAAACCGGACGCCCAGCGCACGGAAATCGTCAAGGCTTACATCGTGCTGAAGGCCGGGGTGGAACCCCGCGACAGCCTCGCCGATGACATTGCCCAATTCGTCAAGACCCGCCTTGCCGCCCACGAATACCCCCGCGAAGTCGAATTTGTTGACGCCCTGCCGATGACAACCACCGGCAAGGTGATCCGCCGGGAGCTGCGCCAGCGGGCAAGCGGGGAACTTTCCGGAGAAAACTCATGACCGGCTTCGTCACCCTGTTCGAAATGGGTCCCCGCGATGGGCTGCAGAACGAGAAGACGCTGATCGCCACCGCAGACAAGATCCGCCTTGTCGACATGCTGAGCGCCTGCGGCTTTGCCAAGATCGAGGTCACCAGCTTCGTCAGTCCCAAATGGGTGCCGCAGATGGCCGATGCCGCCGATGTGCTGGCGGGCATCCACCGGCGGCCGCAGACCGCCTATACGGCCCTCACCCCCAACGTGAAGGGCTACGAGGCCGCCCGTGCGGCCGGGGCGGATGAGGTGGCCGTGTTCGGCTCGGCCTCGGAAGGCTTTTCGCGCAAGAACATCAATTGCTCCATTGCAGAGAGCCTGGAACGATTCCGCCCGCTGGTGGACAAGGCGCTGGAAGATGGGATCCTGGTGCGCGGCTATATCTCCTGCGTCACCGATTGCCCCTACGACGGCCCGACCCCGCCGGAAAGTGTGGCCGATGTTGCCGCCAAGCTGCTGGCCATGGGCTGCTACGAGATTTCCCTCGGCGACACCATTGGCGCAGGCACGCCGGAAACAATCGCCCGGATGCTGGATGCGGTGCTGGCACAGGTGCCCGCGCAAAAACTCGCCGGGCACTACCACGACACCAAGGGGCTGGCCCTCGCCAATATCGAGGTGAGCCTTGAAAAGGGCTTGCGCGTCTTTGACGCCGCTGTCGGCGGGCTCGGCGGCTGCCCCTATGCCCCCGGCGCGAAGGGCAATGTGGCGACGGAAGCCGTTGCCGCCCTGCTGGCAGACAAGGGCTTCGAGACCGGACTGGACAAGGGCAGGTTGGCGGAAGCCGCCGCCTTTGCCCGCACGCTCAGGAAGGACGCATAAAATGAGCGGGACATTCGAGACCATCCGCCTTGAAACGGACGCCCGCGGCGTTGCCACGCTGACGCTCGCCCGCCCGGACAAGCACAACGCCCTGTCGGCGCAGATGATTGCCGAACTGACCGCTGCCGCCGCCCAGCTTGCTGCAGACAGCGCCGTGCGCGTGGTGATCCTCACAGGCGAGGGCGCCAGTTTCTGCGCAGGCGGTGATCTCGATTGGATGCGCGAGCAGTTTACCGCTGACCGTGCCACCCGCATGGCCGAGGCACGCAAGCTGGCACTGATGCTGAAGGCGCTGAACGAGTTGCCCAAGCCCCTCATTGGCCGCGTGCAGGGCCAGGCCTTTGGCGGCGGCATCGGCATGATGAGCGTCTGCGATGTGGCGATTGCTGCGGAAGGCGCGAAATTCGGACTGACCGAGACCCGCCTTGGCCTGATCCCGGCCACGATCAGCCCCTATGTGCTGGCCCGCATGGGTGAGGGCAAGGCGCGCCGGGTGTTCATGTCCGCCCGGCTGTTCGATGCACAGGAGGCCGTGGCACTGGACCTCGCCGCCCGGGCCGTTGCTCCGGAAGATCTGGACGCCGCCATCGAACGCGAGGTAAAGCCCTATCTCTCCGCCGCGCCCGGCGCCGTTGCCCGCGCCAAGCGCCTTGCCCGCTCGCTCGGCACACCCATCACGGATGCGGTGATCGAGGATACCATCCGCCAGCTTGCCGATTGCTGGGAAGACCCTGAAGCCCATGAAGGCATCTCCGCCTTCTTCGGCAAGCGCAAGCCAGCCTGGGCGTAATTTTCCCCGCAGCTCCTGCTTGTCAGAACGGGAAGAACAGCGGAATGGCGATGACCGCCACGACGGCAAACAATATGTTCAGCGGCAGCCCCACGACGAGGAAGTCGCGGAACTTGTAGCCGCCGGCACTGTAGACGAAGGTGTTGGTCTGATAGCCGATGGGCGTTGCAAAGCTGGCGCTGGCGGCAAACATCACGGCCATGATGAAGGGCCGGGGATCAAGCCCAAGCTGCTGGGCCAGCGAAATGGCCAGCGGACCGACCAGCACCGCGACCGCATTGTTGCTGACCATCTCCGTCAGGGCCGAGGTGAGAATATAGACCATGGCCAGAATGACGATCGGACTGGCATGGCCCAGCAGATGCATCACTCCGTCCACCACGAGCTGCACCGCCCCGGTCTTTTCCATGCCGATGCTGAAGCCGAGCATGCCGTAGATGAGGAAGAGGATGTTCCAGTCAATCGAATCAAAGGCATCCTGCGGCTCGATGCAGCGCGTCATCATCACGGTGACGGCCCCGATCAGCGCCAGACCCTCGATGGGCATGATATTGAGCGCCGCAAGAACCATAACGCCCAGGATGGCGGCAATGGCGATGGGGGCTTTCTGGCGGCGGATCGGGCTTTCCTGGGGCTCCGAGAGGTTGATAAGCCCTTCGCTCTGGGCCAGCCGCTGCAGGCCCTCGGCAGGGCCTTCCAGCAGCAGCGTATCTGCGAAATGCAGGCGGAGCGTGTTGATTTCCTTGGAGATATTCCGGTCCTGCCGGTGCACGGCCATCACATAGACGCCATAGGTGCGGCGCAAGTCCAGCGAATTGAGCAGCCGCCCGATCAGCCGTGAGTTGGGGCCGACACTGGCCTCCAGCGTGATGCTCTGATCGGCGGCAACCGGCTCGAAGCCCTGGTCGGACACATCGCGGAATTCGATCTGCCCGTCCTCCTTCAAGGCCAGAATCTCGCCTGTTCCGGTCTTCACGACAATGCGGTCACCGGCCTGCAGGGTGATGCCATCCAGCCTGTTGCGCAGGGACTGTTCGCCGCGCAGCACGTCCACCACCCGGCTCTGGCTGTTGGTGAAAGGCAGTTCACTCAGCGTCTTGCCCACATAGCGTGAGCCCGCCGGCACCAGCAGCCGCGCCATGAAACGGCGCGAGCCGCCCTTCCCCAGCACCCCGGCCATGGACTGGCGCTCGGGCAGAAGATAGCGCACGGCAAAGAGCATGTAGAGCAGACCAACGGCGGCAAAGACAAGACCGACGCCAGTCATCTCGAACATGCCGATAGGCGGCAGCCCCGCCTTTGCCGTGATGCCGCCCATCAGAATATTGGTGGACGTGCCCACCAGCGTCAGCGTGCCGCCCACAATGGCCGCATAGGAGAGAGGAATGAGAAACTTAGATGGGGTAGAGCCGAGCTGTGCCGAAACCGCGATCATCACCGGCGTCAGCAAAATGACCACAGGCGTGTTGTTCATGAAAGCAGACGCGATGATGGCAAAGACCATCATGATGAAGACTGCCCTGAGATAGGAGCCCTTGGCCGACGCGCCGAGCCAGTCGCCCATCACCTGAAGAACGCCGGTTCGCTCCAGAGCGGCGCTCAGAATGAACATCATGGCAATGGTGATCGGCGCCCCGGAGCTGAAGACCGACAGATATTCCCTGGTGTCGATGATGCCGGTGGCCAGAAGCACGGCCGTGCCTGCGAGCGCGGTCACTTCCGGCGGATAGATTTCCTTGAAAAAGCTGAAGAAAACGAGGCCAAGAAGGGCGAAGACGATAAACTGGTCAAGTGTCATGTCCGGACAACACGCCTTTCAGAGCCGCAGGTTCGACGGCGGAGCCTAACACCGGCAGCGCTTGCGATGAAGCAACCGCCAGACAACTGTTTCACAGGAACGTCAATGCCATGCCACAGCGGACGCCCCCCGGAGAAAAGGATTCCTCGATGGCGCAGGGCGAACACAGACGGCCTCAAAGGCCCACCCGCGAACGGGTCTGCCCCTGAGGCCCGGACGAACCGGCCTGCTGCAGGGCGCGCTGCCCGGACCTTTGACGGGCCAGCAGTTCCAGCCCCTCGCGCACGGTACGCGGCATTTCCGGCGGCAGCGGCATGAAGCTTTCCTTGGGCGCAACCTTGCCATAGCGCTTTTCGCGCACCCGCCGGATGCGCCGCTTGCCGCGCTCGGACAGGCCTGTGGGCAGGTCAATGCCGGCACGGTCCATGTCGATGAAGATACGCTCAAGATCCGGGATTGCCTCGGTGGAGATGATGAAGGTGGAGCCGTCCTTGCGGCGGAACGAAAGCGCAGTAGAGGAGCCGGAGCCGCCCAGCAGCACCACAGCCTTTTCGGCCCCCAGCATGGCTGCCGCCCAGTCCAGCGTTCCGCGCATATTGCGCAGTTTCAGCTCGACACGGGCAAGATCCGTATAGCGCACCCGGATGACACGGCCGAGTTCCGTCACCTCGAAGCCATTGCCGAAAAACCGGATCCAGGAGGTTTCCTGCCGTACGGAAATCATGAAGACCGGGATCGACAGGCCCGCGGGCAGAAGCAGCAGAAGGAACCACAGCCCCGCACTGCCAGGCATCAGTCCCGCCCCGGCGAAAGCCGCGGTGAACAGGGGAACTCCGAGGGAAAAACCAACGAGATCAGAGGTGGCGATCGAAGGGCGCCAGCGCGGCTGCACAGCGCCAGTGGGCGGCTTGCGGCGCGGCAGCGATGTGTAGAGCCCGACTGCGCCGCCAAGGCAAACGAGTGCGGTGAAGGCGCTGAACACGGTCAGCCCCCCGGCGAGCCCCAGTACCGCCAGCCCCATCGCCCCCGCACGCCGCGCAAGCTCAATGGTCCCCGTCTCGCCCAAACACCCCTCCGCCCGGCAGCCCGAAAGCCCCGCCGAATCACACCCCGCACACAGGCGTTAACCATGGCCTTGTCAAGGCAGTAAGGTCAAGATTGCAGCGCAAATGGGCGGTGGTGTTTGGAGGGATGGGGGATGCCCCCCCAAAGGCCAATCAGATATCCTGGCCCGGAGCAGGAGGAAGCCTCAGCTCCGCCTTCTCCCGCATCGGCGCTCCCTTCCTTGACGGGCACCCCCTTGCTTCCGTCTTGCCATGGCTCGACCATGGCATCCATGCCCTTGCAGATCCCTGTGCCGGAGCGGTAACGGGGGACGTGTCTTCACAGAGACTGAGCGTGCAGCACGGTCACGGAATGGATGCCATGATCAAGTCATGGCATGACGGGAAGAGGCTTATGAGACATAAATGGAATTACAATCCGGCTTTCGCTTGGCCCTTTTGAATAATTTTCATCAACTGAACCGGTCAAACTTCAAACAACACACCTGTGAATATATTGACCTTTCCGATATCAATTAGCGAAAGAAGTTAATAATTGAAAGTGCATTTCGCCAATTAAAGGATCAGACCATTTTTATTTAAGAATACTAAAATTCCGAAACCTATAATGCAATCCGAGCAGGATTGAAAATCTTCGCGCATCACGCTCGAAATTTTTTATTGCAGTAGTATTGTCAATACGATTGACTGAACGTAGATGGTCCGCCGGACTTAAAGACTAGGTGCTATTGATACATGGAAATTTCCCGCGAGCGCCTTCGAGATTTGCTGGTCGCCCCACGAGAAGACCTCGATTTCGAAGTGAAGAATTGGCTTAATCTGCAAGGCTCAAATGATGACAAAGCGACTTTAGCGAAGGCCATTCTTGCGCTTGCAAATCATGGCGGTGGGTTTATTGTACTCGGATTAACTGAAGCAGATGATGGTGTCCGAGAGGCGGAAGGGCGACCTGCTACGCTCGACGGCTATAATCAAGATCTGATCAATGGTATTGTGCAGTACTACTGCGATCCGCCATTTCACTGTGCCGTTCATATCATTCCAAACCCCGCCGGAGCGATGTTTCCAATCGTAGTCGTTCCGGGTGGGCATAGGGTGCCAGTTCGGGCCCGTCGAGCGGGGCCGAACGGAAATACAATCCAGAACAATGCGATCTATGTCCGCAAGCCGGGCCCCCGCAGCGAGATGCCGCAAAGCGCGCAAGACTGGGATGACCTGCTGGCTCGATGCCTCCGCAATCGACGCGATGAGATGTTCGATCAGATAAGAGACTTGATCACGGGCGCCGTCCCGCAAGCAGAACTACCGCCCGAACCAGCCCGGATAGACGAATGGATAAAAACATGCCGTCAACGGTGGACCGAGCTTACACGGCCTCTCCCTGAGAACGTTGGGCCACGCATGCCTCACGGACGTTACTGCTTTGCATATGAAATATCAGGTGAGCGACGACAAATCGCTCCTGCACAATTTCCCGAAGCGCTCAGGAGGTCCGTAGTTAGGCACACTGGTTGGCCTCCATTTTGGTTTCCAACCCGTGCAGGTATCGAACCATACCCAATTGATGGCGCTGTGGAATGTTGGCTAGGAGGCGACCAACAAACACCTCCAGAACAGCGAGATGCCGCACATTCTGATTTTTGGCGAGTTCACCCTGATGGCTTGGCCTTTCTTCTCCGAGGGTATCAGGAAGACGGCATGGAAGTGCAGCGTAATGGACGCGCTCCTGTTCCGCCTGCCAGTGCATTCGATATTACGCTTCCGGTCTGGAGGACAGGTGAGGCATTGCTGCATGCGAGGAATCTCGCAGACAATCTTTTTGAAGGACCGACAACGATCAGATTCGTTGCAACGTATGAAGGGTTGGCGGGACGCTCATTGGCGAGCATCGATAATCGTCGTGACGTATGGGAGGGCAGGAGATCCCACCAAGACAATATCACCTTGGAGACGAATATCGATACGCAAGCCATCGATCCAAACTTGCCAGAGATTATTCATCCCCTGCTGTCACCACTGTACGCGCTCTTCAACTTCTTCGAGTTGCCAAGTAAGCTAGTCGTGGATGAACTCGCTCGCATGAGAACAGGTTAGGAATTACCAAGGGAAACACTGGTGCCGCTTGCAGGACTCGAACCTGCGACCCCATCATTACGAATGATGTGCTCTACCAACTGAGCTAAAGCGGCTTATCCGGCTGGAGCGATGGAAGCTCTTGCGGATGGTGTCCGGCGCGAGGCGCGGAGACCGGCACCGCTTGGTGCGGTGGTGCGCGCTTGATAGCGGAGGCGGGGCGGGGATGCAAGAGGGTTTCTTGCAAGATTGTCACTGCCCTTCCCGCCTGTGGATGCTTCAGCATCCGCGCGGCTCCGGGCGGCGTTTGAGGGCCTGCGACGGGACACGCACCAAAGAAGATCCGGCGGATTGCTGCCGCAAAGGCCGGGAGCACGGCGGCCCCACTGACACTGCCCGGAGAGCGCAGTGCGGGCCGGGCAACATCCAGAAGACGCAGAGCGGTGCACGCCTTACAGGTCCCGGCCCAGAGGTCAGCAGGGGGCCGGGCCGGTGCGTGGAGAGGCGTTGCGCGTCTTCCGGCGGTCTTCCGGCGGTCTTGGGGCGGTCTTCTGCCCCAGGACCGTTCCCTGCCTCAGTTCACGAACTTCGGCTTGGGCAGAGGCACCTCGTCGGCGGCATCCGGGCCCGGATCATCCGGCAGGCGCGGGAACGGATAGGCCGCAGCGTGGCGGACGGGGCTGTCCGCCTTGTCCGGCGCAGGTGCATCCACGGGCTGGCTTGCCGCAGGGCTGATCACATCAGCGGGGACGGGAGACGCGGCCGCCGCAGCAGCCGGGGGGGCTGCAGGCTTTCCGGCCTGCGCAGAGGCAACGCCGTTGACGGATACTGCGGCTGTCCCTGCGGGCTTGACGGCGGGTGCAGCGGCAGATTTTTCGTCAGGCTTTTCTCCCGGCTTTCCGGCCTGCTTGTCAGCCGGCTCCGGCGTCAGGTCCATCACCGGCTCGCCTCCGGCATCCGGCTTGGGCGCACGCACGGGCATGTCGAAGGGGCCGCTGGGGCGCGGCACCTGTGACGCCCCATCCTGTGGCGCGGCAAGGCCGGGGCGGTCGAACAGGGCCTCATCGGGCAGATCCAGCGCCAGCGCACCGGAGGGCGCGGGCGGCGTGTCCCAGACGAAGGCATCGAGCCGCCCCGTGACCGGCGAAACCGGCGACCAGACGGAGGAAACCACGCCATCGGCAATCCATGCCTTGTCGAGGGGCGCGCGCACGGCGCGGGCAAGCCACTCGCGCATGCGGCCCTTGTCGCCGCTTTCGGCTTCTTCCAGATCCGCCATCAGCAGGAAGGCATTGCGGGTGGGCTCGGAGCGCAGCACCTTTTTCAGCTGGGCGCGGGCTTCGGCGAATTCGCGGGCATCCAGCGCCACACGGGCGATGGCAAGCGCGCCCTCCGCCGTGTTGGGGCGCAGCGCGGCCAGCGTCTTCACCCGCTTCAGCCGGTCGGCAGCGGCATCACCAATGCGGGCATGGGCATAGGCCTCGGCCAAGTCGGGATGCGGCGACAGGCGCCAGGTTGCTTCCAGCACCTTGGCCGCCTTGCGCACATCGCCCTTGCGGGTGGCAAGACGGGCGGTGACGGCTGCGGCAGGCACCAGATCTCCGGCCAGCCCATGCGCCTCACGGGCGAGCTGCATGGCCTGATCGGGATCGCTGTCCTCCAGCTCCAGTGCCCTTGCGGTCAGCAGCACGGCGCGCTGGCGCCGGTAGGCCGGCTTGTCGATGAGGCGGGCGGTGTAGTTCTTTTCCAGCGTGGCGATGGCAGCTTCCCAATCGGAAGCAACCGCCTGATAGCCCAGCACGGCCTTGCCGGCCCAGTCGAGGCTGGGCTGCGCCTTCAGCGCCTCTTCAGCATAATGGCGGGCCGCGGCAGGTGCGCCCTCACGCTCGGCCTCGATGAACAGGCCATGCAGGCCGAGAACGCGGGTGCGCGGATCTTCCAGCATGGTTTCAAAGCGGCGGCGCGCCTCGTCCCGGTCACCGGACATCTGCGCGGCCTGCGCGATCAGCAATTGGGCGGCCGGTTCGCCGGGCAGCAGCTTGCCCGCCTCCAGCCCATGCTTGCGGGCAAGCTTCGCATTGCCCGTACCCAGCGCCAGCAGACCGGAGGACAGGGCCTGATAACCCCGGTCGCGGCGGCGGCGGCGGAAGAAGCGGCTGGCGATCTTCGGCGAGCGCAGCACGGTGAGCACGAGCCAGACTGCCCCGAGAAACAGCGCAAGGCCCACAATGACGACCAGCGCCACGGTGGCGGGCGGCTGCTCCCAGATGTAGCCATTCCAGGTAACGGAGACCATGCCCGGAAGATCGGCGAGCCAGGCGAACCCGAGCGCGGCGGCAAACAGAGCGGCGAAGAAGACGAAAACGCGGATCATGCCAGTCCTCCGGGCTGCGGGTCGGATCAGCTGCCCTTGCGGGCGAGGCTGGAGAGAACGTCCTTCGAGGTCTTTTCCGTAAGCGCATCAACGGCCACACGGGCGCGGGCAGAAGCTGCCCAGTCCGCGCCGGCAGCCTTGCCCGCCTCCGGCAGTTCGTCATAAGCAGTCAGCGCGGCGGGAAGATCGCCAGCAGCGACAGCATTTTCCATCCGCCGCAGGGCCGCTTCCGGCCCCTGGCCGCTGGCATCGCCGGGGCCGCGCACGGCGAAAATGGAGGCGGCGCTGGATGTCAGGCTGTCAAGGATCGAGCCGTCTTCGGCAGGCTTGGCAAAGGTGGCGTGGATGGCGCGGGCCACGGGGGCAAATTCCGCCATCAGCTTCTGCTGCGGGGCAATACCGCTTGCCGCATGGCTCTCCAGCAGGGCTATGTCCGTGCCCTCCGGCAGGCTGGCGCGCAGGGCGGCCAGTTCCGTCTCGAAGGGCTTGCCCGCATCCACCGCAGTTTTGAGCGCGGAAACGGCAACGGCGCGCGCCGCCATTTCACGGGCGGTGGCATCACCCATGGTGGTTTCAACAGCGGCAAGGCGCTGGGTCAGCTCCCCTGCTTCGGCTTTCAGCGCATCCAGAGACCTGCGGCTTTCTTCCGTTGCCGCCGTCAGACCGGCAGACAGGCTGGTCAGCGTGCCGGCATTGCGCCCCTGCGCATCCGAAACCATGCGGATGGCCGCTTCCGTGCTGGTGGCCGCCGATTGCAGCGCCGCCAGAGAAGCAGACAGGCTGTCGATCGCCTTCTGCATGCTGTCGAGACGGGCCGAGAGCTCTGCGTCAGGCGCTGGATTGGCAGCAGGAACTGCGCTGCCATCTGGAGCAGGAGCTGGCGCCGCACCCATGCCATCCACCTTGCCGCGCAGGGCATCCAGCTGGCTGGTCAGATCGGCGAGGCGGGAAGATGTGTCACCGCGCAAGGCGTCAATTGTCTGGGTCAGACGTGTATCGAGGCTCGCCAGTTCCTCCGGGGCGGGAGGCTGGGCTTCACCCTGCGGCTGGCCCTGCGCGGGAGCCGCCTCTTGCAATTCGGCCAGGCGGCGCTCCAGCGTATCGAGACGGGTTGCATCCAGCGCGGCCTGCTCGGCAACGGCGGCACTCAGCCCGGCGCGCAGCGGAAGGTATCCCGCCAGATTGAGACCATAGCCAGCACCAAACACAGCCGCACTGACCAGCAGCGAGGCTGCCAGCGCACCGCCAAAACCGATGGAGGCGGCCGCAGGACGGCGCGGCTGAGAAGAGGACGGCGTCCGCTCAGCCTGAGCTGCGGCGGAAGAAGAGGAAGCGGCTGAAGAGTCTGACGCAGCGCTCTGCCCGGAAGGGCTGGGGGCAGCAGAATTCTGGCCTGCAGAGCTTTGCGAAGCTGCGGAAGAGGCTGATGGCTTGGCGGCACCCGCCGCGCTCTGGCTGGCAGCAGACGGGCCAGCCTGTGCGGCAGAAGCTGCGGACGCGGCCTTGGGTGCCGTTGTTTCCTGAGCCGCCTTGGGGCCTGCAGCGGCGGCGGCCTGCGGGGCTGCACCAGACGCTCCGGCCTTGGGTGCTGACGGCTTTCCTGCGGCTGACTGTTCGGCAGGAGAAGCCTTTGCCTCCTCCTTGGGCGCAGCGGCCTTGGACGTATCTGTCTTGGAAAGATCGGCCTGAGAAGCCTCGGCCTTGGAAGCCTCACCCTTTGCCTCGACCTTCTCCGGCACCAGATCGATGGTAACCGGACGGCGGGAGCCGCCTGCAGCGCCGGATGAAGATGCGCCGGTAGCAGATTCGGAGCCTTTGGCGCCCTGACCGGGCTTGTCCTTTTCGGAAACCATGACCTCTTCCTCCTGTGGCATGACCGGCTTCAGGGCCATCAACTATACACAATACCGGCAGGGCAGGAACCGCTGACCCGGCGTGACATGATGTCTAACCGGCGCGAGCAGGCCACCCCGCTGGTTAACAGCGGTTTAAGGCGCGCAGGAACAGAGCCTCCTCGTCCGGCGTCTCCGCCCATTCCACAGGCCCAAGCGCCGTCAGAGGCGCCCCGGCCTTGGCCGACAGCGCCACCATGCGCGGCAGCATGGCGGGAGCAAGGCCGCGCAGCAGATTGGCACAGACCTCGGCAGAGCGGGTGGAATAGGCGAGCAGAATGTCGATCTCGCCCCTCACCAGTGCCTCGTTGACCTCGTGCGGCCAGCTGGTGACCGGATCGGCCTGATAGACCTCGATCAGACGGCAGCCGATGCCAGCTGCATCGAGATGCTTCTCAAGATCGCCCGAGCGGTCCCGCGCGCCGAAATAGAGAATGTCGCCGCTGCCATGGCAGGCCTCGATCAGGCGGGACAGGTCCCTGGCATCGCCATCGGCACTCAGCACCGAGGTGAAGCCAAGCTCCCGTGCCGCCGCCGCCGTACGGGCGCCCACCGTGTAAACCGCAAGGCGCGCCAGTTCCGGCAGCTGGCGGTGACCCACCAGCGCGCCGATGGCCTGCGAACTGGTGATGGCCAGCGCATCCACCCCGGCGAGATCAATCTCGTCCGGCGCACGGCGCACGATATCCAGCGCAGGCGCCTCGATCACCTCATGCCCCATCTCGCGCAGACGCGCAGCGGTTCGGGCACAATGGGGATAGGGCCGGGTGACGAGAATGCGCATGAAGGACCTCAGTACCGGAAGAAGGCAGGACCACCGAGAGACTGCAGGATCTGACCCGCCTCGCAGCCAAGCTCGAAGGCATCATCAAGTCCGCCCTCGCGGGTGACGGCATGGTGCTCGCTTCCATCCGGGCGCAGGATAATGCCCCGGAAGCGCAGACGGTTCCCGTCAACTTCCGCCAGCCCGCCAATCGGCGTGCGGCAGGAGCCATCCAGCACCGCCAGGAAAGCGCGCTCGGCAGTGAGCCGGATTTCCGTGTCACGGTCATGAATGGGTGCAAGCAGCTTCAGCGTCGCTTCGTCATCGATACGGCTTTCGATACCGATGGCGCCCTGCCCAACGGCAGGGAGGAAGTCTTCCGTGTCGAGCAGGCTGGTAATGATATGCGCAAGGCCAAGGCGGCGCAGGCCGGCATGGGCCAGAAGCGTGGCATCCACCTGCCCCTCTTCCAGGCGCTTCAGCCGCGTCTGCACGTTGCCCCGGTACATCACCACCTCGATATCCGGGCGCAGGCGCTTGATCATCGCCTGACGGCGCAGGGAGGACGAGCCCACCACCGCGCCCTGCGGCAGATCCATGAGATGCTTTGCCTTGGGCGAGATGAAGGCATCGCGCACATCCTCGCGCGGCAGAAAGGCCGTCAAAGCCAGCCCCTGCGGCAGAACAGTCGGCATGTCCTTGGAGGAATGCACGGCCAGATCGATGCGCCGCTCGATCAAGGCCTCCTCGATTTCCTTGGTGAACAGGCCCTTGCCGCCCGCTTCCGAGAGCGGCCGGTCCTGGATCTGGTCGCCCGAGGTCTTGATCACGACAATCTCGAAGTCGTCCTCCTTGAGGCCATGGGCGGCGGCGAGCCGGTCACGGGTTTCATGGGCCTGGGCGAGTGCGAGGGCACTGCCACGCGTTCCGATGCGCAAAGGTTTCGATTGCAAGACGAAGGATCCGGGTGCTAGGGGCTGACCATTGAATTCATGATGACAATAGGTTCTCTAGCGCCATTGTCCAAGGCGGCACAATCCCGGATTATACGGGGCGGGCCGGATTGGGGCACCGGAGCACCTTTTGAGACACCGGCAGACCCGTGAAACCACGGCAGCCGCGACGGCGGGCAGGACCCCATGCTGACAGTTCTTGGCATCGAAACCAGCTGCGACGAAACCGCCGCCTCCGTGGTGCGCGGGCCGCAGACGCCGGAAATCCTCTCCAACGTCATCCGCTCGCAGATCGACGAGCATACGGAATTCGGCGGCGTGGTGCCGGAAATCGCTGCCCGTGCCCATATCGCCGTGCTGGACCGGATCGTGGCCGAAGCCATGGCGGAAGCAAGCGTCAGCTTCGATGACATTGACGCGGTGGCCGCCACCGCAGGCCCCGGCCTCATCGGCGGGGTCATCGTCGGGCTGATGACGGCCAAGTCCATCGCAATGGCGGCGGGAAAACCGCTCATTGCCGTCAATCATCTGGAAGGCCACGCGCTGACGGCGCGCCTTACCGACAATCTGGACTTCCCCTATCTGCTGCTGCTGGTTTCCGGCGGGCACACCCAGTTCCTGCTGGTCACCGGCATCGGTGCCTATGAGCGGCTGGGCAGCACCATCGATGATGCCATCGGCGAGGCCTTCGACAAAACCGCCAAGCTGCTCGGACTGCCTTATCCGGGCGGCCCGGCGGTGGAGCGCATGGCCCAGCGCGGCGATGCCGGCCGCTTTGCCCTGCCCCGCCCGCTGATGGACCGGCCCGGCCTCGACATGTCCTTTGCCGGACTGAAGACGGCGCTGCGCACCACGGCGCAGAAGCTGCAGCCGGTGGACGAGCAGACTGTCTGTGACCTGTGTGCCGGGTTCCAGAGGGCGGTTGCCGATGTGCTGGCCATCCGCACCCGCGCGGCCCTTGCCCTGTTCCGCGAGCGTTTTGCCGGTGTTGAGCCGGTGATCGTCGTGGCAGGCGGCGTTGCCGCCAATGGCGAAATCCGCCGTGCCCTGACATCAGCCGCCGATGAAGCCGGAGCCCGCTTCATCGCTCCCCCTGCCCGGCTGTGCACGGACAATGCCGCCATGATCGCCTGGGCCGGGATCGAGCACATGATGGAGGCCCGCCGCACGGGCGCTGCCCTCGACGGCATGTCCTTTTCCCCGCGCCCCCGCTGGCCCCTGGACGAGACCTCCGCCGGACTGCTGGGCGCAGGGAAAAAGGGTGCGAAGGTTTAAGGGCGCCCTGTCCTCACCAACGCAGGTCACCAGCACCCATGGAAGATGAAGTGCGCCTTCAAAACCCGGTTCCCTTCGCTAGCCGGACTTGCTAGGCAGGGGCGGTTTCGAAGGATGGATGCTGCCATGCAAGTGCGCCACAAGGCCTATGTCTACCTCACCTGCGGGCACAAGCTGCTGGTTTTTGCCCAGCCGGATCAGCCGGAAATCGGCCTTCAGGTGCCCGGCGGCACGCTGGATCCGGGCGAGAGCCACCTCATCGGCGCAAGGCGCGAATTCTTCGAGGAAACGGGGCTGACGCTGGATGGCGCCCTTGATCACCTCGCTGACCAGGACCACGTGTTCGACAATGGCCGGGGGCGCGACCTGCACAAGCGCCGCCATTTTCACGCCACGCTGCCGGTGATTCTCAAGGACGAGTGGGAACACTACGAAATGACGCCGAGCGGCGGCGGCGATCCGATCCGCTTCCGCCTGTTCTGGCAGGACCTGTTCACCGAGGTGGACCCTGCCGTGTTCTATGAGGGTTTCGGCGCACAGATCGGCCTGCTGCGGCAGCGCCTGCAAGGGAGATAGACCATGGCCGGGATCGAGACCATTGCCGTTCTGGGCGGCGGCGCATGGGGCACGGCGCTGGCGCTGTCCGCCGCACGCGCAGGCCGCTCCGTGACGCTGTGGGCGCGCGATCCCGCACTTGTGGCCGAAATCCGCAGCCGCCAGACCAACCGCGCCTATCTGCCGGGCGTCACCTTCGATGAGCCGCTGACTGCAACCTGCGACATCGCGGATGCAGCGAACGCAGACGCCATCCTGCTGGTAACGCCTGCCCAGACCACCCGCGCCGTGCTGACGCCTCTGGCAGGGCTCCTGCGCCCCGGCACGCCCGTGGTGCTCTGCTCCAAGGGCATCGAGAAGGGCACCGGCAACCTTCTCACCGACACGCTGGCCGAGGTGCTGCCGCAGGCCCATCCCTCTGTGCTGTCCGGCCCGAGCTTTGCCGCCGATGTGGCACGCGGCCTGCCGACAGCCGTTACGGTTGCCGCCCGTGACGGCGCAATGGCCGATGCGCTGGCGCAGGCCCTCGCCTCTGCCAGCTTCCGGCCCTACGCCTCGAGTGACCTCATCGGCACGCAGGTAGGCGGGGCGCTGAAGAACGTTCTGGCCATCGCCTGCGGTGCAGTGGCAGGGCGCAAGCTCGGTGCTTCGGCGCAGGCCGCCCTCACCGCCCGTGGCTTTGCCGAGCTGACGCGTCTGGGCCTTGCCATGGGCGCAAGGCCGGAGACGCTGACCGGCCTCTCCGGCCTTGGCGATCTGGTGCTCAGCTGCTCCTCCACCCAGTCCCGCAACTTCAGCTTCGGCCACAAGCTGGGCGAAGGCCGCACGGCAGAAGACCTGCTGAACTCGGGCGAGAAGCTGGCAGAAGGCGTATTTTCCGCTGAAATCGCCGTGGAACTGGGCGAGCGTCACGGGGTCGACCTGCCTGTCTGCAAGGTGGTGTCCGATGTGATCGCCGCACGGCTGACCATTGACGAAGCACTGAACCGGCTGATGAGCCGCCCGCTGCGCCGGGAGGCGGGAGCCTGAAAGGACGGCGCATGAATTGCGTGAGTGGCAGCAATTTTGCCGCTTCACTCTACCGTCAAATGTTCTAACCTGCGGCCCAAACAGGAGGTTCTTCCATGCTTTATGCCCTGATCTGCACCGACAAGCCCGGCGCCCTGCAAACGCGCCTCGACAACCGCCCGGCACATGTGGAATTTCTCAAGGCCATGGGCAGCCGCCTGAAAGCGGCAGGTCCCTTTCTCGATGATGCCGGCAACATGACCGGCAGCCTCGTCATCATCGAAGCAGAGAACCGGGACGAAGCCCTTGCGGTTTCTCAGGAGGATCCCTATGCCCGCGCCGGACTTTTTGCCTCCGTCGAGATCCGTCCGTGGAACTGGGTGATCAAGAACCCGGAGGCGCAGTGACCGTGAAATACTGGCTGATCAAGTCCGAGCCGGACGTCTGGTCCTGGGAGCAGCAGAAAGCCAAGGGCGCTGCGGGCGAGGAATGGACGGGCGTACGCAATTATCTGGCCCGCAACAACATGCGCGCCATGTCGCTGGGCGACCGGGCCTTCTTCTACCACTCCAACATCGGCAAGGAGATTGTCGGCGTGGCGGAAGTGTGCAGCGGCATCGCGCAGGACAGCACGACGGATGATCCGCGCTGGGACTGCGTGCATTTCCGCGCCGTCTGCGATGTGCCGAAGCCCGTCACCCTGGCCGCCGTCAAGGCCGAGCCGCGCCTTGCCCAGATGGCCCTTGTCACCTCCATGCGCCTTTCGGTGCAGCCGGTAACGGAGGAAGAGTGGAAAGTGGTGTGCGAGATGGGCGGGCTCGATCCAAACGTCTGATACCCTTTCCCAATAGTTCAGGAGACCGGATTGACCGGCATTGCAGACCCGAAGCACTTCATCGAGACGAACACGGAAGTGCTCGCCGTCCCGCATGCCAGCGAAATCCGGCTCCACCTCGCCAGCGAAGCCATGGACCTGTGGCAGAAGACCGAGGATGAACTGGGTGAAATCGGCCTGCCACCGCCCTTCTGGGCCTTTGCCTGGGCAGGCGGGCAGGCGCTGGCGCGCTATCTGCTCGACAATCCGGATCTGGTACGGGGCAAGACGGTGACGGATTTTGCCGCAGGCTCCGGCATTGTCGGCATTGCCGCGATGATGGCAGGGGCCGCATCGGTGACGGCCGTGGAAATCGACCGTTTCGCCATCGAGGCCATCCGCCTCAATGCGGCGCTCAACGGTGTTCCCCTGTCCACGGAACTGGGCGACATCACCGGCACCCCGCCGCCACAGACGGACCTGATGATCTGCGGCGATGTGTTCTACGAGCTGCCCATGTCGCGCAAGCTGATTGCCTGGCTCGATCAGCTCGATGATGCGCGCACCCTGATTCTCGTCGGCGATCCGGGCCGCTCCTACCTGCCGAAGGACAGGCTGGAGCATCTGGCCACCTACACTGTGCCGGTGATCCGCAGTCTTGAGGATTCGGAAGTGAAGAAGACCAGCGTCTACCGCTTCCGGCCCGCATCAGGAACCTGATTCAGCGGCGCCTTCGACAGGCTTCTGCTGCAACGCCGCATAAAGCAGCTTGCGCTTTTTGCAGGCAAGCCTTCCTATAGAGATCCCTTTCCGCCAGACCACTCTGGCAAGACAATATGCTGAGCCGGCCAGATCCGGCAGTAACAAGTCCCCCGAGGAGCCTTCCATGCCGGTCGTCAACCGTATTGCCGATCTTGCCGATGAAATCGCCAGCTGGCGCCGTGATTTCCATGAGAACCCGGAGATCATGTACGAGACGGTCCGCACCGCCGCCAAGGTGGCAGAGCTGCTGCGCAGCTTCGGGCTGGACGAAGTGGTGACCGGCATTGGCCAGACCGGCGTCGTCGGCGTGATCCGGGGCAAGAACGGCGGAGCTGGCAGGGTCATTGGCCTGCGCGCCGACATGGACGCCCTGCCGATCGAGGAAATGACCGGCCTGCCCTATGCCTCGAAGACGCCCGGCAAGATGCATGCCTGCGGCCATGACGGGCACACGTCCATGCTGCTGGGTGCTGCGAAATACCTCGCCGAAACCCGCAACTTCAACGGAACGGCGGTTGTCATCTTCCAGCCCGCCGAAGAGGGCGGCGCAGGCGCCAAGGCGATGATCGACGACGGTCTGATGACCCGCTGGGCCATCGATGAGGTTTACAGCCTGCACAATCTGCCCGGCCTGCCGGTGGGCGAGTTCGCCATCCGCAAGGGGCCGATCATGGCCGCGACGGATGAGTTCCGCATTACCATCACCGGGCGCGGCGGCCATGCGGCCAAGCCCCACGAGACGGTCGATCCGATCATCGTGGGCACGCAGATCGTCAGCGCCCTGCAAACCATCGCCAGCCGTGCCGTCAATCCGCTCGATTCGGTGGTCGTCTCCGTCACGATCTTTGAGGCGGGCACTGCCTTCAACGTCATTCCCGAGACGGCAACCCTGCGCGGCACCATCCGCAGCCTGACCGATGCCACCCGCGATCTGGCGGAAAAGCGCCTGAACGAGATCGTCAACGCCCTGTGCACGGCCTATGGCGCAACGGCAGAGATCGAGTTCCGCCGCGGCTATCCGGTCACCTCCAACCACGACGAGCAGACGGATTTTGCCGTCAGCGTGGCGGAGGAAATCGCCGGACCTGAGCGGGTGCAGCGCGAGACAGAGCCGATGATGGGCGGCGAGGACTTCTCCTACATGCTGCTGGAGCGGCCGGGAGCCTATATTTTCGCAGGCAATGGCGACAGCGCCAGCCTGCATCACCCGCGCTACAACTTCGATGACGGCCTGATCCCGTCCGGAAGCTCCTATTTCGTGCGGCTGGTGGAAAAGGCGCTCGCTGCCTGAGTTTCCAGCAGGTTTTGAGCACTCACAGCTCAAGCTGCGCCTTCAGAATGCCTCGAAAAAGCGTCGGGCATCATCCTTAAGGATCATGCTTTCATTCTCCTCTGGCAGGCGGCCAAAGAGTTTTTTATGGTGGCGGAAGATAATGGAACACTGGGGCCCATCATGCTCGTGACTGCTGCAGCCATTGAGGCTGCCTATGATCGAATTACGCCCCATATTCGCGTCACGCCCACCCTTCAGCTCAGATCCGGAGATCTCGACCTTCCGTCGGGCGTTTCCCTGAAGCTAGAATCCCTGCAGTACAGCGGCTCCTTCAAAGCCCGCGGCGCCTTCAACACACTCTTGAGCAGGGAAATTCCAGCCGCCGGAGTGACGGCCGCATCAGGGGGGAACCATGGCGCAGCGGTGGCCTATGCCGCCCGCAGTCTCGGCATTCACGCCCGGATTTTCGTCCCCGAGCTGGCCACCCCGTTCAAAAAGGCCAAGATCCGCAGCTACGGCGCAAGCCTGGAAATTGCGGGCCCCACCTATGCCGAAGCGCGGGAAGCCTGTGGCGTCTATGAAACCAGAACAGGGGCGCTGGACATTCACTCCTACGCCAATCCTGAGACCATCATCGGA
This sequence comes from Pannonibacter anstelovis, assembly GCF_036881715.1. Classification (NCBI taxonomy): domain Bacteria; kingdom Pseudomonadati; phylum Pseudomonadota; class Alphaproteobacteria; order Hyphomicrobiales; family Stappiaceae; genus Pannonibacter; species Pannonibacter anstelovis. Next base: position 105,814 of record NZ_JBAKBF010000008.1, read on the forward strand.
CAGGGCACGGCAGCACTGGAATGGGAAGGGCAGACCAAAGGTCTCGACACACTGCTGATTGCAGTCGGCGGAGGCGGCCTGATCGCGGGCGTGGCCACATGGTTTGCCGGCAAGACGCGCATCATCGGGGTGGAGACAGAGGGCTGTCAGAGCATGAAGGCCGCACTTGAGGCTGGGGAGCCGGTTGAAGTGCCGGTCTCCGGCAGTGCAGCGGACAGCCTCGGCGCGCGGCGCGTGGGGGATCTCACCTATGCCATTTGTGCGCGCTGCGTCGAGCGGATCATCACCGTCAGCGATGCAGAGGTGATGGCCGCACAGCAGCGGCTCTGGCAAGGGCTGCAGCTGGTGGCAGAACCCGGCGGCGCGGCAGCTTTCGCAGCGCTGCTGTGTGGTGCCTATGTGCCCCAGCGGGGCGAGCGCATCGGAATCCTTCTGTGCGGCGGCAACATGGACCCGTCCGTATTGACCGCACACTGATGCACAAACCCCGTCTCTCACTTGATCAAATGCCCAGCCTTGCTTGAACTCTTCGCGCAAGCCTCTGCCTTGAAAAGGCGGCTCCGAGCCGCTAACCCAAGGACTAGAGCAATTTTTAAAAACGGGATGGACACCCATGGCAACTCACAAGCTTCTTCTTCTGCCCGGCGACGGCATCGGCCCGGAAATCATGCCCGAGGTGAAGAAGATCATCGCGTGGTTCAACGCACGCGGCACAGATACGTTCGAGACCGAGGAAGGCCTCGTCGGCGGCTGCGCCTATGACGCGCATGGCCAGTCCATTTCCGAAGGCGACATGGCCAAGGCCATGGCCGCCGATGCCGTGATCTTCGGCGCCGTCGGCGGCCCGAAGTGGGACAAGGTGCCTTACGAGGTGCGTCCGGAAGCCGGCCTTCTGCGCCTGCGCAAGGACATGCAGCTTTTCGCCAACCTGCGTCCGGCCATCTGCTATCCGGCGCTGGCCGGCGCCTCCTCTCTGAAGCGTGAAGTGATCGAGGGCCTCGACATCCTGATCCTGCGCGAGCTGACGGGCGGCGTCTACTTCGGCGAGCCAAAGACCATCACCGACCTTGGCAACGGCCAGAAGCGCGCCATCGACACGCAGGTCTATGACACCTACGAGATCGAACGCATCGCCAAGGCGGCCTTCGAGCTGGCCCGCACCCGCAAGGGCAAGGTCACCTCGATGGAAAAGCGCAACGTCATGAAATCGGGCGTGCTCTGGAACGAAGTGGTCACCGCGACCCACAAGAACGGCTATGAAGACGTGCAGCTGGAGCACATGCTGGCAGACGCAGGCGGCATGCAGCTCGTCCGCTGGCCGAAGCAGTTCGACGTGATCGTCACCGACAACCTGTTCGGCGACATGCTGTCCGACGTGGCCGCCATGCTGACCGGCTCGCTCGGCATGCTCCCGTCCGCCTCGCTGGGCGCACCTGATGCAACAACCGGCAAGCGCAAGGCGCTGTATGAGCCGGTGCACGGTTCGGCCCCGGACATCGCCGGCACAGGCGCTGCCAATCCGATCGCGATGATCGCCTCCTTCGCCATGGCCCTGCGCTACTCCTTCGAGAAGGTTGCGGAAGCAGACATGCTGGACAAGGCCATCGCCAACGCACTGGACAAGGGCCTGCGCACCCGCGACATCGCCTCGGAAGGCACCACCGTCATCGGCACCTCCGCCATGGGCGATGCCATCGTGGCCGAGCTGAACGCGCTCAGCGCCTGATCCGAATACCCCATCATAAGGCCGCCGCTTGCCATGCGCAGGCGGCGGCCTTATGCATTGCCGCCCATCCGGACGCACACTCCAGTCGAAAGGCACAGCAACATGGCCAAGGAAAAACCGTTTCTCGGCACCTGGATCCTCGATGTGGAGGAAAGCGACTTCGAGCAGGGCGAGCCGCCGCGCTCGGCCACCTTGCGCATCGAAGACGATTTCGGCGTATTGACCTTCACGATGAACACCGTGTCGGCCAATGGCGAAGTCACCAACGACAGCTTCACCGCCATGCCGGACGGCCCGCCGATCCGCCTTGGCAAGAGCGGGCTGGTCGATTCCATGCGCCTCGGCTTTGCGACCGAGCGCAATCTCGTTTCCGAAGCCAAACGCGACGGCGTCACTCTGATGAAAGCCGAGCGCGAACTCTCGGAAGATGGCCGCACCCTGACGGTCACCCAGACCGTGCTGCTGCCTGGCGCCGTCACCAGCCGCAACATCTCCGTCTACCGCCGTTCGCAGTAAGGCCGCCTCTCGATGAGCCTTGCTCATTGACAGGTGTTCGTCCACCCGGTGAGCCAATCTCGCCGGGAACGCTGCGGGCTCGAGCAGAATTAGAACAAAAAGTGAGTACATGCCCCAAGCTTCGCTTGACGGGGCCAGAGTCTTCTGGAATCAATAGGAACATAGGAAGAACAAAATCCAGGCAACAAGCCGGAACGCCAACCGGCACAATCAACGCCAGTCTGGAGGGAGGCTCCCTATCCGCACATGGTCTACGCCCGGCACATAGCCGGACACAGTCAGGCATTCTGGCAGGATCCCCGCCTGCACGAGTGCCGCGAGCCATGCAGCACCTGCCCGCAGACGCAGCAGGCAACAGCGCCCGCACCCTCGCCCCGGGTGCCATGCCGCTCGCCTTCTGCTCCGCCTTTCCGCCCAGCGCCTCGGGCCGGAAAGGCGGGCGGCCGGGCATTTCAGAAATTCGCTATGAACGCATGTGCCGTGGGCAGGCGGCGGTCAGCCTGTGCAAGCGTTTCACCAGCGGCATGGTCCAGTGATAACGGCGCCTGCTGGTGCTGGCTGCAGGGGCCTCGCCCTAAAGCCAGCACCCAAGACAATCGGGGCGCCGATTGCGCGGCGCCCCGGTCTGAACTTACCAGCCCTGAAATGACTCAGCGGCTCTGGTTGCGCTTGGCGAGGGTGCGCAGGCGCAGGGCGTTGAGCTTGATGAAGCCGGCAGCGTCCTTCTGGTCGTAGGCGCCCTGGTCGTCCTCGAAGGTGACCAGCTTGTCGGAATAGAGCGACTTCGGGCTCTCGCGGCCAATGACCATGACGTTACCCTTGTAGAGCTTCAGCGTCACTTCGCCTTCCACATGCTCCTGGCTCTTGTCGATCAGGGCCTGCAGCATTTCACGCTCGGGCGAGAACCAGAAGCCGTAGTAGATCAGCTCCGCATAGCGCGGCATGATCTCGTCCTTCAGGTGCGCAGCGCCGCGGTCCAGCGTGATGGATTCCATCGCACGGTGCGCGGTGAGCAGGATGGTGCCACCCGGCGTCTCGTAGACACCGCGGCTCTTCATGCCAACGAAGCGGTTCTCGACGAGGTCCAGACGCCCGATGCCGTTGTCGCGGCCGTAGTCGTTCAGCTTCGCGAGCAGGGTTGCCGGGGACAGGCGCTCGCCGTTGATGGAAACCGCGTCACCACGCTCGAAGCCGATCTTGATGACCGTCGGGGTGTCGGGGGCCGTCTCCGGGGAAATGGTGCGCATATGCACATATTCGGGAGCCTCGACCGCCGGATCTTCCAGCACCTTGCCCTCGGAGGAGGAGTGCAGCAGGTTGGCGTCGACGGAGAACGGAGCCTCGCCCTTCTTGTCCTTGGCAACCGGGATCTGGTGCTTCTCGGCGAAGTCCAGGAGGTCGGTACGGCTCTTGAAGGTCCAGTCGCGCCAGGGAGCGATGATCTTGATGTCCGGGTTCAGCGCATAGGCGGACAGCTCGAAACGGACCTGATCGTTGCCCTTGCCGGTGGCGCCGTGGGCGATGGCGTCGGCGCCGGTCTTCTTCGCAATTTCGATGAGGTGCTTGGAGATCAGCGGGCGGGCGATGGAAGTGCCCAGCAGATAGACGCCTTCGTAGACGGCATTGGCGCGGAACATCGGGAAGACGAAATCGCGGACGAATTCCTCACGCACGTCTTCGATGAAGATTTCCTTGATGCCCAGCATCTCGGCCTTCTTGCGGGCCGGCTCCAGCTCCTCGCCCTGGCCGAGGTCAGCGGTGAAGGTCACCACTTCGGCGCCCAGTTCGGTCTGGAGCCACTTCAGGATGATGGAGGTGTCGAGGCCGCCGGAATAGGCAAGCACGACCTTCTTGATGTCGCCATGGGCCATGGAGATATGTCCGTTCGCTGTTCTTTTTTGACGTCACGTTTGGCGTGTAAGGCATCCCGGCTGCGCCGCCGGATGCCTTGGAAAACCGCGCGCACTCTAGTTGCGGCAAAGCGGACTGCAAAGCCTTTTTCTGCGCCAGGCGCCTCACGCCCCAAAAGGCCGCAAGCCAAGCAAATACGCCGCTTGCAGGTATATCGCTGCAGATGTATTTTCCGCCGCCGCCCTGAAATGGGCAGAATTGCCGGGCCTGTTCCCAGCTGGCGGTTTTTCCATCAGGGATGACTCATGCGTTTCTTCGCTTCCTGTCTGCTTCTTCTCGGACTGACTGCGGCCTCCGCCGGATCAGCGCTTGCCGGCGACCTGTCCGCCCGGCGCGGTCCCGCATCGCCCTTCAGCTTCGACACCGTCATTGGCCAGGCCAAGGCTCTGGCTGCCAAACCCTATGCAGAGCCCAAGACCCGCTCTGCCGACACGCTCGAAAAGATCGATTTCGACGCCCACTGGAAGATCCGGTTCGACCCGGAGGAGACGGTTTCGATCAGCCCGGATGCACCGGTGCAGTTCTTCCATCTCGGCCGGTATTTCAAGAACCCGGTGAAGATCTATCAGGTGGAAAGCGGCGTCAGCCGCGAGATCCTCTATGATGCGGGCTATTTCGACAGCCCCAATGACAGCCCGGCCCGCAAGCTGCCGGCGGACATCGGGTTTGCCGGCTTCCGCATCATGCGTCCGGACCTGAAGACGGACTGGATCTCCTTCCTCGGTGCTTCCTATTTCCGCACAGATGGCCAGTCGCATCAGTATGGCCAGTCGGCCCGCGGCCTTGCGATCAACTCCGGCATGTCGGAACCGGAAGAGTTCCCGCGCTTCACGTCCTTCTGGCTGGCGCCGGGCGAAGCCGAAGGCGAGACGATGGTGCTTTACGCGCTGATGGACAGCCCCAGCGTTGCGGGCGCCTACAAGATGACCATGCGCAACAAGGATGGCGCAGGCCAGACCATTGACGTGGAAAGCCGCCTGTTCTTCCGCAAGCCGGTGGAACGCCTCGGCATCGCCCCATTGACCAGCATGTTCTGGTACTCGGAAACCAACCGCTCCATGGGCCTCGACTGGCGCCCGGAAGTGCATGACACCGACGGCCTTGCCATCGTCATGGAGAACGGCGAGCAGGTCTGGCGCCCGCTGAACAACCCGAAGAGCGTGCGCACCTCCACCTTCCAGGCCTCCAACCTGAAGGGCTTTGGCCTTGCCCAGCGTGACCGCAGCTTCGAGAACTACGAAGATGACGGCGTATTCTATGAAAAGCGCCCATCGGTCTGGCTGGAGCCGCTGACGCCCTTCGGCGAAGGCGCGGTGCAGCTGATCGAGATCCCGACCGACGACGAGATCTATGACAACATCGTCGCCTATTTCATCCCCCGGAACCTGCCGGCTGCCGGTGAGGAGCGCAGCTTCTCCTACCGGATGCACTGGAAGGACGCCCATCCGCTGCCCGGCGTTGGCGCCCGCACCGTGGCAACCCGCGCCGGTCAGGGCGGCGTCCCCGGCCAGCCGCGCCCGGCTGACCAGATCAAGCTGTCCATCGACTTCGAAGGCCCTGCCCTCAAGGGTCTCGGCCAGCAGGATGGCGTGACGGCGGTGGTGGAACTTTCGCGCGGCCAGGCGATCAATCCTTACGTCCTGCCGGTCGTCGGCACGGACCGCTGGCGCCTGATCTTCGATGCCAAGGTGGAAGATCACGACCCGATCGAAGCCCGCGCCTTCCTGAAGCGCGGTGACGATGTGCTGACCGAAACCTGGCTCGGCCAGATCAGCCACGAACTGGTCGCCCGCCCGCAGTAAGGCACGGTGATTCCAACAGAAAAGGCCCGGACGGGAGACCGTCCGGGCCTTTTTTTACTCTGCCCGGGCCAGCCCGCCTTTCAGATATCCTTCAGGCGCGAAGTCCGGAAACAGGGCCGTAGGCCCGCAGCAGCAACTCCACGGTTTCGGAAATGATCGTTCCCATCTCCTCCCGGCCCACCGCGTTGCCCGAAAAGAAGTAGGGATAGAAACCGCGCGATTTCAGCAGCCCCAGGAACTGGGCAGCTGCCACTTCCGGCGTCCCCCTTTGAAGGGCCCCTGCTGCGAAAGCATCCTGCATGAAGCTCTCGAAAACACGGAACTTGTCCATGCGTGCGGCAACTTCGGCAGACAAAGCCGGGTCACGAAACGCCTCACCGAAGATCATGCGCGCCATCCGCAGGAAGCAGGGATTGACCAGAAGCTCGCCCTCGGCCCAGCCAAGGGCTTCGAGCTGCCCGGCAACCGGCAGATCCGGGCGGAACGTCACGTTGAGGGCAGCTGTCATCCAGGAAACGAGGCAATCCGTGATGGCGCGGAACAGCGCTTCCTTGCTGTCGAAGTGATTGTAGACCGTGCGCTTGGAAACACCTGCGCGGCCGGAGATGCGGTCCATGCTGGCCCCGGCAAATCCGCGCTCCTGAAACTCCGCCACGGCGGCTTCGATGATCTGCTTGCGCTTCTGCTCGCTGAGCGAAAGCTCTTTTTCCTCGGTCATGCCTCTTTCTTTCCAGAAACCCGCGCCCATGTAAACTCGGGAGTTTACATAACACCGACTCCTGACGTAAACTGCACCGTGTAGTTTACCCCTAGCCAACACAAGCTAGCCACGGGAGCCCTTCATGCCAGTTACCCTGACACTCAACGGCAAGGAACAGGTGATCGACGCCGACCCGGATACGCCCCTGCTCTGGGTCCTTCGTGACACCCTCGGCCTCACCGGCACCAAGTTCGGCTGCGGCATCGCCCAGTGCGGCGCCTGCACGGTGCATCTGGACGGCACGCCGGTCCGCTCCTGCCAGACCTATCTGAGTGATGCGGAAGGAACCAGCATCACCACGATCGAAGGGCTTGAAAGCCCGGCGGCAAAGGCCATTCAGGCCGCCTGGGCGGAGCTTGACGTGCCGCAGTGCGGCTATTGCCAGTCCGGACAGATCATGGCTGCGACAGCCCTGCTGACAGAGACGCCGAAACCCACCGACGCCGATATCGAGGCGACCATGGATGGCAACGTCTGCCGGTGTGCCACCTATGCCCGAATCAAGACAGCCATTCATGCGGCTGCAGTCAAGCTGGAGGGCTGAAAGAATGCTGAACAGGATTTTCTCTCCCCTCACAACAGCGGCGCCCAGCCGGCGCGGCTTCCTCAAGCTTTCCGCCGGGACGGCAGGCGGGCTGCTGATAGGCCTGCATCTGCCCGGCAGCGCAAGCACTGCGGAAGCTGCCGCGCCTGAAGGCATGATCCAGCCTTTTGTGCATGTGCTGCCGGACAACACTGTCGTTGTCCTGTCCAAGCATCTGGACAAGGGACAGGGTGTGGCCACGGGTCTCGCAACACTGGTTGCGGACGAGATGGACGCCGGCTGGGCCCAGGTGCGGGCGGAATTCGCCCCGGCCGACGCCGCGCTCTACAAGAACCTGTTCTTCGGCGCACAAGGCACGGGTGGCTCCACGGCCATTGCCAATTCATTCATGCAGTACCGCACGGCCGGTGCTGCCGCACGCAGCATGCTGGTTCAGGCGGCAGCAAAGGCCTGGTCGGTCCCCGCCTCTGAGATCGCCGTCAGCGCAGGCCGGATCTCTCATCCTTCCGGCAAGTCGGCCACTTTCGGCGAGATGGCAGGACTTGCTGCGGCAGAGGCCGTTCCGGCCGAACCACGGCTGAAGACCCCGGAGGAATGGGTCTATATCGGCAAGTCCTTCAAGCGGGTCGACACTGCGAGCAAGTCCACCGGAGCCGCCGGCGTCTATGGCATGGACCAGCGTTTCGGCAACATGCTGACTGCCGTTCTCGCCCGCCCTCCGCGCTTCGGGAGCAAGGTTGCCAGCGTCGATGACAGTGCGGCGCGGGCCATTGCAGGCGTGGTGGATGTGATCACCGTGCCAAGCGGTGTCGCCGTCCTGGCTAACGGCACATGGCAGGCCATGCAGGGGCGTGATGCCCTCTCCGTCACATGGGACGACAGCGCCGCCGAGATACGCTCGACTGCTGAAATGGAAGCCGAACTGGCCGAACTGACCGGCAAGCCCGGAACTGCCGCGGAAGGCAGCGCCGATGCAGAGCCACTGCTGGCCGGAGCGGCACGCGTCATTGAAGCGGATTACATGTTCCCCTTCCTGGCGCATGCACCGATGGAGCCGCTGGATATCACGGTGCTTTACGACGGCAGCAGCGCCACTTTCTGGACCGGCTCGCAGTTTCAGACGACCGATCAGGTCATCAGCGCAGGCATCCTGGGCCTGACCCCGGACAAGGTGGCGATCAATACGCTCTGGGCCGGCGGCTCCTTCGGCCGGCGCGCCCAGCCGGACAGCCACTATTTTGCCGAAGCAGCATTAATTGCCAAGGCACGCCATGAGGCAGGCCATGCGCCCCAGCCGCTCAAGATTGTCTGGACGCGAGAGGACGACATTCGCGGCGGCTATTATCGGCCCATGGTTGCTCACAAGGTAAAGGTTGGGCTGGACGAGGCAGGCCGGATCACCGGCTGGCAGCATCGAATCGCGGGCAAGTCCATCATGAAGGGCACGGGGTTCGAGGCCTTTGCGGTCAAGAACGGCATCGATGATACCATGGTGGAAGGCGTGCATGGCACGACCTATGGCATTCCCGGTTTCCAGCTCGAAGCGCATATGACCTCGACGCCGGTGCCGGTGCTGTGGTGGCGGTCGGTCGGGCACACTCACACGGCCTATGTTATGGAGACCATGATTGACCGCATCGCCCGGGAGACTGGCGCCGATCCGGTGGCCTTCCGCGAAAGCCTGATCAAGGATGATCCGCGCAAACTCGCAGTCCTGCGGCTGGCCGCAGAGAAGGCGGGCTGGGGTACTCCGCTTCCAGAGGGCCGCTACCGCGGCGTTGCAGTCCACACATCGTTCAACAGCCATGTGGCGGAAGTCGCGGAAATCTCCTTCCGCGAGGACGGCACGGTGAAGGTGGAAAAGGTTGTCTGCGCCGTCGACTGCGGCATCCCCATCAATCCCGACAATATCCGGGCTCAGGTTGAGGGTGCCGTCGGCTATGGGCTTGGCGCCGTGCTGCGCAATGAAATCACGCTCACGAACGGCGAGGTGGATCAGTCGAATTTCGACACCTACCTGCCGCTGCGCATGTCCGACATGCCGGTCATCGAGGTCCATATCATCCCGTCTGAAGAAGCGCCGACCGGCATTGGCGAGCCCGGTACGCCGCCGATCGGACCAGCCGTGGCCAATGCGATCGCAGCCGCACGTGGCGACTATGTGACAGTGCTGCCCTTCAGCAAACACGGACTGGCCTGACCCCCAGGGCCAGCGCTGCGGCCCGTCACCAGGCTTGCCTGACAGACAAACGGCCGCATCAGAGGCCCGGATGGAAATCCCGTCCGGGCCTTTTTCCGACCCGGCAGGCGGGCCCGCCCCTTCCGGAAAAGGTTCAAAGAACCATCCTCCATGCGACATGGTGACAGATTCCGGCAGCAGACTATGGCAGGATGGGGCATGTCCCGTTCTGCCCGATTGCTTGATCTCATCCAGATCCTGCGGCGCCACCGCAGGCCCGTCAGCGGCGAAAGCCTTGCGCGGGAGCTTGGTATCTCCATCCGCACCCTTTACCGGGACATTGCCACGCTGCAGGCGCAAGGGGCCGGAATCGTGGGAGAGCCAGGTGTTGGCTATGTGCTGCAGCCGGGCTTCATGCTGCCTCCGCTGATGTTCACCGAAGACGAACTGGAGGCCCTTGTGCTCGGTTCGCGCTGGGTCTCCCGCCGCGCGGGAGGCTCCTTGGGACAGGCGGCGGAGAACGCCCTTGCGAAGATCGCTGCGGTGCTTCCGAAGGATCTGCGGGAACAGCTGGATGCGACCAATCTGCTGGCCGGGCCGGGCGAACCGCCGCAGCAGCAACAGCGGCCGGAAGCGGACCTGACCGTCATCCGGCTTGCCATTCGCCGCGAGCACGTCCTGCAAATTGCATATGAAGATGCTGCCGGGCGCGCCACCGCGCGCAGCATCTGGCCCTTTGCGCTAGGGTTCTTCGACAAGGCCCGCGTCATCTCCGCCTGGTGCGAGCTGCGGCAGGACTACCGCCACTTCCGGACCGACCGGATCCTCAGCCTTGAGCAAACAGGCAAGCGTTATCCCCGCCGCAGACAGGTGATGATGAAGGAATGGTGGGCGCTGCTGGAAAACCGCACGAATGCAGATTGATACTGCCATTTTCTGGCAGCAGTCTTGTCTACTCTCCCCTCCGTCCAACACCGGAAGGAGAGAGACAAATGAAGCCGTCCAATTTCGTGATCCTTTATGTACAGGAGACTGCCGCGAGCGCTGCTTTCTACAGCAAGCTTCTGGGCATGGATCCAGTGGAGCAGTCGCCGGGCTTTGCCATGTTCGTAACGCCCGAGGGATTCAAGCTCGGCCTGTGGCGGAAAGAGGATGTGGCCCCACCGTCCGGCGGTCAGACCGGCGGCACCGAAGTCATGTTCGAATGCGCAAGCGATGACGAACTTGATGCCATCCACCGGACCTGGGCAGCAACCGGCGCCATCATCCTCCAGACACCGGAACGGATGGACTTCGGTTACACCTTCACGGCAGCAGACCCAGACGGGCACCGGCTGCGCGTTTACCGCCGGAGCGAAAATCCGGTGTGAGGAGGCGAGATCCGCGCAGGCAGCCATGCCTGTGCGGACAATCCGGCAGATCTCAGGCAGCGCCTTCCAGCGCGTCCCGGTCCTTCTTGCGCATGCGCTCGGAGGCGGACTTGAGCTGGCCGCAGGCAGCGAAAATGTCGCGGCCGCGCGGGGTGCGGATCGGCGAGGCATAGCCGGCGCGGTTGACGATGTCGGCGAATTCCTCGATCCGCTCCCAGTCGGAGCACTCATACTCGGAACCCGGCCAGGGGTTGAACGGGATGAGGTTGATCTTTGCCGGAATGCCGGAGAGCAGGCGCACCAGTTCGCGCGCATCCGCATCACTGTCGTTCACGCCCTTCAGCATCACATATTCGAAAGTGATGCGCTTGGCGTTGGACAGGCCCGGATAGCGGCGGCAAGCCTCCAGAAGCTCCGCAATCGGCCACTTCTTGTTGATCGGCACCAGCACGTCACGCAGGTCATCGCGCACCGCATGCAGCGAAATTGCCAGCATGCAGCCGATCTCGTCGCCCGTGCGGGCGATTTCCGGCACCACGCCGGAGGTGGACAAGGTGATGCGGCGCTTGGAGAGAGACAGGCCGTCGCCATCAGAGGCAATCAGCAGAGCCTGCTTCACATTGTCGAAATTGTAGAGCGGCTCGCCCATGCCCATCATCACCACATTGGTGACGAGGCGGCCTTCGGACGGCACAATCGCACCCTGCGGCGTTGCAGCATCAGGGAAATCGCCCAGACGGTCGCGCGCAATCAGGATCTGGGAGAGAATCTCTTCCGAGGTGAGGTTGCGCACCATCTTCTGGGTGCCCGTGTGACAGAAGGTGCAGGTCAGCGTGCAGCCTACCTGCGAGGAAACGCAAAGCGTGCCGCGCCCTTCTTCGGGGATGTAGACGGTCTCGATCTCCACCGGACGCCCCGCGCCACGCGGCGGAAACCGGAACAGCCACTTGCGCGTGCCATCGACGGAAATCTGTTCCGATACGATTTCCGGGCGGGCTATGGAGAAGTGATCCTGCAGCGTGTAGCGCAGATCCTTGGCGATGTTGCTCATCTGGCCAAAGTCAGACACGCCGCGCACATAGAGCCAGTGCCACAGCTGCTGGGCGCGCATCTTGCGCTGGCGCTCGGGGATGTCGATCGAAGCCATGGCTTCGGCGAGGCCCGCCCTGTCGAGCCCGATCAGCGTAGGCTTTTCGGCGGCAGCAACAAGCGCCGGAGCCGCGGCGGCAGGCTGTGCAGCTGCAGGTGTCAGCGCGGCGGAACGATGCGCAAGGTCAAGCGAGATCGCCATGGCGTCCAGTATCCAGATCCGAGGGTCAAAACCCGAAGGTTGAGAGGCCGCAAAGGCCACGCGCCGGAACGGACCAGTCCGCTGCTTCAGCGCCTTGAAAACAGAAAAGGCGCAGTCTCCCTCAGGAGCCGCGTCCATTGGCGCCAGAAAAACCACAGGAGCGCCGGAAAATCAACTGCCGATGCGTGGAAAGGCCGCAGAGAAAGGCACAGCCCAAAGGCTGCACCCACTCATCTTGCCGATCCGGCAGGCCACATGCATTCGCCTGCCCGGCGGCTCTGCTTACTTGCAGGCCTGGTTTGCCGTGTCGATGGCTGCCGTCACGCCTGCCAGCGAGAAGGCATAGGACGTTTCTGTGCCACGTGCCGAAACAGCCTTTACGCTCATCTTGCTGCCAGCCTTCATGGCTGCGACGAGCTGCTGTTCGGCTGCAGCATTTTCCACCCAGGCACCATCGTTCTTGGTGAACATGGTGAAGGGCTTGCCATCAATATCAACCGTGACCTGCGACCCATCCTTCATCGGATAGCCGACCTGGAAGCTCGGTTCGCTGTTCACGCCTTCCGAAGGACGGGTCGACACGAAGAAGAACACATCTCCGTGATTACGGTCCGTCGGCAGCATCTGCGTGGGCTTGGTCAGGGCGAAGCAGACCTTGCCGCCACCGCTCGCGTGGGTATAGGCCGCCCAATCCCTCTGCTGCTTCAGCAGCGTCGGAGCCTGGGCGACGGCGGCAGCTCCGGACAGAGCGAGGAACAGACCGGCGGTTACCAGGGTTCGTGCTTGCATCATCTCCACACCGTTTTGCTTGCGCGTCAAACGCTTCAGATTTTACTCAAGTGTCATCCGGCATATAAACCTTGGATTAAGGCTACCTTAAAGCCGGTTACGAAAGGGTTGAAAGCCAATCAATCGCGTGGCGCTCGCCGCCATTCCCGCTATTATCGGCTCGCGTCATGCGCACGCTGGCTGGATAAATCGGGCGAGAGTGTGACATACGTTCCGGGTTTACCGGATTATGACCGGGTTAAAACCCGGCGCATTGGGAGCGAAGTCTGGGGTGAGTCAGGCGCAGTATTTTTCAGAACTGATCGAGAGGGTCGCCGCAACGCAGGATAAAGCTGCGTTCATCGAGTTATTCGATCATTTCGCGCCGCGCATCAAAGGCTACCTGATGCAGCAGGGCGCCGACAGCGCCAGCGCCGAGGAGCTGGCTCAGGAGGTCATGGTCATCCTGTGGCGCAAGGCCGCCCTGTTCGACAAGAGCAAGGCGTCTGCCAGCACCTGGCTGTTCCGCATTGCCCGCAACAGGCGGATCGACTCTCTGCGCCGCCAGAAGAACGGCGATCTGGATGCAGAAGATCCTGCCCTGCAGCCCTCCGCGCCGGAAGATCCCGACGTCATTCTCGACACCGGGCTGCGGGAAGAGCGCATCCGGGCAGCTCTGGAGGAGCTTCCCGAAGCGCAGCGCGAAGTGGTGCGCCAGGCTTTCTTCCTCGGACTGTCACACAACGAGATCGCCGAGAGCACCGGCCTGCCGCTCGGCACCGTCAAGTCACGCATCCGCCTCGCCTTCGCCCGTCTGCGGCAGGTGCTGGAGGCCGATGCAGCGGTAGACATCGACTGAATACGGCTGATGATGCCGGCGCACCACGCCTGGACATTTCTCAAGCGCCGCACGGGTTTGGTCAACTTCCGGTGAACCAGGCTCACCCGAAGTTGATATCAGCCTTCCCAGCCCGGAATCTGCCGCCCCTGCCGCATGATGGGCCCGCCATGGCGGTGCGGGGTCTTGTCCTGCTTCGGCCCGCCCGCCGTGACCGGCCGGTCGGCATAACGGCCCAGCGCCCGGTGCCGGTCATAGAGCACGATGGCTCCGGCGGTGGCGACATTGATGCAGAATTTCGCCGGGATCTTCACCACATGGTCACAGCGCGCCAGCATGGCGGACGACAGCGAACCGCGCTCCGGCCCCAGCACGTAAGCAGCGCGCAGAGGATGCATGAAGCTTGGCAGGTCGATGGCCTCATCCGTCAGCTCGATGCCGACAAGCTGGCAGCCTGCGGGCAGATCCATCGTGTCCACTGTATCCCATTCGAACAGCGGCAGATGATCCGGGCTCTTGGAGGTGTCGGAGCGCGGCGCCCGGCGGATGGCAGGCCCTGCATCCACGGTGAAGAAGAAGCTCGCCCCGAAGGCATGTGCAGACCGCATCAGGTTGCCGAGGTTCATCCGCTTGGACAGACCCTCAGCCCCCACCCCGAAATAGCCGCGCATCATCAAGTTCCTTCTTCCATCATTCCTGCAGGGGCTCATAGACGCTGAGGCTGCCCGCCTCAACCCGTCAAGACCTTCTGGTGTCCGGCACCCTCACCCGCGCCACACCTTCCGTAACGAGATTTTCCTTGCAGTGCAGCAGCGTGGACAGCAGATTAACCATGGTTCGCAACATGTGTGGAGCGGGGGCCCTGCGTGAAAGCCATCCTTTGTCATTCCTACGGTCCGGCCGCGTCGCTGACCGTTGAAGATCTGCCTGTTCCGCCGGTTGGGCCGGGAGAAGTGCTGGTCCGCGTCAAGGCCTGCGCGCTGAATTTCTTCGACACGTTGATCATTCAGGGCAAATACCAGCTGCGGCCGGAGATGCCCTTTTCGCCCAGCGCCGAATTTGCCGGCGTGGTAGAGCGCACCGGTGAGGGCGTGGAACGCCTGCGGCCCGGCGACAAGGTGATCGGCTACATCCGTTTTGGCGCGGCGCGGGAACTGGTGGTGGCCAGCGAGGATGACCTCATCCCCATGCCCGAAGGGATTTCCTTCGAGGAAGCTGCCGGCGTTTCCGTCACCTATGGCACCACGCTGCACGCTTTCCGCGACCGGGCAAGACTTCAGGACGGTGAAACCGTGGTGGTGCTGGGGGCATCCGGCGGTGTGGGTCAGGCAGCGGTCGAGATCGCCTCCCTGATGGGCGCGCGCGTCATCGCCTGCGCCTCTTCGGAAGAAAAACTCAGCCGCGCCCGCCAGCATGGCGCGGTGCTGACCATCAACTATGAGAAAGAGAATCTGAAAGAGCGGATCAAGGAGCTGACGGACGGCGCCGGAGCCGATGTGGTCTATGACCCGGTGGGCGGCGATCTGGCCGAGCAGGCGCTGCGGGCCACGGGCTGGGAAGGGCGTTATCTCGTCATCGGCTTTGCCGCTGGTGAAATTCCGAAGATCCCGCTCAATCTGGTGATGCTGAAGGGCTGCGATGTCCTCGGCGTCTTCTGGGGCGAATCGATCATCCGCGACCCCGAGGGCCACTGGGCCAACATGAGCCAGATTCTCGACTGGGTACGCCAGGGCAGGCTGAAGCCGCAGATCCACGCGGTCTACCCGCTGGAGGACGCCGCAAAGGCCATCCAGGAAATCGCAGACCGCAAGGTTATGGGCAAGGTGATCCTGACGCCCTGACAGGGCTGCCTGGGTTCTTCGCGTGCTTGCCGTTTGAAACAAAGAGCCCGGGCGTGAGGCCCGGGCTCCATTCATGAGATCTGCAGTGCAGGTCAGTTCAGCTTATCTGCCGAACCCAGGTTGAAGATCTGCGTCTCGCCCGGCGCATCGTCGACGCCGTCGTTGTCGGTGACGAGGATCATCCGGCCATCGGCAGTAACAGCGAAACCTTCCGGCTTGTCGAGCAGCCAGCCCTTGGTCGAGGCCAGCGCCGGGATCAGATCCAGCTTCACGGTCTTCTCGACCACCGGCAGAGTACCGCCGAGGGCAACAGGCTCGATACCGGCCAGATCGATCACGGTGACCTGCTTGATGGCAGCAAATTCGCCGCCCTGGTTATCACGCTCCAGCACGGCAAACCGCTCGCCGCCCAGATGGGTGATTTCGGACAGGCCCATCCAGCCGCCGGCAGAGCTCTTCGGCTTGTCGAGCGGATAGTGGACGAAGCCCCAGGACTTGTCCGCCGGATTGTAGATGCCCAGCTTGACGAGGCCCTTGGCATCATCGCCCCATTCGCGCTGGATCGCGGTCACGACCAGCGTCTTGCCGCCGCGCTCGAATTCCGCCACGCCTTCGAAGCTGAACCGCTTGGACTGGGCAACGAGAGCTTCAGGCAGGCTGATTTCTTCCGTGACCTTGCCATCGGCATCAGCCTTGACCAGGAGATGCGGCACGCCTTCCTTGTCCGGATTGCCTTCGCTGACAAGCCAGAAACCGCCATCCTTAGCCAGCGAAATACCTTCGATGTCGAACTTCTTCGGCGAGCCGCCGGTGATATTCACATAGGAGGCGATCTCCACCGGGCTCATTGACAGATTGATCGTGTAGATACGGGCCTTGTCGTAGAAGCTGTCCGAAACAGCATAGAGCTTGTTCGGGTCGGTCTTGTCTGCTGCCAGACCCGAGAGCGCACCCCAGCCGATCGGAGCACCGGTTTCCGGATCGATGGCGGAGGTCAGCACCGGATAGGCCGGCTTGTCCGCGCCGAATTCATAGATGCTGACCTGCGAACGCAGGCCATCTTCGGCGCTGTCCGCCTCGTTAGCGACAACGAACAGATTACGGGCCGGAATGGCCAGGACGCCTTCAGGGGCCACATGGGTGGGCAGCATCTGCAGGAGCTGCGGCTCACCGCCCGTGTCCTTGAACACCGACACCATGTTGGCACGCTCGGAGTTCACGAAGATGAACTTCTGCCCGCCGAATTCGCCAACGGTCACGCCTTCCGGCTCCGTGCCCTTCTTGGAGGCGCGCTTGGCCGGATAGTGGCCGGTCATCATGGCGATGTGCTCGAGCTTGTTGCCGCTGTCATACAGCGCTTCACCCTTGGTGTTCCAGATGGTGAAGCCACGCGAACCGCCTTCATAGTCGCCTTCGTTGGCGGTGACGAAGCGGTCATTGTCGAGCCAGGCCACGGCGTCAGGCTCGCGCTTGACGTTCTCGATACCACCAGAGGCGTCCGAGCTGCGATCCTTGGCAACCGGAATGGCTTCGGCGCTGGAAGCTCCGGCCGGGAAATGTGCGGTCACTTTGCCGGAAGCAAGGTCGATGAGTGCCAGATGATTGTTTTCCTGCAGCGTCAGCACCGCCACATTGGCACCATTGATCGAAACGAACTCAGGTTCCGGATCTTCCGGCGCGGTCTCGGCGATGCCGGTGACATCAACGATGCGGGCCGCATCGCAGTTCACGGGCTTTCCATCCGCATCCAGATCGAAGATGGCAACATGGCCAGCCGGCATCTGAGGCAGCTTGCCTTCATTCAGCTCTTCATCGCGCTCGTTTTCAACTGCGACGGCCAGGAACTTGCCATCCGGCGAGATGGCGACCGAGTCCGGCTGCCCCTTCACGTCACAGGTGGCGGCAATCGACTTGTCCGCCAGGCTGATGACAGCCAGATGGCCGGACGGCTCGGTGTAATTCGGGCTGGTGTTCACACCGGCAAGAATGAATTTCTGAGCGGCGGTCACGGACGTGGGTTCACCGCCCATGGCAATTCGGCCAGCCGGCTTCGGCTCAGCGGGATTTGCAATGTCAACGAACACCACGGCTTCACCGGGGCTGTCGGAAAAGACCAGCGTCTGGCCGTCCTTCGTTGCAGTGATGATTTCGGCAGAGGTCTCTGTCGCAGCATCAGTGCCTGCAGCCAGGGTCTTGTAGACCGGCATTGTGGCGATGCGGGTGAAATAGGTTTCGGCTGCAGACGCATGTGAAACGGCCGCCAGAATGGAAAAACCAGCCAGAAGCTGGCTGCGCAGAGAAATCATGATGCCTCCCCGAAGCGAGATGTTTGGTTGAAAGACGGCGCACGCTAGGCAGCGCAGACGAAGTTGCGGTGACAAAGTCATGAAGCTTTTGTGACGGCAGGCCCTGAACTGCGGCAGTTGCGCAACAGCACACAAGGCCCGGGGCGCCAAGCTGCACATAAATTCTGGACAGATGACCCCGCCGGGGTTTTACTTGGGCACCTGATGCGGATGACCCCACGTCCGCCGGCTGGCCACTTGAGTGCCGCCAGCCAACCCCACGCTCTCCTTTTGCGGACACCCAAGATGACACGCGGCTTTTCGCGCCTTGCCCTTGTGCTTGGCCTGCTTTCCTGCATTGGCCCCTTTGCGGTCGATCTTTATCTGCCGGCCCTGCCGCAGATCACGGCTGGCCTTGGCACAACGGCCAGCGCTGCACAGATGACCTTCACCGCCTATTTCCTTGCCTTTGGCCTTGCCCAGCTGATCTATGGGCCGATGGCTGACTGGCTTGGACGCAAACGGCCGGTTTATGCAGGCCTTGCCGTATTCATCGCCGGATCCGCCATCTGTGCGCTGGCTCCGGATATCCACTGGCTGGTCTTCGGCCGTTTCGTGCAGGCCCTGGGCGCAGCGGCTGCGATGGTTATTCCACGCGCGATCGTGCGCGACATGCACACTGGCACACAAGCCACGCAGCTGATGGCTCTGGTGATGCTGGTGATCAGCATCTCGCCGATGCTGGCTCCGCTCACCGGCTCGGCCATCATTGCGGCAGGCAGCTGGCGCTTCCTGTTCGTGGCCCTTGGCCTCGCAGCAGCGCTGGCCATGGCCCTCACCGCCTGGCAGCTGCCCGAAACCCTGCCGCCCGAGCGGCGGGTGCCGTTGCGGCCGAAAGCCATTCTCGGAGGCTGTCTCGACCTGATGCGCGATGCCCGGTTCCTTGGCCTGACGATGACGGGCGGCTTCGGCATGGCGAGCTTCTTCGTCTTCATCGGTGCAGCCTCGTTTGTCTACACCGGCCACTATGGCATGAGCCCTGTTGGCTTCAGCCTTGCCTTCGCCCTCAATGCCATCGGTTTCTTCGGCACATCACAGCTTGCAGCCGGGCTCGGACGCAAGCATGGCATGGCACGCGTCGCGTTTCTGGCGGTCACCGGCTTTGCCCTGTGCAACGGTGTGCTGGTGGCGCTCGTGGCCTTCGGCTTTGATGCCCTTGGCGTGGTGATGGCGTTTCTCTTCCTCGGCAATGCCTGCCTTGGTCTCGTCATTGCGCCCACCATGGTGATGGCGCTGGACGATCACGGCGAGAACGCGGGCCTTGCCTCATCTCTCGGCGGCACGCTGCAGATGCTGGCTGGCGCCCTGATGCTGGTGCTGGCCAGCCCGTTCTTCGACGGAAGTGTGCTCCCAATGGTTGGGGCCATCGCGCTGTGCTCGGTCCTGTCGCTGGCCTTTGCGGCGCTGACGCTCGGGCCCGACCTCAAGAACAGCGCCCCGGCCTGAGGTCTTCTGACCTGCGCAACCGGGGCACCAGACTTGCTCAAGTTCAGTCCGCGTGGTCAGGCCGCGCGGATGTTCGCCAGGAAGCGGCTGACTTCGACTTTCATGCGAGACGCCTGATCAGACAGAGACTGCGCCGAACTGCGCATCTGTGTCGAGGCGGCCATTGTCTCCTGGGCCGCATCGGAAACGGCATTGATGTTTTCCGAAACGTGCTGCGTCCCGCCAGCAGCTTCGCTCACGTTCCGCGCGACTTCCCGCGTGGTTGCGCCCTGCTCGTTGACGGCCGCAGCGATGGCCGCAGCCATCTCGTCCAGATCGCGGATGACCTGGCCGACGCCGCCGATCGCCTGCACCGAAGTTCGGGTCTGGCCCTGGATCTCGGCAATCAGCTTGGAGATGTCATCCGTAGCGCTGGCCGTCTGATTGGCGAGCTGCTTCACTTCGGAGGCAACAACGGCAAAGCCCTTGCCAGCCTCACCGGCGCGCGCAGATTCGATGGTCGCGTTCAGCGCAAGCAGGTTGGTCTGGGCCGCGATATCGGAGATCAGTGAGATCACCTCACCGATGCGGTCTGCCATACGGGCCAGGGCCTCCATCTGCTCCGCGGTCCGCGCCACATCCCCGGATGCGCGCTTGGCAACAATCGAAGCCCGCTCGACCTGGGAATTGATCTCATTCACCGAAGCCGACATTTCCTCGGTCGCCGAGGCAACCATCTGGACGTTCGCGCTGGCCTGTTCTGCGGCAGCGGAAACGGTCATGGCACGCTCGTTCGTTGCCGCCGAAATATCGGCCATCGCTCCTGCGGTTGCCGACAGTTCCGTGGATGCGGCCGATACGGTTTCAACGATTTCGCCGACATTGGCATCAAACTCGTCCGCGATGCTTTGCATGAGCTGCCGGCGCTCGGCCGCAGCCAGCTCGCCGCGGCGCGCCTGCTCGGCTTCCAGCTCCCGGTTGCGGATTGCGTTAACCCGGAAAATCTCAATCGCCCGCGCCATGCGGCCCAGTTCGTTGCCGGCGCTGATGTAAGGCACCTCCGCTGACGTATCGCCCTCAGCCAGGCCAGACATGGTCCCGGTCAGGCGTCCAAGCGGGCCGGTGATGCTGCGCGAGATCAGGAAGCCAAGCAACAGAGCCAAAGCAAGGCTGACACCCAGCGCCACCATGAAGAAGCTCCAGACAGCGGACCGGCTTTCGGCGAACTGCTTTTCGGCAGCCACCATTCCTTCAGCCGCAAACTGGAACACGGCCTCGAGTACCGGCTCCATGCCGGAGAACAACTCGCTCAACCGGCCTGCTTCACTGCCCAGGACCTCTGCGGTCTTGGCATAGTCGCGGAAGCTGGACTGGTAGGCGTCCATTTCCGACGAGAGCTTGGCCTTTGTTGCCGCGTCGAGCGGCGCCTGCGCCAGCAATGCGTCAAACTCGGCGCGCCTTTCATCGACGCTTTTGATGTACTTGTCGCCGCCGCGCATCATGAAGTCCTTTTCATGGCGGCGCATCATAAGCATCTTGACGGTAAGGGCGTCCAGACCGGCGGCGTTGATTTCCTTTTCGACCGCATGCACCGCCTTGCGGAGCTGCCCCTCGAGCCCTTCGGTTTCCGTCAGGCCAAGTGCCGTGTTCATTTCGACGACGCGATCAAATTGCTTCCGGGTCTCGCCAAGATCTTGTGCCAATTTGTTGAGCGCCTGTCCAATCGGCGCCGCACTCGGCAGCGACCGGAGATCGGCCAGCGCGGCGCTGACCCGTTCGGCCTCGGCCTGATATGCCTTTGCGTAAGACAGATCCTTGCGCAGCAGGAAGTCCTTTTCGCGGCGCCGCATCTCCAGCGTACCGACCTTCAGGGCATCCGCCTTACCGGCGATCACTTCAAATGCATCCCGGCGGGCCAGAGAGGCGGAAGACTCCCGGTCACCGAGTACATAGACACCACCAAGCACCAAGGCGACTGCAACGGACAAGGCGGCAAGGCCCAGCACCCGGAGCCTGACCGAAATCGAATTTGTTTTTATACGAACGTCGCGTTGCATCACTGACTCTCACAGGAATGAATTTTTGGAGTATATGTATTCGACTTGTCTTATAAATTGTTAATTCTTATTTATAATCAAGGGTTGCAAGAGCAAAAAACATCGATCAAACATATACAAATACGTATATCACTAGATTTTAAACTGTAAATATTGGTGATTAATTCATAAACATTGAAATCAGACTAGATCATTAGCGTGATATGAATTTTATTTATCACGTTTCATATATTAAATTACTTTATTTATCGATGATCTAACATGATGAGCGCCTGACTGCCTGAAGGCACTGCACAAGCCCGGCCGAACGCAATGCCGCGCCCCGCAGCGCGCAATGAAATATTGACAAGACGGGTGTTCCCGGTCACAACCTTGCCCGTCTTGGATAGGAAAGACGAGTTATGAGCATTCGGCACGCTAGCCGCATGATGGGCATGATGACGATGGCAGCCGCTGTCGCCGCCCGCGCTCGCACGCTCGCCTCCGCGACCAAACTCACTAAAACCACCGCTAAAACCACCGTTTGACGGTGCCTCTCGTCCCGCGCTCCCCCGGGATGGGCGGGCGCCGAAGAGCCGGCAGGTGCCGCGTGTGCGGGCCCGCCGGGCAAGCGGGGAGACGGACGAGAGAGGAATTCATGGGCTACAAGATCGCCATTGTTGGTGCCACGGGCAATGTGGGCCGCGAAATGCTGGACATTCTGGCCGAGCGCGGCTTCCCGGCAGCTGAAGTCGTGCCGCTGGCCTCGCGCCGGTCGCAGGGCACCGAAGTCTCCTTCGGCGACAAGACGCTGAAGGTGCAGGCGCTGGAAAACTATGATTTCTCCGATACCGACATCTGCCTGATGTCCGCCGGCGGCAACGTTGCGAAGGAATGGGCTCCCAAGATCGGCGCGCAGGGCTGTGTCGTCATCGACAACTCCTCCGCCTGGCGCTATGACGCAGAAGTGCCGCTGATCGTGCCGGAAGTGAATGCGGACGCAGTTGCCGGCTTCTCCAAGAAGAACATTATTGCCAACCCGAACTGCTCCACCGCGCAGCTCGTCGTGGCGCTGAAGCCGCTGCATGATGCGGCCACCATCAAGCGCGTCGTCATCTCCACCTACCAGTCCGTTTCGGGCGCCGGCAAGGAGGCGATGGAAGAGCTGTTCAACCAGACCCGCGCCATCTTCGTGAATGATCCGGTCGAGAACCAGAAGTTCACCAAGCGCATCGCCTTCAACGTCATCCCGCACATCGACGTGTTCATGGAAGACGGCTACACGAAGGAAGAGTGGAAGGTGCTGGCCGAGACCAAGAAGATCCTCGACCCGAAGATCAAGGTCACCTGCACCGCCGTGCGCGTTCCGGTGTTCATCAGCCACTCGGAGAGCGTCAACATCGAGTTCGAGAAGCCGATCACGGCCGATGAAGCACGCGACATCCTGCGCGAGGCGCCGGGCTGCCTCGTCATCGACAAGCGCGAGGACGGCGGCTACATCACGCCTTACGAGACCGCCGGTGAAGACGCCACCTACATCTCGCGCATCCGCGAGGATGCCACGGTGGAGAACGGCCTCAACATCTGGGTCGTAGCCGACAACCTGCGCAAGGGTGCAGCCCTCAATGCCATCCAGATCGCCGAGGTTCTGGTGAACCGCGGCCTGATCAAGCCGAAGAAGCAGGCCGCCTGATTCTTCAGCACTGAACAGAACCCGTCAGCAAAAGCCCCGGATTGAACCTCCGGGGCTTTTCAGCTTTAAGATGCCCGCCAGAACAGAACGCCGCAGGCGCCGCGCAGGCAGCCACAGCGGTTCATGGAGGAAACAGATGACGGGCACCCCAGGCACTGCCGCCGCAGGCCATGCCGCCACGCGCTTTTCGGATGAGCTGGTGCAAGCCGCCGGAGCGAACTGGACCGCGGCAACTGAGCATCCCTTCACCCATGCCATCGGCAGCGGGGCCATGCCCCGGGAAGCCTATGTCCGATATCTCATCGAGGACTATACGTTCATCACCGATCTGGCGTCCGTGATCGGCTATCTGGTGGCCAAGGCCCCGGACATGGAGGCCAAACGCCCGCTGGCGGCATTTCTGGCGCTTCTGACCTCCAACGAGAACGACTATTTCATCCGCTCCTTTGCAGCGCTTGATGTGGCACCTGAGATCTATCTTGAGGCCGCACAGGGACCCGTCACCCGTGCCTTCGCAAGCCTGCTGCTGGAGGCAGCCGAGGCGAGCTACGAGGAAGGGCTTGCGTGCCTGCTCTGCGCCGAATGGGTCTACCTGACCTGGGGCGAACGCGAGGCCGGAAAGCCGCGCCCGGCCGAATTCTGGCTGGCCGAGTGGATCGATCTGCACGCCGGCCCCGGCTTCGAGGGCTTTGTCTCGTTCCTGCGCGACGAGATGGACCGGACCGCTTCCCGCCTCACGGAAACTCAGAGAAACCGGGCCATGGAGCGGTTTGTGCACATGTGCGCGCTGGAAAAATCCTTCTTCGACGCGGCCTGGAACGGCCCAACTGGAGTGGCCCTTCCGGCCTGACCCGCACCATCATGCCCATCCACGAAATCGCCGCCCTGTCGGCGGCGGCCCTCTGGGCCTATGGCGGCATCATCTCCGCCACCCCGTCCTCCCATCTGGGTGCAATTGCCTTCAACCGGCTGCGCATGCTGATGGTCTTTGCCATGCTGGCCACTGCGGTTACTGTTGGCCCCGGCTGGGGCTCACTTGGCCAGGAGCATCTGGGCGCGCTGTTGCTCTCCGGCCTCATCGGCATCTTCGTTGGCGATACGGCCCTGTTCCTGACGCTGAACCGCATGGGTCCGCGCCGGACTGCCATGCTGTTTTCGCTCAACGCCCCCATGTCAGCCGTGCTGGGGTGGCTGGTGCTGGGCGAGGCGCTGAGCGGGCAGGTGCTGGCCGGTGTCATCATCTGTTTTGCCGGGGTGATGCTGTCCATCGCCTTCGGCAAGCGCCGGTCGCAGCTGCACACATGGGAAAGCATCAAGGGGCCGTTATGGATCGGCCTTCTGCTCGGGCTGGCCGCCGCACTCTCCCAGTCCATCGGCTCGCTCATTGCCCGTCCAGTGATGGAAACGGGAGTTGATCCGGTTGTGGCCTCTGCGGTGCGCATCGGCACCGCCGCGCTTGGCCTTGTCTGTCTCGGCGCCCTGCCCTTTTCCTATCTGAAGCCGGCAAATCCACTCAATCTGAAGATTGCGGGCTGGACGGCATTGTCCGGCTTCATTGGCATGGGCGTGGGCATGACTCTGGTGCTGTTCGCGCTGTCCGGCGGCAAGGTGGGCATCATCTCCACACTGTCCGCCACCACTCCTGCGCTGCAGCTGCCGCTCCTGTGGTGGCGCACCGGGGAAATGCCCGCCCCCGGCGCCTGGATTGGCGCCGCCCTTGTCGTCTTCGGCTGCGGACTGATGTTCGGGGTCTAGCCGTCTCAGGCCGCCTGCTCTCCCTGTTCCCCCGCAATGCGCACCACATCCGCCATGATGCCGGTGAGCTGGAAATCCTTCGGCGTATAGACGGCAGCGACGCCCATGGCCTTCAGCGTCCGGGCGTCCTCGTCCGGAATGATCCCGCCGACGACGACGGGAACGTCAGCAATGCCTGCCGCCCGGAGCCGGTCCATCACATCGCGCACCAGCGCCAGATGGGAACCGGAGAGAATTGACAGGCCGATCACATGCACGCTCTCTTCCAGCGCTGCATTGACGATCTGCGCCGGAGTAAGGCGGATGCCCTCATAGACCACTTCCATGCCGCAATCGCGGGCGCGAACGGCAATCTGCTCCGCGCCATTGGAATGGCCGTCGAGCCCCGGCTTACCGACAAGGAACTTCAGCCTGCGGCCCAGCTTGCGCGAGACAGCTTCAACACTCTCACGCACCGCTGCCACATCACCCGCATCATCCCGTGCGGCGCGGCCAACGCCGGTGGGAGCGCGGTATTCACCAAAGACCTCGCGCAGCGCTGCTCCCCACTCACCGGTGGTGACGCCCGCCTTCGCCGCAGCGATCGAAGGTTCCATGATGTTGCGCCCTTCCCGCGCTGCTGCCTTCAAATCCGCAATCGCCGCCTCCGCAGCGGCCCCGTCACGGGCGGAACGCCAGGCCTTGATACGCTCGATGGCCTCATCTTCCACATGCGCTGAAACGGTCAGGATGCCGCCATCCTCACCGGCAGCCAGAGGCGAGGGCTCGCTCTCGGTCCAGCGGTTGACGCCGACAACGATCTGCTCGCCGCTTTCGATGCCTGCAAGGCGGCGGCTGTTCGCCTCCACCAATTGCTGCTTCATGTAGCTGGTCTCGACGGCAGCGACGGCCCCGCCCATGGCATCGATGCGGGCCAGTTCCGCCCGTGCCTCTGCCTTCAGCTCTTCCACCCTTGCGGTGATGACGGAGGAGCCGTCGAAAATATCGTCATAGTCGAGCAGGTCCGTCTCATAGGCGAGGATCTGCTGCATGCGCAGGGACCATTGCTGATCGAAAGGCCGGGGCAGGCCCAGCGCCTCGTTCCAGGCCGGAAGCTGCACGGCACGGGCGCGGGCATTCTTCGACAGAACCACCGCCAGCATCTCGATCAGAATGCGGTAGACGTTGTTCTCCGGCTGCGGCTCGGTCAGGCCCAGCGAGTTGACCTGTACACCATAGCGGAACCGGCGGTAGCGCGGGTCGGCGATGCCATAGCGGTCGCGGCAGATTTCGTCCCAAAGCCCGGTGAAGGCGCGCATCTTGCACATCTCGGTGATGAAGCGCATGCCGGCATTGACGAAGAAGGAAATGCGGCCCACCGCCTGCGGAAACTCAGCCTCCGGAATGGCCCCGCTCGCCTTCATGCCATCCAGAATGGCAATCGCCGTCGCCAGCGCAAAGGACAGCTCCTGCACCGGCGTCGCCCCGGCCTCCTGCAGGTGGTAGGAGCAGACATTCATCGGGTTCCACTTCGGCATTTCGCTGTAGGTCCAGGAGATCACATCTGTGGTCAGCCGCAGCGAGGGTGCAGGCGGAAAGACATAGGTGCCGCGCGAAAGATACTCCTTGATGATGTCATTCTGCGTGGTGCCGGCGAGCCGCTTGCGGTCCGCGCCCTGTTCATCGGCTGCCGCTACATACAGCGCCAGCAGCCAGGGCGCGGTGGCATTGATCGTCATGGACGTGTTCATCCGCTCCAGTGGTATGTCCTGAAACAGGGTGCGCATGTCGCCAAGATGCGCCACCGGCACGCCCACCTTGCCGACCTCGCCGCGTGACAGCAGATCATCGGGATCATAGCCGGTCTGTGTCGGCAGATCGAAGGCGATGGAAAGGCCGGTCTGGCCCTTGGCAAGATTGGCCCGGTAGAGCTTGTTGGAATCGGCCGCCGTGGAATGGCCCGCATAGGTGCGGAAGATCCAGGGCTCGTCCCGCCTCCGGCCACCCTCGCCCATCGTCTTGTCATTACTCATGCGGACACCCTCCACCCGGCCTGCGGGCCCTCATCCATTCCAGCACGATAAGGCCTGAACAGCAGCGGATAAATTCGCCAAAAGTCGCCCTGTTGCGGCGCAATATAATTTCAGCAAATGAAATAATTTGCATAAGAAAAATACCGAATCCGTCAAATTTGCCGTTACGTCAAATAATGAAAAATTAACACGCACTTACCTTTAGTATAGTTAGGTCAAAAATCAGGAATTCGGTCACATGAAATTGTCATTAATCCTAAGGATCGTTGTCGGAACACTTGCCGCGACAGCATGTTTGATCACAGGATGGATAAGCATTGAATCGAACTCAAGGCTTCAGAAATATAGCCTTGCCAACGCCCGCGTTAAGACAATGCAAGCCCTGTCAGACATTCCCGCAAATGCGAACGCAGAGCGGGGACTGATCACCCTGCTTCTCGATTCAGAGAATGCGTCCGAACGCTCGCGTGAGGCTGACATTGCCAAGAGCCGCCAGCCGACGGATGCAGCCTTCGCCAAGGCTCTGGACGCAGCAGCCGAGCTTGCCGCACTTGAGCCCGCAAGTGCCGCCGCCGCAGACATCGTGAAGAAGAGCCAGGCAGACTGGCTGAAGATGCGCGCAGCCAATGACCGGCTGGTGTTCTCCGCTTCGCTTGAGCAGCGCCGCAAGGCTTCGCAGGAGACGTTCTCGGCCTCTGCAAGCATGAACAAGGCGATCCTCGACACCATTGACCGCGAGATGGAAGTCCTTGCCGAAGTCGATGGAGTGGCGCTCAACTACAGCAGGCTGGCACGGACCGTCTGGCAGCTGCGGGACACCGGCGGCCGTCAGGCGGGCATGATGCAGGGCTTCGTGGTCAGCGGAAAAGCGCTCGCTCCGGAACAGCTTGAGACCTTTACCCGCCTTGATGGCGAAGTCCGCCAGATCTGGGGTGAGATCGCCAGGGAAGCTGCGAAGCCGGGCGCCAACCCGGCCGTGGCGGCAGCCATCGCAGGCGCCAAGGCAAACTATGTGGATGCCTTTGCCTCCCTGAAGGCGGATGTGCAGCCTGGCTTTGCGACGGGTGAGTTCAAGATCGATGGCAACGCCTACCGTCAGCGCGGTGTTGCGCTGTGGCCTGCTGTTCTGGCAGTGCGTGATGCAGCCTTCGAAGCGGCCCTGCAGCGAATCGACACCCTGCGGGCCGAAGCTGCCAGCAGCCTTTATTCGACGCTGGCCCTGATGGCCTTCGTGCTGCTGACCGCAGCTGCTGCCTTCTGGATCATTGCGGCCAAGGTCATCCGCCCAATGAATGCCATGACCGGCGC
The DNA here is from genome assembly GCF_036881715.1 of Pannonibacter anstelovis. Lineage (NCBI taxonomy): Bacteria > Pseudomonadati > Pseudomonadota > Alphaproteobacteria > Hyphomicrobiales > Stappiaceae > Pannonibacter > Pannonibacter anstelovis. The sequence goes on from NZ_JBAKBF010000008.1 coordinate 133,934, forward strand.
CATGAGCCAGATTGCGCACGGCAACCTCGACATTCCGATCCCCAGTGCCGGGCGTGAGGACGAGATTGGCGAAATGGCCAAGGCTGTGACCGTCTTCCGTGACAACGCCATCCAGATCCGCAGCGCGGAGCAGGAGAAGGAAGAAATGAAAGCCCGGGCGGAAGCGATGCGGCGGCAGGAACTCGACGCGCTTGCCTCAGGCTTCGAGGCCGATGTCATGGATGTGGCCCGCGCCCTTGCAGAAGCTGCTCTCAATCTGGAGCGCAATGCAGGGCAGATGGGCACTCAGGCCGAGCGCACCTCCAGCCGTGCCGGCGCAGTGGCTGCTGCCTCCGAACAGGCTTCGGCCAATGTGCGCACCGTGGCGGCTGCGACTGAAGAAATGTCGAACTCGACCCGTGAGATCAGCCGTCAGGTGCAGGTATCGGCCGAAATCACCGTGAAGGCCAACACCGAGGCAGCGCGGGCCGGTTCCATGGCCGAGGGTCTGGCTCAGGCCGCCCAGAAAATTGGCGAGATCGTGAACCTCATCAACCAGATCGCCTCCCAGACCAACCTTCTCGCCCTCAATGCCACAATCGAGGCAGCCCGTGCCGGTGAAGCCGGACGCGGCTTTGCCGTTGTGGCGACGGAAGTGAAGGACCTTGCAGCCCAGACGGCCAAGGCTACGGAAGAAATCGCCTCGCTGGTTTCCGACGTGCAGTCGGGCACCTCGAATGTGGTGGGCGCCATTCAGGGCATCCGCTCGGTCGTGGGCGAAATCTCCGACATTGCCGGCATGATCTCCGGCTCCATCGACGAGCAGTACAAGGCCACCACCGAAATCCTGCACAACGTCGAGGAAGCTGCGACCGGGACCGTCGAAGTATCCCGCAACATCACCGATGTGAACGAAGCCGCAGAACTGACCGGCCAGATCGCCCGCAATGTTGTCAGCGCCTCCAACGGCATTTCCAGCCAGGCCGAAGAGCTGAAGGACAAGGTGGAAGGCTTCGTCCGCCGCGTCCGCGCGGGCTGAACCCAGAAGGATCACGGCAGGAAGTTCTGCCGGCATGATCTGCCAGACGATCAGCCAGGCTTTGCAGCCTGGCTGTTTTTTTGCCTGCACCCGTGTGCGCCGCAAAACAGGGACAGCTGACGCAGCGCAAGTTAAGCAATAGTCGTATAGATCAAACGTCATTTTAGACGGATAGTTGCGCAATAGCGGGTCTTTCGCACCCTGCCGCTGCTGCGCTGCAATAGTCTCGCGCCGCAGGGAGGAGTGCAAGAGCCGGGGCTGGCAGTTTCATGCCGGAGTGGAGGAGGACACCCATGGCGACCGTGGCACAGGCAGCATCGCAGGCCGCATCTGAGGCAAATGACAATCTGACGAAGGGGGACACACCCTTGAAGGATCTTTACGAAATCGGCGAAATACCCCCGCTCGGCCATGTGCCGGAGAAGATGTATGCCTGGGCCATCCGGCAGGACCGCCACGGCCCGCCGGAAGAGGCCATGAAGCTGGAAGTGGTGCCGACCTGGACGCTCGACAGCCACGAGGTTCTGGTTCTCGTCATGGCGGCAGGCGTCAACTACAACGGCATCTGGGCTGCACTCGGCGAACCCATCTCCGTCTTCGGCAGCCACAAGAGCGCCTATCACATTGCCGGTTCCGATGCCTCGGGCATTGTCTGGGCCGTCGGCTCCAAGGTGAAGCGCTGGAAGGTCGGTGATGAGGTCGTGATCCATTGCAATCAGGATGACGGCGACGACGAAGAATGCAACGGCGGCGACCCGATGTTCTCGCCCACCCAGCGCATCTGGGGCTACGAGACGCCGGACGGCTCCTTCGCCCAGTTCGCCCGCGTTCAGTCCCAGCAGCTGATGCCCCGCCCCAGGCACCTGACCTGGGAAGAGGCCGCCTGCTACACGCTGACGCTGGCCACCGCCTACCGCATGCTGTTCGGCCATGCGCCGCACCAGCTGCGGCCCGGCCAGAACGTGCTGGTCTGGGGCGCCTCGGGCGGCCTTGGCGTCTTCGGCGTGCAGCTGGCGGCAGCCGCCGGGGCCAATGCCATCGGCGTCATCTCGGATGAGGACAAGCGGGATTACGTCATGTCGCTGGGCGCCAAGGGCGTGATCAACCGCAAGGATTTCAACTGCTGGGGCCAGCTGCCAAAGGTCAACTCGCCGGAATTCAACACCTGGACGCAGGAAGCGCGCAAGTTCGGCAAGGCCATCTGGGACATCACCGGCAAAGGCAATGACGTGGACATGGTGTTCGAGCATCCGGGCGAGCAGACCTTCCCGGTCTCGGCCCTCGTCGTCAAGCGCGGCGGGATGGTGGTTTTCTGCGCGGGCACGACGGGTTTCAACATCACCTTCGATGCCCGCTATGTCTGGATGCGGCAGAAACGCATTCAGGGCTCACACTTCGCCCATCTGAAGCAGGCCTCGGAGGCGAACAAGTTCGTCATCGACCGGCGTATCGACCCGTGCATGTCGGAAGTGTTCGGCTGGGACCAGATCCCCAAGGCCCACACCAAGATGTGGAAGAACCAGCATGCGCCGGGCAACATGGCTGTTCTGGTCAATTCGCCTGTTCCGGGCCTGCGCACCTTTGAGGATGTGCTGGAGGCGGGCAAGCGCTGAAGCCGGTCAATCAGTGAGCGGGCTGCCCTCCGGCGGCCCGCATCACGTCATGGCAAACATGCGCACCTGTTTGGAGAAGCGCGAGTGGCGCAGGCCGAAGAGGTGGTGCAGGATGCTGTCCACATCGGCCGGATAGAAGGGTTTGCGCAGGAAGGCGCGGGCCCGCACCTTCTCGGCAGCAGAATCCAGCGTGTCGTTGTATTCGGTGGACATCAGAATTACGTCCGAGCCGCGCGCCACCGTCGAAAGCCGCTCTGCAAGCTCCAGACCTGTCATGTTCGGCATGTTGAAGTCGGTGAAGATCACCCGGTAGGATTTCTCGCTGACCAGCTTGATGGCGGCAGCACCATCTCCTGCTTCCACGATGTTCAGCTTGAAGATCGAGCGCTCGAGCACCTTGCGCACGATCTTGCGGACGGTCGCCGAGTCATCCACGATCAGGACATCGAAGGGCGTGCTGATCGCCTGGAAGACATCCAGGATATGCTTGACCTGAGCCGCAGTGAAGGGCTTGGCGAGAAAGTCGTAGGCACCGAAATTCTTGAGCTTGGACTCTGCCGCCTCATCCAGTCCGTCGGACATGGAGACGGCGAAAGTCTTGGAGCCCATCACCTGAATGGCCGCCATGACTTCAACGCCGTTGAGCTGCGGCATGTTGATGTCAAGGAAGGCAATCTGGAATGCGTTTTTGCTCAGAAGCTCAACGGCTTCCTTCCCGTCTGCCGCTGCAGTGATCGAAACGTCATACCCCGAATACTGCAGCGCACGCTCGATGAATTTGCGCACCGTTGCGCTGTCATCGGCAACAAGTACCTTGATTGGTTCTTCAGTTGGCGATCCCAAGTAGCTGCCCCGCAATTGCCTTGAGTTGTCTTTTTCCGGCCGCTCATTCCGGGTGGCGGTCTTGGCGGCAATATGAAACATGATTTGCTTAATTTTCCAGAAGCATCCAGCGGAAAACCCGCTCTTTGGCGAGGCCGATCGGAAAAAATTACAGGTGTGCAACCTGAAATATATTAAGTGTTGAGCATTCCACGCGCCGTCTATCGCCCGGCGCTGGATTTCAGGCCTAATGTGCACATACGATTCGGCGGGTTGCGGGGCGACCGGACAAGAGGCGGCGAAGACATGCACTTTGATGAGGAAGCAATCGCTTCCAGGCGTGAGATCCTGACAGGCTCGATGATGCTGGGCGGCGCTCTGCTACTGGCTGGATGCCAGAGCAGAACACCGGCTGACGTCCCGCCTTATTACCGGGATCTGGCACGGGTGAACGCTATCGTCGATCAGGCGACGGCCCAGCAGATGATTTCCCAGTACCGGGAGAACAACGGACGCGGCCGCGTCGTGGCGGACCCGGTTCTGATTACCCTTGCCCAGCAGCAGGCAAGGGTCATCGCTGCGGCGGATGACATCCGTGCCTCACTCTACCCGCAGAACCAGCTGAAGAACCGGCTGAATGCCATCGGCGAGAGCAAGTCCTATGGTGTGGAGAATGTCAGCGCCGGGTACCGCACGCTGGCAGAGGCCTTCTCCGGCTGGCGTGAATCCCCCACCCACAACAAGGTGATGCTGGACGAGCGGGTGACACGCATGGGCATTGCCACCGCCTACAGCCCCTCATCCAAATACAAGGTATTCTGGAGCCTCGTGCTGGTATCACCCAAGGGCTGAAATCAGGACAGCGCTAAAGACAGAAGGGCAGGTGGCGGTTTTCCGCCCCTGCCCTTTCCTATTCTTTTTTCCGGCAGCATCAGCCTTGCGCGGGTTCAATGATCTCGTAGCCGGCACAGGTCTCGAACCGTTCGGTTTCAGGGTCCATCAGCCGCAGCTCACCGCTGCCGATATCGAACCAGGCGCCGTGAACCTTGAGGTTGCCTTCATTGCAGGCCTGATCGACAAAGGGAAATGTGCGCAGGTTCTTCAGGGACTGGCGGACCCCCGCATATTCCATCGCCAGCTGCGGATCATCCAGACGGTCCACAGGCATGCAGGCCATGGCGATGGCTGCCGGCTCCAGCAGCTTGATCCAGCGGCCGATGAACTCGCCCGTGGCCAGCGGTGCATTGGCATTCTGCCGGAACGCCTGCACGCCGCCGCATTTGGCATGTCCCATGACAACAATATGCTTCACTTTAAGAACGCGCACGGCATATTCCAGCGCGGCGCTGGTGCCGTGCTGGCCTTCGGTCTGCTCAAAGGGCGGCACCAGATTGGCAACGTTCCGCACCACGAAAAGCTCACCGGGACCTGCATGGAATACACCTTCCGGCGCGACCCGGCTGTCGCAGCAGGAAATGACCAGCACCTCGGGCTTCTGGCCATAGATCGCCAGCTGCTCCTGCTGCTCGCGGAAGCGGACATAGCCCTTCTGGAGATAGCGGCCATACCCGTCAATCAGGTCCTGCGGAAACTCGTGTGCCATGTCAGTCATGCTCCTTGCCATCCGGCAGGCTCCAATGTGCGGCGCGGAAGGCGGTTATAAAGGCAGGGTGTGCTGCCGCCAAGCCCATGCCTGCCCTCCGGTGCGCCAGCACTTTCCCCGGGCCTTCAACCAAGGTTGTCCTTGCCCCGAAGCCGGGCAGCGGTCTTAATCATCCGCAGATCCAATGATTTGGGAGGCAGGACGTGAGCAAGACCAGCGCGGGCAATTTCTTCGAGGATTTCCGGATCGGGCAGGTGATCCGCCACGCGACTCCGCGCACGGTGACCACGGGTGACGTGGCTCTCTATACAGCCATCTACGGCCCGCGTTTTGCGGTGCAAAGCTCCGGCGCCTTTGCGCAGGAACTGGGCTACCCCGCCGCACCCATCGACGACCTGCTGACCTTCCACATCGTCTTCGGCAAGACGGTGCCGGACATTTCCCTCAATGCCGTGGCAAACCTCGGCTATGCAGGGGGGCGCTTCCTGGCCCCCGTCTACCCCGGCGATACGCTGTCGGCCGTGTCGGAAGTGATCGGCCTCAAGGAAAACTCCAACGGCAAGACCGGCGTCGTCTATGTGCGCTCCACCGGCTACAAATCTGATGGCACCGAAGTCCTTGATTATGTGCGCTGGGTCATGGTCAACAAGCGGGATCCGGGCAATCCGGCACCGGCGCCTGTCGTCCCGACCCTGCCGGAGAGTATCGCGCCGGATGCTCTTGGCGATGCGGTGCCGCTGCTCGACACGGCCAATTGGGACAATGATCTGGCTGGCAGCCGCTTCCGCTTTGGCGACTATGTGCCCGGAGAGCGGATCGACCATGTGGACGGCATGACGGTGGAAGAGGCCGAGCACCAGCTCGCCACACGGCTTTACCAGAACACCGCGAAGGTACATTTCAACCAGCACACGGAAGGCAAGGGCCGCTTCGGCAAGCGGCTGATCTATGGCGGCCACGTGATTTCGCTGGCGCGTGCCCTTTCCTTCAACGGGCTGGGGGCCGCCTTCCATATCGCCGCCATCAATGCCGGGCGCCACGTAGCTCCGCTGTTTGCAGGCGATACGGTCTATGCATGGTCGGAAGTGATCGATGCGGCGGCGATCGAGGGACGGGAGGATGTAGGTGCACTGCGCCTGCGGCTCGTCGCCACCAGAAACACACCTTGCGCAGACTTCCCCTATGCCACGGAAGATGGCGTCTATGCGGACAACGTGGTGCTGGACTTCGACTATTGGGCCTTGATGCCGAGGTGAACCCTCACCCCTTTACCGTTTCGCCAGCGGATGATGGGCTTCGACGAGCGCCTGCAGGCGCTCGTCGAGGACATGGGTATAGATCTGCGTTGTGGAAATGTCCGCATGGCCCAGCAGCTGTTGTACAACGCGCAGGTCCGCGCCGTTTTGCAGGAGATGCGAAGCAAAGGCATGGCGCAGCACGTGCGGCGAGACCTTCTGCACATCCAGGCCGATGGAAGCGGCGAGCGCCTTCAGGTCGCGGGCAAAGGCCTGACGGGTGAAGTGGCCGCTTTCGCCGTAGGATGGAAACAGCCAGGGGCTGGCCGTGAAGGCGCCGGCCGCAGTGCGCAGGGCCACATAATCCTTCATCGCCGCCTGCGCCCTTGGGCTCAGCGGCACGAGCCGTTCCTTGCCGCCCTTGCCCTTGATTTCGATGAGCCGCGCATCGCGCTGAGCCGCCTTGACCGGCAGGGCCACCAGTTCGGACACACGCAGGCCCGTGGCATAGAGCACTTCGAGCAGCGTATAGAGCCGCGCTGCCCTGAGGCGGCGGCTGGCGGCAGTCTGCGCATCCTCGCCGTCCCCTGCCTGCACCGCATCAGTGGAGCTGCGCGCGGCTTCGATCAGCCGGTCCACCTCGTCTTCGGAGAGAACCTTGGGCAGGGACTGGCGCCGCTTCGGCGCCCCTTGCGTGCGGGTCGGATCATCCGCACGCATGCCCTCGGCATAGAGAAACTTGAAATACTGGCGCAGGGCCGAAAGCCGCCGCGCCTGCGAGGACGGCGCGAAACCGCGGCCTGCCAGATCCCCGAGATAAGCGGAGATATCCTCCTGAGCAGCGGACTGCGGCGCGGTGGAGCCCAGAAAGCTGGCGAAATCTTCCAGATCGCGCCGGTAGCTTTCCAGCGTATTGAGCGCGGCCCCCCGCTCGGCTGCGATCATTTCCAGAAAGGCTTCGATGCTGCTGTCCATGCGGGCTGCACCCTTTTAGCCGCCCGTCAGCGGGCGAAGCCGTCCTTCTGCACCCGCACGGTGATTTCCCGCTCGCTCGGATGAACGAAGTTCGCCAGCGAATAGACGATGCCATAGCCAGCTGCGCCCAGAAGGGCCAGAACCAGGATCAGACGGGTCAAGGTCGGCACGGCAAAGAACCCCAGAGAACCGGCAAGGAGAATCGGCAACGGCTCGCCTTTCTTTTTGCGGCAGGCAAGCTTCCCTAGCAAGCCGCTTGTTTTTTGCCGGAATATGTTAAAAGGCGCTTCATGAACCGTTCAAGGAGGGCCAAGGTGAACGCAGCCGCATCGGGCATACAGGTGAAGGACGCACGTGCGGCCCGGATCGTCGCCGCCCTTGGAAACCGCTCCATCGTGCTTGTCGGCATCATGGGCTGCGGCAAATCCAGCGTCGGGCGCCGCCTCGCCCAGCGCCTGGGCCTTGATTTCGTCGATGCCGATACCGAAATCGAGACGGCAGCCAACATGACGATCTCCGAGATTTTCGCCCTGCACGGCGAGCCGGAGTTCCGCCGCGGCGAGGAAAAAGTGATCGCCCGCCTTCTGCAGCAGGGTCCGCAGGTCTTGGCCACCGGCGGCGGCGCCTTCATGAGCGAGGCGACACGCAACGCGATCAAGGCCAACGGCGTGTCTGTCTGGCTCAGAGCTGATCTTGCCACCGTGATGGTGAGGGTCCGCAAGCGCCCGACGCGCCCGCTGCTGCAAAATGCCGATCCGGAAGGCACCATGCGCCAGCTGCTGGAAAAGCGCGAGCCGGTCTATGCCCTGGCTGACACCACGGTCTGGTCCCGGGAAGTACCGCATGAAGTGGTGATGGAAGACGTGATTTCGGCTGTCGAAAGCCATCTGAACCTGCGCACAGACGGAACGAACAGCAAAGAGGGCCAAAATGGCTGACAGACTTGAGGCTGCCGCAGAGCCGGTGACTGTGCCCGTTGATCTGGGCGAACGCTCCTATGATATCGTCATTGGCCGGGATGTGCTGGCCAGCGCAGGTGCACGCATCGCGGCGCTTATGCCGGGAGCCCGGCTCGCCGTCATCACTGATGAGACCGTCGCCCGCACCCATCTGCCCGCGCTGTCGGCCAGCCTGAAGGCCGCTGGGCTAGAGCACACGGTCATCACCGTGCCGCCGGGCGAACAGACCAAATGCTATGCCCAGTTCGAGCGCCTGTGCGACGAGGTTCTGGCCGCACGGCTGGAGCGCGGCGACGCGGTTCTTGCCTTTGGCGGCGGCGTCGTGGGGGATCTCGCCGGCTTCGTTTCAGCTTCCGTGCGCCGGGGCATGACTTTCATCCAGATGCCGACCACCTTGCTGTCGCAGGTGGATTCCTCCGTCGGCGGCAAGACGGGCATCAATTCCCGCCATGGCAAGAACCTGATCGGCGCCTTCCATCAGCCGGCCCTTGTGCTGGCGGATACGGCCATTCTCGACACGCTTTCGGACCGCGAGTTCCGTGCCGGCTATGCCGAAGTGGTGAAATACGGCCTTCTGGGCGATGCAGACTTCTTCGAATGGCTCGACCTCAACTGGCAGGGGATCTTTGACGGAACCTCCGCCCGTGAAGAGGCCGTGGCGCGCTCCTGCGCCGCCAAGGCAGCCGTTGTTGGCGCCGATGAGCGGGAAAGCGGACAGCGGGCGCTGCTGAACCTTGGCCATACCTTCGGCCATGCGCTGGAATCAGCGGTCGAATATGACGGCACCCGGCTTGTCCACGGCGAGGGCGTGTCCATCGGCATGATGCTGGCACATGAATTCTCCGCCCGCCTCGGCCTGCTGCCGCAGACGGATGTGGAGCGGGTCGAAGCCCATCTCGTCAAGGTCGGCCTGCCTGTCTGCATGCATCAGATCCCCGGCCAGCTGCCGCCGGCCGAGACCCTTCTCGACAGCATCGCTCAGGACAAAAAGGTCAGCCGCGGCGCGCTGACCTTCATCCTGACCCGGGGCATCGGACAGGCCTTCGTGGAAAAGGGCGTGGACCCGGCCGCCGTGCTTGAATTCCTGAAGGAGAAACTTCAGCGATGAACGACACCACCCTCTGGTTCACCGGCGGCGCAATCCTGTGCCTGCTCGTCATGTCCGGCTTCTTTTCCGGTTCCGAAACAGCGCTGACGGCCGCGTCACGCGCGCGCATGCACCAGCTGGAGAAGGCGGGCGACAGCCGCGCAAGCGTCGTCGCAAAGCTCATCGCGGCCCGTGAGCGCCTCATTGGCGCACTGCTGCTGGGCAACAACATTGTCAACATTCTGGCCTCGTCGCTGGCCACCAGCCTGTTCCTCAACCTTTTCGGCGAGGCGGGCGTGGCTCTGGCGACGCTGGTCATGACAGTGCTTGTTGTGGTCCTTTCGGAGGTGATGCCCAAGACCTGGGCCATTTCCAACCCGGACCGGTTTGCCCTTGCTGTCGCTCCCCCGGTGCGGATCATCGTTGCAGTCTTCGGTCCCATCGTGATCGGCATCGAAGCGATTGTGCGCCTTCTGATGCGGGCCATCGGCATCCGGGTCGATGACAATGCCTCGATCCTTTCAGCTCACGAAGAGCTGCGCGGGGCTGTGGACCTGCAGCACCTGGAAGGCGGGCTGGTCAAGGCCGACCGCGACCGGCTGGGCGGTCTCCTCGACCTTGCCGAGCTGGAAGTCTCCGACGTCATGGTCCACCGCACGAGCATGATGGCCCTGAATGTCGACGAGGATGTATCCAAGATCGTCGATGCGGCACTGGCTGCCCCTTACACCCGCATGCCGCTGTGGCGCGGGGAGAGCGACAATTTCGTCGGCGTACTGCATGCAAAGGATCTGCTGCGCGCCCTGAAGGCCGCCGACGGCGACTTCGCCAAGCTGGACGTGATGAAGATCGCCACGCCCCCCTGGTTCGTGCCGGACACAACAAGCTTGCAGGACCAGCTCAACGCCTTCCTCAAACGCAAGTCCCACTTCGCCTTCGTCATCGACGAGTATGGCGAGGTGATGGGTATCGTCACGCTGGAAGACATCATCGAGGAAATCGTCGGCGAAATTGCCGATGAACACGATGTGGAGCTAAGCGGCGTGCGCCCGCAGGCGGACGGCTCTGTCATCGTCGACGGCTCGGTGCCGATCCGCGACCTCAACCGTGCCAATGACTGGGCCCTCCCGGATGACGAGGCGACCACCATCGCGGGGCTGGTCATCCATGAAGCCCGGATGATCCCGGAAGAGCGCCAGATCTTCACCTTCCACGGCTTCCGTTTCACGGTGCTGCGGCGGGAAAAGAACCGCATCACCCGTCTGCGCGTCATGCCGCTTTCGGCCAAGGACCAGCGCCCCGCTCCGCAGAAGCGGGAGGCGCAGACCTCCTCCGGCAGCGGAACACGCTAGACGTCAACCGGCCGGCTGGCTGCCCTGACGGGCGCGCGGGTCCGGTTCATCCGGTGCGCGGGCCTCTATGGCCAGCGCATGCAGGCCTTCGGCAAAGAACCCGGCAACCGCCTCATTGATGGCACGGTGGCGGGCCACGCGGCTCATCCCGGAGAAAGCCTCGGCCACGATACGGACGCGGAAATGGGTCTCGCCACCCTCCCGCCATCCGCCGTGCCCCTTGTGCCGGTCTGATTCGTCCAGAACGTCCAGCGCAGCAGGGGAAAAGATCGAAGTCAGCCTTTCGGCCATGCGGGTCTTGATACTCATGGCATCCCGTGTGAGTTATGAGCTTCACGCCCTGTGGCACCGGCACCACGCACCGGACCGCAAGGCCTGCTCAGATACTCATTCCTCCCCTTTAATGCCCGGGTCAACCTTGTTCCGGGCACGAGCCCTGTCCATAATCACAGCATGAAACTGGATTCCAAAATCTTCGACCGCATTCGCGTCAAGCCGGACAAGGACCGGCTCGAAGAGGACATCTATCCGACCTGCCAGTTTCCGGGGTGCGACCGCCCCGGCACCCACCGCGCACCGCAGGGCAGGGACAGGGAGGGCATGTTCTTCAATTTCTGCGTCGATCATGTGCGCGAGTACAACAAGTCCTACAACTATTTCTCCGGCATGAGCGATGACGCGGTGCGCGCCTATCAGAAGGATTCGCTCACGGGGCACCGCCCGACCTGGAAAATGGGCGTCAACCGGCAGGCGGCGGACGGGCCGGACGGGTTCGATCCGAGGGCCACGGGCCGCCAGCGCGCCCATGCGCGGCAAAATGCCGAACATGTGTCGCGCGCAAGAAAGCTACTTGCCCTTGAAAAGCGGTCCTTTGATGTGCTCAATCTTCCCGGAGAGGCACGCGGAGACGAAATCAAGGCGCGCTACAAGGAATTGGTAAAGTTGCATCACCCGGATGCCAATGGCGGTGACCGGTCTTCCGAGGACCGCCTGCGGGAAATCATTCAGGCCTACAACGTCCTGAAGAAAGCCGGTTTCTGTTAGCCCGCCGTTCCGCGGGCATCCCCCCAACGACCCTGACCCCGGCCCGGCCGTGGCAGCGGAGGACCGATGACTGATACGAAGACTGTGGCTGACAACAAGCCTGACACCGAAATCTCCGTCGAGGAAGTCTTCGGCTTCCAGAGCAGCCTGCGCGTGCCGGCCTACAAGACGGCCAACGAATATGTGCCGGAAGCTGATCCGGACTACCTGTTCGACCGCGTGACGACACTGGCCATTCTCGCAGGCTTTGCCCGCAACCGCCGCGTGATGGTGACCGGTTACCACGGCACCGGCAAGTCGACCCATATCGAGCAGGTCGCCGCCCGCCTCAACTGGCCCTGCGTGCGTGTCAACCTCGACAGCCACATCAGCCGTATCGATCTGATCGGCAAGGACGCCATCGTGCTGCGTGACGGCAAGCAGGTGACCGAATTCCGCGATGGCATCCTTCCCTGGGCCTACCAGAACAACGTCGCCCTCGTGTTCGACGAATATGACGCCGGCCGCCCGGACGTGATGTTCGTGATCCAGCGCGTGCTGGAATCCTCCGGCCGCCTGACGCTGCTCGACCAGAACCGCGTCCTGCGCCCGCACCCCTATTTCCGCCTGTTCGCCACCGCCAACACCATCGGCCTTGGCGACACCTCCGGCCTCTACCACGGCACGCAGCAGCTCAATCAGGCGCAGATGGACCGCTGGTCGATCGTGACGACCCTGAACTATCTGCCGCATGACAACGAGGTGGAGATCGTGCTGGCCAAGGCCAAGCACTTCCAGGGCGCCGAAGGCCGCAACACCGTGTCGCGTATGGTCCGCCTTGCCGACATGACCCGCAGCGCCTTCGTCAACGGCGATCTGTCCACCGTGATGAGCCCGCGTACGGTCATCACCTGGGCCGAGAACTGCGAGATCTTTGGCGACGTCGGATTCTCCTTCCGCCTGACCTTCCTCAACAAGTGCGACGAGACCGAGCGCACGCTGGTGAGCGAGTTCTATCAGCGCTGCTTCGGTGAAGAGCTGCCGGAATCATCCATCAACATGGTCATGAGCTGAGCCAATGGCAGGTCCGGGCAGCAACAGCGGAGCCGGGGGCAAGGGGCAGTCGCCCACAGAGCCCTTCAAGCAGGCTCTCACAGGCACCATGCGTGCCATTGCAGGCAATGCGGAACTGGAGGTCATCTTCTCCGGCGACCGCCCGGGCCTTGCCCCTAATGCAGCGCGCCTGCCCGAGCCGGCACGCAAGCCGGGTCTGCGGGAGCTGACGATCACCCGCGGCCTGGGGGATTCCATGGCCCTGCGCATGGCCTGCCACGACGCGAAGGTGCACCAGCGCCACGCGCCGAAGGCCCCCGATGCGCGGCAGATCTATGATGCGGTCGAGCAAGCCCGCTGCGAGGCGGTGGGCGCGGCCCGCATGCCCGGCGTTGCCAGCAACCTTGCCGCCATGCTGGACGACAAATATGTCCGCCTCGGCTCTGCCGATGTCGCCAGCCGCGAGGAAGCGCCGCTGGTCGACGCTCTCTCGCTGATGATCCGCGAGCGCCTGACCGGCGCCCCGCCACCGCCAAGCGCCGGCAAGCTTGTCGACATGTGGCGCAGCTGGATCGAGCAGAAGGCCGGAAACGATCTCGACCGGCTCGTCACCCGGTTTGAGGATCAGGCTGCTTTTGCAGGCCAGATGCGCAACGTGCTGAAGGCGCTCGACATGGCCGATGAGGCCGGAAACGAGAACGACGAGCACGACGATCCGGAGGAGAGCGACGAGCAGGGCCGCAACGAGGACGCGGAAACCGGCGGCGAGGCGGAAGAGGACACCGGCGGCGACGAAAGCATGCCGCAGGAAACGGAGATGACCGGCGAGGAAATGGAGGCGGGCGATACCGAAGCCTCCGAATCCGATTCCATGGAAATGGATCAGGAAGACCTCGACGCGGATGCGGAAGAGCCCGGCGAGAACCAGCGCCGCGAAGCCCCGCTGAGCAACCGTCCCGTTTCGGACTACCGGGTCTACACACCCCGTTTCGACGAAGTGGTGACGGCAGAGGACCTGTGCGATGCAGCCGAGCTGGACCGTCTGCGTGCCTTCCTCGACAAGCAGCTCGTCAACCTGCAGAGCGCCGTGGCCCGTCTTGCCAACCGCCTGCAGCGCAAGCTGATGGCCCAGCAGAACCGCTCCTGGGATTTCGATCTTGAGGAAGGCATCCTCGACACCGCCCGCCTGACGCGCGCGGTGACCGATCCGATGCAGCCGCTTGCCTTCAAGCAGGAGCGTGACACGAATTTCCGCGACACGGTGGTGACGCTGCTTCTGGACAATTCCGGCTCCATGCGCGGCCGTCCGATCACGGTGGCTGCGGCCTGCGCCGATATTCTGGCCCGTACGCTGGAGCGCTGCGGCGTGAAGGTGGAGATCCTTGGCTTCACCACCAAGGCCTGGAAGGGCGGCCAGTCCCGCGAGGCCTGGCTTGCCGCCGGAAAGCCCGCACAACCCGGACGCCTCAACGATCTGCGCCACATCATCTACAAGGCCGCCGATGCGCCCTGGCGGCGTGCGCGACGCAACCTTGGCCTGATGATGCGCGAAGGCTTGCTCAAGGAAAACATCGACGGTGAGGCACTGGACTGGGCACACAAGCGCCTGCTGGCACGGCCAGAAAACCGCCGCATCCTGATGATGATCTCCGATGGCGCGCCGGTGGATGACTGCACCCTGTCGGTCAATCCGGGCAACTATCTGGAGCGCCATCTGCGTTTCGTCATTGATGAGATCGAGAACCGCTCTCCCGTGGAACTGATTGCCATCGGCATCGGCCATGACGTGACCCGCTACTACTCGCGCGCGGTGACCATCGTTGATGCGGAGGAACTGGCCGGCGCCATGACCAACCAGCTTGCCGACCTGTTCCAGGACACCAATGTGGGCGCGGTGCCCCAGCGTGGACGGCGCAAACGCGCATGAAGAAGACCTGGCTGGCGGCGTCAGCCGCCATCCTTTTGGCCCTCGCGCCAGCCTCAGGCCTTTCTGAGGCCCACGCAGCACCGCTGCTGCAGGACGGGGAAAGCCTGTCCATCCGCACAAGGCCCATCACGCAGTTTCAGCGCGGCAGCGATGTCAGCCAGTTCGGCAAGCTTAGCTTTCTGGGCGGGCTGGACCTGACGCTCCCGGCCAAGAAATACGGCGGCATCTCGGCCCTGATCGCGCTGGAAGGCGGCGGCTCCTATCTGGCGGTCACCGACGATGCGCGCTGGATCGCCTTCGAGCTGCAGCAGGACGGAAATGGCACCCCGCTGGCCATTACGTCCGCCCGCTCGGCTCAGGCGCTCGATCCCAAGGGCGCGATCCTGCAGAAGAGCAAGGCCTGGGACACCGAGGGTATGACCCTCGGCATCAATGGCAAGCGCACCGAACTTTTCGTCAGCGTCGAGCGGGTCAACCGCATCTACCGCTTTGCCTGGCCGCTGACCACAGGCAAGGCCAAGGCTCTGTCGCAGGTGGAGACACCGGCAGGCTTCCGCAAGCTGCGCGGCAACAAAGGGCCAGAGGCACTGGCGGGCTCGGCCCTCTCCAGCCCGCTGAAGGGCGGTCTCGTTGCCATTGGCGAGCGCAATCCGGATGCGGCGAAGAACACCCTGCCCGGCTTCATCATCGGCGGGCCCTTGGCGGGCAGTTTCGAGATCGAGCGCTCCGGCGATTATGATGCAACCGATGCAGAGTTTCTGCCGGGCGGCGACCTTCTGCTGCTGGAGCGGCGCTTCAACATGCAGGACTGGATCGGCATGCGCCTGCGGCGCTTCAAGGCCAGCGAAATCCGCCCCGGTGCGAAGCTGAAGGGTGAAATCCTGCTGGAGGCCGGGCCATCGCATGACATCGACAACATGGAAGCGCTGGCCGTCCACCAGGATGCGGGCGGTCACACCGTCTTGACACTCATGTCGGACAACAACCGCTCACTGATGCAGCGCACGCTGCTGCTGCGGTTCAGGCTTGACGATTGAGATGGACGATCAGCGGGAGACCGGCGCGGAACCGGCTTCCGGTGCAGCGTCCTGCATTGGCCGAATGAACGCAAAGAGAATGCGGTAAGGCGCCAGCAGGAACAGCGCCACGGCCAGCTTCACCGTCAGATCACCCAGAGCCCAGGAAATCCAGCGCGGCAATTCTGCGGCAAAGATACCGAAGAGCGGCGCGTTCTCGACCGCAAAGTCATCGTGGTAGCCGAGAAGTCCGGAAAACAGCGGCGAAAAGGCGATTGAGAAGAAGATCAGCGTATCGACCAGCGAGCCGATCACCGACGAAACGATCGGCGCCTTCCACCAGACAGCACGGCGCAGGCGGTTGAACAGCATCACGTCCAGAAGCTGGGCCACCAGGAAAGCAGAGCCAGAAGCCACCGCAAGGCGCGGTGTGGCCAGAACCACCGAAAGTCCAACAGCCAGAACGAAACCGGCATAGACCACACGGCGCGCAGCGGCAGGGCCGAAGCGCCGGTTGGTGAGATCGGTGACAAGGAAGGCAGCCGGATAAGTGAAGGCACCCCAGGTCAGCAGGTCGGCCAGCTGCAGGCCGCCCACCGTCCCCTCAACCGGGAACTGGACCAAGAAATTGGAGGCCACAACGACAATCGCCATCGCAAGGACTGCGATGGCGATATCACCATTGGAAATGGCGTTTGTCTTGCTCATCCGGCAGCGGGCCGTATCAGGCCGCAGCAGCAGCCTGACGGCGCTTGACTTCGGCCTTGATCAGGCGTGCCTTGTTGGACAGCTCGCAGTCGGCAGCCTTCAGAAGGAAGGCATCCAGGCCGCCGCGGTGCTCGACCGAGCGCAGAGCGTGGGCGCTGATGCGCAGCTTGAACGACTCACCCAGCGTGTCGCTGATGAGGGAAACGTTGCACAGGTTCGGCAGGAACCGGCGACGGGTCTTGTTGTTGGCGTGGGAAACATTGTTCCCGGACATGACGTCCTTGCCGGAAAGCTCGCAACGGCGTGCCATTGGATCACCCTTTTTCTACTGGCCGGGGCCGCTGGGACCCGGTACGGTTACAGCCGGTATGGAGCGGACCGCGAGGTCCGGCAACATCAAAACCGGCTCATTTCGGAAAAATCTGGCTCCCTATACTGGCCTTGGCGGTCAGCGTCAAGGCTTCACCGCCTCAGGAAAGCGAAAGCTGCAAAATCCGATGCAGGATGCCGGAAATTAACCAAGCAGTTACCATACCGCCGAACAATTGGCACCATGATGCCGTTTGCCGCGCACCAGGCGCGCCGGGATCGCATGAAAGAATTCGCCAGGCAGGCAGCAATGGGGCGGCGGCTCCTGCCCGGAAAAGATATCACCGGGCACCGTACGAGGTGCCGAGGAGGTTCGACGTGTCGAGATACGTATTGAGCAGAAAGGCCGGAACCTTGCCCGCCACCCTTCGCGCGCTCGCCCTTGCCTGCGCCGCCGCCCTGCCCGTTTCCATGGCCTCCGCTGACGCGGGCGCCAAGACCGCCCACATCGGCGGGCTCTACGACATCACGGTCGCCGGTCTTGTCATCGGCAAGGGCAGCATGTCCATCGTGCTGCAGGGCAACGCCTACTCGGCAAAGGTCGGACTTGAGCCGGCTGGCATCGGCAGCCTGTTCTCCACCGGACGCGGCGGGGCGGAAGCCACCGGCTGGCTGGTGGGCGGCAAGGTGGTACCATCCAAATATTCCATGGCCTCACAGGCCGCGAACCGCGATTTCTACGTGCTGATGAAGCAAGGCTCAGGCAACATCCGCGAGGCGGAGGCCGCACCTCCCTTCAAGCCGGTGCCGGACCGCATCGAAATCACCCGGAAGCACCAGCAAAACGCCATGGACCCGCTGAGCGCCGCCGTGATGCCGGTTGCCGCAGGCAAGGATGCGCTGGGGCCTGCAGCCTGCAAGCGCAAGCTGCCCGTGTTTGATGGCTGGACCCGCTTTGACATCCAGATGGAATACAAGGAGATCAAGCAGGTCTCCGGGCGCGGCTATGACGGGCCTGTGGTCGTTTGCGGCGCGCGCTGGAAGGCGATTGCCGGTCACCGTCCAGGTAAGGAATCCGTCAAGCTGATGGAAGAGGCCCAAATGGAAGCATGGCTGGCACCGATGGGCCGCAATGACGTGCTCATTCCCTACCGGATCGTCATGCCCACCGCGAGCGGCCAGATGATCGTCGAAGCCACGAAGCTGAACATCAACGGCCCGGGGCAGGATCAAGCTGCCCGTTGAAAGGGCTAAAGTCTGCCCTTTTCAGGATAGGCCCCGGCGGTTTTGCCGGGGATTGCTTGCACCATCCTTAACCTCCTGATACAGCCGCGCTTGACTCATGGGGTCTTGCTCTCCAGTGTCGCGCCACAACATTAGACCCGGGACACACGGCGCGCGAAGGGTCCAGCCTCCTCCGGGCAGGACTGAAGCGGCCATCAGGTAAACGGTTCATGCACAGCTATCTGGAATTTGAAAAACCCGTCGCCGACATCATCGGCAAGGCCCAGGAACTGCGTGCGCTGGCAGCGACCGGCGAAGCGGTGAACGTGGACGAGGAAGTCGGCCGCCTTGAGGCCAAGGCCAGCCAGACCCTCAATGACCTCTATTCCAAGCTGACCCCCTGGCAGAAGACGCTGGTCGCCCGCCACCCGGACCGTCCGCATGCGGCCCATTACATCCAGGGCCTGATCGAGGATTTCACGCCGCTGGCCGGTGACCGCAAGTTCTCCGAGGATCAGGCGATCATTGCCGGTTTCGGCCGCTTCCGGGGCCAGTCCGTCGCCATTCTGGCGCAGGAGAAGGGCTCGGATACGGAAACCCGCCTCAAGCACAATTTCGGCATGGCCCGCCCCGAGGGCTACCGCAAGTCGGTGCGCATCATGGATCTGGCCGACCAGTTCGGCATTCCGGTGCTGTCCTTCGTCGACACGGCTGGCGCTTATCCGGGCCTTGGCGCGGAAGAGCGCGGCCAGGCGGAAGCGATTGCACGCTCCACCGACCGCTGCCTCAGCCTTGGCGTACCAAACATTGCCACCGTCATCGGTGAAGGCGGTTCGGGCGGCGCCATCGCCATTGCCGCCACCAGCAAGGTGCTGATGCTGGAACACGCCATCTACAGCGTGATCTCGCCGGAGGGCGCAGCCTCGATCCTCTGGCGCGACAGCGCCAGGGCGCAGGAAGCGGCAACGAACATGAAGATCACCGCACAGGATCTTCTGAAACTCGGCATCATCGACGGCATCATCGAGGAGCCCGCAGGTGGTGCCCACCGCGCCCGCGAGACGGCCATCGACCGGGCTGGCAAGGCCATCGACGAGGCACTGATGTCCTTCCAGGGACTGTCCGCCGATGAGGTTCGCAAGCTGCGCCGCGACAAGTTCCTCGCCATCGGCCGCAGCCTCTGAGAACTGCGCACAAGTAGCCTTCTGAGACCGGCGCAGGGATGCCTGCGCCGGTTTTGTTTTGCCTTGCGGGTTCCGCGCACCTCTCCTTCCGTTTTCTCTACGGTGATTTATGATCAGGCGCCCTGCTGGCATCTTGCAGAAGATGAGGGGGCATCTTACCCTTACGCCGTTGTTCTTCACGCCTCCGGTACCTCAAGGGAGGCGGATTTCCTTTCAGGTGTGACTGCAGATGGGCATGGTTGCCTTTCCGATAACTCCCCGCCGCAAGATGATGCGCCTGTTTGCCGCTGTGGCCGTTACGGCGCTGCTGGCCGGATGCCAGGCCAGCGAGGAATACGTTGCCTTCGGCCCCAAGCATCTGCGCGAGGTGCGCCCAGCCATCAAGGCGAAGTTCACCGAGCTGAAGATGGACGCCCGGTCCCCCATCCTGATCCGCATTTTCAAGGAAGAAAGCACACTTGAGGTCTGGAAGCAGACCCGGGAAGGCCGCTTTGCCCTGCTCGAGACCTTCGAGATCTGCAAGTGGTCCGGTGAGCTCGGTCCGAAGGTCAAGGAAGGCGACCGGCAGGCACCGGAGGGTTTCTACGAAATCACGCCGGGGCTGATGAACCCGAATTCCAATTACCACCTTGCCTTCAACATGGGCTTTCCAAACGCCTATGACCGCTCGCACAACCGCACCGGAACGCACCTGATGGTGCATGGCGCCTGCTCCTCGCGCGGCTGCTACGCCATGACCGATCCGCAGATCGAGGACATCTATGCGCTGGCACGCGACAGCTTCAAGGGCGGGCAGCGGTCCTTCCAGGTGCAGGCCTTCCCCTTCCGCATGACGGCGGAGAACATGGCGCGCCACAACGACAGCCCGCACATGGACTTCTGGCGCATGCTGAAGGTGGGCTATGACCACTTCGAGGTGACGAAGCTGGCGCCGAAGATCGATGTCTGCGAAAAGCAGTATGTGTTCAACGCCACGCCGCTGATGGCCAATGTGCCCTTCCGCGCCACGGCGAAATGCCCGGCCTATGAAGTGCCGCAGGCCATCCGTGTTGCCGTGGAAGCCAAGCAGAAGAAGGACGCAGAGGCCTTTGAAGTGGCGATGGCCAACATCCGGGAAGAAGCTGAACGCGAAAAGCGTGCCAAGGAACGTGCCGCGCTGATCGCATCCATCGTCAATCCGAAATTCGGCAGCGGCGACAAGCCGGAGGACGCTGCGCAAGACGCTCAGGCCGAGAGTGTTCCGGCCGAGAGTGCTCCGGCAGATGCCGCTGTTGCAGAAGCCCCGTCTGAACCGTCTGCTGCACCGGAGCCCGCCGGTGGCGTCTTCGCCCGGCTGTTTGCCTCAAAGGCCGCACAGCCAGCCGGGCAGGCGGCAGACGGCACCACCCCGCCAGCCGCAGCCGGAACCCCGGCAGAATCTCAGCCCGCAGCGGATGTCACGGCAACGGCCTTTGCATCGGATGCTCAGGCTGGTGAACAGAAGCCAGGCTTCTTCAAGCGCTGGCTGAGTTTTGGCAGCTCCGAAGACGAAGACAACACGCCTCCCCTGGTGGACCTGACCACCGTTGCAACGGCACCGAAGGTCAAGCCTTAGGCCCGCAGCATCTCACGCCCAGATGGCAATGCGGTGGCCGCGGCTGTCGCGGGCGAAATCCTTCGGGAAGGGTTCGGTAAGCCCTGCCAGAATGCGCAGGGCCATGATGGCATTGACACAGGCATCAAGAAAATCATCCGCCCCTGCCCCGCGTGGCGGCTTTTGTGACAGGAACGCAGGCTCAAGCCCGTGAGCGGCCAGACAGGCGCGGCGCTCCTCCATGCCGTCCGGGTTGATGCGGCTCTTGATCTTCTTCGGCAGGCTCATGGGCGCGCCGCCATTGAGCCGCCAGAAGGCCACTTCAGGGTGCACCTCGAACACGCGCTCTTGCCGCTCATCAGCCAGCGCCTTGTCCAGTTCCCGGATCTTCGGGAAGAGATGGAAGGCCTGTTTCGACACCTTGCGCGGCGGTTCGGACGTTTCCTGCGCGATGCGGCAGGCTTCCCGGTAGTCCTCGCAATAGACCGCCGCACGGGAAGGAACGGAAAAGACGGAAGACTGGCGCATGCCCAGCAGCGGGCGCACATGCTTTTCAGGCCCCCGGCCTTCCGGGCCAATCCGGTCCGGCAGGCCAATGGGCATATCCACCGCAAGAACCTCAAGCCGTGGCTCTCGCGCCAGAAGATCTGCAAAGCGGGACGTCACCAGAACCTGGGGCGGCGCAGTCAGGCCCTCCTCAAGAAGCACCGCAATCCACCCTGCAGGGCAGCCATCCACCCCGGCAACCAGCCTGCCCTGCAAAGGAGCGTCCTGCCCGCTCATCGCGCGCCGGCGCTCTCCATCACCCGGCGGGTGCTGACAAGCGCCATGGGGCGGCACAGAGCCTGCTGCTCGGCGGCATAAAGCAGCTCGTTGGCCTCCTGCTTCACCGTACGGGCGACCAGCTCGAACACGGAAGCGGCAGCACGCACCAGCGCCTCGTCTTCATCCATGCCCTCCAGCAGACGCGCCATGAACAGGGCGGAGAAGAAATCCCCGGTACCATGGGGCGGATTGTCGATGGCCGCATGCTCCGCCGCAACGGCGCCGCGCTTGCCTACGAGCAGGTTGGAGATGGAATTGCGCCGCAACGCCGGGGCAGACGTGACAACCACCCGCTCGGGCCCAAGATGGCGCGCAGCAGACAGGGCCTGCAGCTCGGTGTCAGTGGGCCGTCCGGTCAGCCATGCCAGTTCAAAGCGGTTGGGCGTCGAGATATCAGCCAGCGGCACGAGATCGTCGCGGATAGCTGCAGCGGTCGCCTCAGGCACATAAAGCCCTTCGAGATCGCCGATCACCGGATCACACAGATAGGTCACTTCGGGACGCACCTTGCGCAGCGCCTTGACGAGACGGGCGACGGCAGAGGCCTGTTCGGGCGAGCCGAGATAGCCGGTGATGACCGCCCCGATTTCCGGCAGGAAGGGGGACGCGGCCAGATCCGCCGTGATGGCGTCGAAATCCGTCATCGGCGCAACGATGCGCTGACCGCGCCCGACGAGCGGCTGCCAGGGCAGAAGGATGGTCGGCAGATACCAGACCGGAAAGCCCAGACGCTCCAGCGCGAAGACCGCGCCACGCCCGCCAACACTGCCGCGCACCACCTGCGACGTGATCACCAGAATGGCCGGCTTTGCGCCGCCGTCCTTCACCGCATTCAGCATTCCGGCAACTCCTGTTTCAGCACTGCGGCCGGGAGGGCGAACTCACTCCTGCGCCGCGGAGGGCAACTCCAGCGGCTTGCCCGAGCCGTATTTCTGCTCGATATAGCCGAGAACCATGGCCTTGAAGTCTTCCGCGATGGAGGGCCCGCGCAGGGTCATGACCTTCTCGCCATCAATGAAGACCGGCGCCGAGGGCGATTCGCCCGTACCCGGCAGCGAGATGCCGATGTCGGCGAACTTCGATTCACCCGGACCGTTGACGATGCAGCCCATCACCGCGACGTTGAGGTTCTCCACCCCCGGATACTGCTCGCGCCAGACCGGCATCGACACGCGGATATGCTCCTGAATGTCGCTCGCCAGCTCCTGGAAGACGGTGGAGGTGGTGCGCCCGCAGCCGGGGCAAGCTGCCACCACCGGCACGAAGGCGCGGAAGCCCATCACCTGCAGCAGCTCCTGCGCAACCTGGACTTCCTTGCTCCGGTCACCGCCAGGCTCCGGCGTCAGCGACACACGGATCGTGTCGCCAATGCCCTGCTGCAGCAGAATGCCCATGGAGGCCGCCGAGGCAACGATGCCTTTGGTACCCATCCCAGCTTCTGTGAGACCCAAATGCAGCGCATAGTCGCAGCGTGCGGCCAGGTCCGCATAAACGGCGATAAGATCCTGCACGTTGCTGACCTTGGCGGACAGGATGATCTTGTTTCGCGCCATGCCCAGACTTTCGGCCCGCTCGGCCGAAAGAAGCCCGGACTGAATGATCGCTTCACGCATGACAGCGGAAGCGGCAATCGGATTTGGGCTTGCCGCATTCTCGTCCATCAGCTTCGTCAGAAGCTCCTGATCGAGCGAGCCCCAGTTGACGCCGATGCGCACCGGCTTGTCATATTTCTGGGCGATGTCGATGATCTGCGAGAACTGGGTGTCGCGCTTTGCCTTGAAGCCCACGTTGCCCGGATTGATGCGGTATTTGGCCAGTGCTTCGGCACAGGCCGGGTGGTCGGCCAGCAGCTTGTGGCCGATGTAATGGAAATCGCCGATCAGCGGCACATTGACACCGATACGGTCCAGCCGCTCGCGGATGCGCGGTACGGCCGCAGCGGACTCGTCCCTGTCGACCGTTATGCGCACGAGCTCGGATCCGGCCCGTGCCAGCGCAGCGACCTGCGCCACGGTGGCATCGGCATCCGCCGTATCCGTATTTGTCATGGATTGCACGACGACAGGCGCATCGCCGCCCACCATCACAGAACCCACCTGCACGGCAACCGACCGGCGCCGGGGCAGGCGCATCGGGACATACTCGCTCATCGGATCAGCCAACCTCGTATTCACCCTCCGCCCGCTCTGCGGCCGGGCGCTTGTCATGGCCTGATTAAATTGGCTCTCACATAAGGGCAATCAAGAACCGCACGCAAGGCGCGATGCAGCGCACCGGCGCAGCAAACTGTGATCCGGAGCACTTGCGCTGCCCTGCCGGGCCAGCCTATAGACCTGATGATTGCACTTGGCATTTCCTGCAAGTGACAATGCCAGCCTGGAGCCCACATGTATTCGGACATCCTGCATCAGTCAGCAACCCTGATCCGCCAGAACATCAACACCGCCTTTCGTCTCGCCGGCGCATGGATGGTGATCATGCTGGTCATCAATTTCCTGACCGATGCAACCGAAGATATTGCAGGCCTGAACATCATCCTTGCGCTGGCCGGTTTCGTGCTATCGCTGATCAGTGGTGCGTCCATTGCGAGCGGCTGGCACCGGTTCGGCCTGCTGCAGGAACAGCCTCAGCTGATCCACCTGCGTTTTGGCATCTACGAACAACGGGTGCTGTGGCGCATGGTGCAGACTGCCCTGATCCTGATGGGACCGGTCATTTGCATCATTCTCGCAGCCACGGTGCTGAACGGGGTGGTGCCGCACATCATCATGATCGCGGTGATCGCCGGGCTCACAGTGCTGACCATTGCACTGATGTACCGCATCAGCTTCATTGTACCGGCCTCTGCCGTTGGCCACCGCCTGCCGGTCGCAGACGCCTTCCGCATCAGCAAGGGCTATGCGGGACCTATGTTCGTGGCCACGTTCCTGCTCAGCATCCCGGCCATTCTGGTGATGGGCCTTGCAATCGCCGGAGGATATCAGATCCTCATGGGCGGCTCGGTCATTCTCGGCTTCGTCGTTCTGGCCGTCTTCGGCACGCTGCTGCAGATCATCACCACCACCATCGGCCTTGCTGTCGTGACCGTGGCCTACAAGGACGTGGCCGAGCGGCTATGGGCTGAAAACCCCGGCAATCCGATGTTCGCCCAGCACTGACAGGCTGGCCGGCTCAGGCAGGGCAGCGTCCTGCAAAAGCTCAGGCTTTCATTACCGATTTGTCACGCAACCGCATCAGCGCAACTGCGTTGTTGCAGTGCAAGGCAGCTTCATGTGAAGCTGCCGCCGGAATTCGGTCAGGGAGCCTGAAAGACATGCTGAAGAACAGAAACGCCGTCATCACCGGATCAACCTCCGGCATCGGCCTCGCCTATGCACGTGCGCTGGCAGCCGAAGGCGCCAATGTGATGATCAACGGCTTTGGCGACAAGGACAAGATCGAGGCCGAGCGCTCCGGCATCGAAAAGGACTTCGGCGTCCGCTGCATCTACTCGCCCGCCGACATGACCAAGGGCGACGAAATCGCCGCCATGATCGCAACGGCAGAGAAGGAACTCGGCAGCGTCGATATCCTGATCAACAATGCCGGTATCCAGCACGTATCACCCATCGACGAATTCCCCGTCGACAAATGGAACGCGATCATTGCCATCAACCTGTCTTCCGCCTTCCACACCATCCGCGCGGCCCTGCCGGGCATGAAGGCTCGTGGCTGGGGACGCATCATCAACACCGCCTCCGCCCATGCGCTGGTCGCTTCCCCCTTCAAGTCTGCCTATGTGTCTGCCAAGCACGGCATCGCAGGCCTGACCAAGACCGTTGCGCTGGAAGCGGCGGAAAAGGGTGTCACCGTCAACGCCATCTGCCCGGGCTATGTCTGGACGCCACTGGTCGAGGCCCAGATCCCCGACACCATGAAGGCACGCAACATGACCGAGGACGAGGTTAAGCGCGAGGTGCTGCTCAAGGCCCAACCGACCAAGGAATTCGTCACCGTGGAAGAGGTCGCGGCAGTTGCCGTCTTCCTGTGCTCGGATGCGGCAAAGTCCATCACAGGCACCCTGCTGCCCGTCGATGGCGGCTGGACAGCCCAGTAATGACAGGGAGCAGAAAGCGGAAAGCCCCGCCGCGCAAGTCAGCGCCGGGGCGCAAGGTCATCAATCTGGCGCTTCAGGGGGGCGGCGCCCATGGCGCCTTCACCTGGGGCGTACTGGACTACCTTCTGGAAGATGACCGCTTCGAGATCGACGGTATCAGCGGCACGTCGGCCGGTGCCATGAATGCAGTGGCATTGGCCTGCGGCCTGCACGAAGGCGGAGCTGAAGGCGCGCGGGAGCGTTTGCGGACATTCTGGAAGAAGGTCAGCCAGCACGCCTACCTGAGCCCGATCCGCCGCTCGCCGCTGGACATGGCCCTTGGCCAGTGGAGCCTCGACTTCTCGCCGAGCTACATTGCCATGGATCTCATCTCCCGCTTTGCCTCGCCCTACGAGTTCAATCCGCTCAACATCAATCCGCTGCACGAGGTGCTGAAGGAGATCATCGACTTTGACTCCGTCCGCGCCTGCGGGCGTGTGCGGGTGTTCGTGTCAGCCACCAATGTGCACACCGGCAAGATCAAGGTTTTCAGCGGTGACGAGCTGACGGCCGATGCCGTGATGGCCTCGGCCTGCCTGCCTCAGGTGTTCCAGGCGGTGGAGATTGACGGCGTGCCCTACTGGGACGGCGGCTACATGGGCAACCCGCCGCTCTATCCGCTGTTCTACGAGACCGGCACGCAGGACCTGCTGCTGGTGCAGATCAACCCGATCGAGCGCAAGGAAACCCCGAAGACGGCCCGCGAAATCCAGAACCGGATGAACGAGATCACCTTCAATTCCACGCTCTTGCGCGAAATGCGGTCCATTGAATTCGTGCTGCGCCTTCTGAACGAAGGCAAGCTGAATGAAGAGGACTACAAGAAGGTCAATTTCCACCGCATCGACGGAGAAGCCCTGAAGCCGCTGCAGGCCTCCTCCAAGTCCAATGCGGAATGGGCGTTTATCGAGGAGCTGTTCTCCATCGGCCGCAAGACTGCAGCAGACTGGGTGGAGCGCAATTACGATGCCGTAGGCGAACGCTCGACTGTCGATCTGCGCTCGGAGTTCCAGTGATTAATAGAAATTAACTGGAATTTGCATTTTGCCATGCATAATAAAATCAATAACAAAGATAAACATCATTAAACCAAATAAAACGCACGAAGATCAGTTTTATCGACAAAGAAAACCTTTTGGAAACCACTCCAATCCTAATGTCGGGAAGCTGATTGTCAGGTTGTGCGTCGTCAGCGATTGCGGACGGAAGGAAGTGGCACTGCGACCCGCTACTTCCTTCCGGCCCGCAGCACTCTCCCCCTCCATGTTTGAAATGCAGACCGGGACAAGATGTCTTGGTGTGCAACTCTGTGCTTTGCGCCCGGCCCGGTGAGGGCTAAAAGAGGCCCGGGGGTGCAGGAGGTTGGACATGGCACTGCGATTGACATCGAAACTTGCAGGAGCGCTCATCCTGCCGGCCCTCGCCCTGCTGCCTCAGGGCTCTGACAGCGCCTTTGCACAGGCAGCAGCCCCGCAGTTCGATCAGATTACCGCACAAAATGGCTGCCCCGGCTGCGACCTCAAGCTGGAAAGCCTGCGCGCATTGAAGCTGGACATGCCGGATTTCACCGGCGTCAACCTGCGCGAAGCGGATCTGAAGGAGGCCATTCTCACCGGAGCCAGGCTCGCTGGCGCTGACCTGCGCCGGGCGGAGCTGGAGCGCGCCAATCTCGATGGGGCCGACATGACCCGCAGTTCCATGCGCGGCGTGGATCTGGAGAAGGCATCCCTGATCAAGGCAAGGCTGTCCGGCTCAGACATGCGGGACGCGGATCTGAATGACGCGGTGCTGACCAGCGCCAAGCTGGACAACACGGATCTGCGCAGCGCCACACTGACCCGCAGCATAGCGATCGGCGCCAACTTCACCGGCAGCAAGATGGATGGCGCAGACCTCGAGCGCGCTGATCTCAGCGGCGCCATGCTGGACAATGCCCGCCTGCCCTATGCCGATCTTGACCGGATCATCGCGGTGGATGCCAGTTTCCGCAATGCAGATCTGAGCGGCACCCGCATCACCAGCGGCGACCTGACCGGTGCAGATCTCTCGAACGCCAATCTGACGGGCGCCCTGCTGCGCAACACAAGGCTTCCGGGTGCAAAGCTGCAGAATGTGCGCGGGCTTGACCCCAAGCGCATGATCAACCTGTGCGGAGACGCCCGCACCGAGTTGCCTGACGGAATGCCCCCGCTCAAACCCTGTTCGTGAACCGCCGGAAAACAAACAAAAGGGCCGCCCACAGGACGGCCCTTTTTCATTTCTGCCGGCACATGGGCCTGCTCAGAATGCGTCGAACGAGAACCGGTAGGTGACGCCGGTGCCGATGGTGTACTGGTTGCGGCTGCCGCGGTTGCGGACAATCGGGCTGCGGGCCGCATCGCCGATCAGCCGGTCATAACCGCCTTCCACATGCAGCTTCACCTGATCGGTCAGATCGTAGCTGGCGCGGGAGGACACGCCGATGCTCTTGAACCCGCCGCTGGCGCGGAACTCGTTCAGGCCACTGGCGCGGGCCTCTGACTGCGATACGCTGAAATAGGTGTCCATATAGTCGGACGATGCGAAGCCAAGGCGGGGGCCTGCACTGAGCTCGAGCCGCGGCATCGGCTTCATGATCAGGTCAGCGCCGATCTGGCCGGTCTGCCCCTTGTGGCCGTTGAAGCCCTGACGGAGCTCGCCGAACACCCGGAACCCTTCACCCTGGAAACCGGCACCCAGGCCTGCTTCCAGTGCCCAGTCGACCTTGCGGGTGCCGCTCAGCCTGGACGTGTCGGACGGGCGGCGCTGTCCGATGAAGTTGAAGGACGGATAGAAATAAATACCCGTGCGCGCCTGTCCGTCTGCCACCTGCCCCAGAATAGGCAGATAGAAACGGCTGACGTAAATCAGCGGCACCGGCGACACCAGATAGCTGTCCGCACCGTCGTAACGCGGCTTGACCAGGGCGCCGACGCCAAGATCCAGCACATACTGATGGCCGGAGGTGCCGCCGGAAGAACCGTAGGAATAGTCCTGGGCTGCAGCTGGAAGAGCGGCGCCGGCCAGGGCGGAAGTCAGGGCGAGAAGAGCGAGCTTGCGCATCATGAGCGGGGTCTGTCCTGAACGAATTACTGATTGGGACGGATTATAGGGCAAATTGCGATAAAGAGATTACCAAAAAGGTAATTTTAACGAGCTGTTGCCAATGCGCACCGCGCGGTCCTGCGGACCTCTGCGCGGATAATAAAAAAGGCCGCCTCGCGGCAGCCTTTTCGAAACTGGAGCGGGCGATGGGATTCGAACCCACGACCCCAACCTTGGCAAGGTTGTGCTCTACCCCTGAGCTACGCCCGCATAAATCCGGCAAACCGGATGGGTATCCTCGAAGACGCTTGACCAGAATGCCGGTGACCGGAAACTGGAGCGGGCGATGGGATTCGAACCCACGACCCCAACCTTGGCAAGGTTGTGCTCTACCCCTGAGCTACGCCCG
>NZ_JBAKBF010000008.1:163144-241614 GCF_036881715.1 Pannonibacter anstelovis
CGCTTAAGCGCCGCAGAAAGCCGTCTTTCGAAGGCCCGCCGCTGAGGTGGGCTGTATATGAACCAAGCCGCCTGCGAATGCAACAGGCTTTTTTGACCCGGCTACGGCTTTTTCCCCCGTGTGGAAGGACTGTGGACAGAAGGCCGCGGTGTGTCGTTTGACAGCCCCCTGGAAACCTTGCCGCCCAAGACCCTGATCAGCTAGAAGCATGGAAAGAGAGAGATTTTGCGCGCCCTTGCGGCGGGCAGGAAGCGGGAGACGGCATGATGGCAACACGCAGCGAGCTGCTGGCATTTCTGGACAGCCTTGGCCTTGAGACAAAGACCACGGATCACCGCCCGGTGTTTACAGTGGCCGAGTCCGAGGACGTGCATGCCATGATCCCGGGCGCCCACACACGCAACCTCTTCCTGAAGGACAAGAAGGGCCGCATCTTTCTGGTGGTGGTGCTGCATGATGCCACGGTGGATCTGAAGCAGATCCATACGCTGATCGGCGGACAGGGCCGTGTTTCCTTTGGCAATGCTGACCAGCTGATGGAGTGCCTTGGCGTGGTCCCGGGCTCGGTCACGCCTTTCGGCCTCTACAATGACCGTGAAGCGCAGCGCGTGACGCCAATCTTCGACGCGGCGATGATGCAGCATGAGGTGCTGAACTTCCACCCGCTGTCGAACGACGCCACCACGACCATTTCGCGCGACGGCCTCCTCTCCTTTGCCCGCGCCTGCGGGCATGAGCCGCAAGTGCTCGCGGTCACAGAAGAGGCGAAGGCGCAGGGTTTGTAATTCGCCCCCAGCCGCGCCATGTTAAGGACAAAGCGAACACCTGACGGCTCACGCATCAAGCGGTTGGGCCGTCCTTGTGACGACAAGGGAAAACGACGATGAGCGGTGGAAACTTCAGCATGGGCGGTCAGGCCGGCGGCTCCTTCGGCGGCGGCTACGGCGGTTCCGGCTATGGCAGCCAGCAGCCCCAAAGCCAGGCACAGGCTCAGCCCGCAGGCGCTGGCAATCTGATCTTCGACGTCACCACCCCCACCTTTGCAAAGGCTGTGCTGGAAGCCTCGCGCAGCCAGACGGTGCTGGTGGACTTCTGGGCCCCCTGGTGCGGCCCCTGCCGCCAGCTGACCCCGGCGCTGGAAGCTGCCGTCAAGGCTGCCAAAGGTGCCGTGCTGCTGGCCAAGATGAACATTGACGACCACCCGGAAGTCGCAGGCCAGCTCGGCATCCAGTCGATTCCGGCTGTCGTCGCCTTCAAGAACGGCCAGCCGGTCGATGCCTTCATGGGTGCCCAGACAGAGAGCCAGATCAAGGCTTTCATCGAGCGCGTGGCGGGCCCCGCTCCGGCGTCCCCGGTAGACGCCTATCTGGCAGAAGGCGAGACGCTGCTGGAGGCCAAGGACTACGGCCAGGCCGCCCAGATGTTCGGCGGCGTGCTGCAGATGGACGGCGCCAACACCCGCGCCCTCGCCGGTCTTGCCCGCTGCTATCTGGGTGCCGGGGATCTGGCCCGCGCCCGGCAGGCGCTGGAGATGATCCCGGAAGAGGCCCGCAAGGATGGCGCAGTCATCGCCGCATTTGCCGCGCTGGATCTGGCCGAACAGGCCGGGCAGCTGGGCGACCTCGGTGAGCTTCAGGCGAAGGTGGAAGCCAATCCGGACGACCATCAGGCCCGCTTCGATCTGGCACTGGCACTGAACGGGCGCGGCGACCATCAGGGTGCCGTCGATCACCTGATCGGCATCATCCGCCGTGACCGCAGCTGGAACGAGGATGGCGCCCGCAAGCAGCTTCTGCAGTTCTTCGAGGCCTGGGGCCCGAAGGAGCCGGCCACCAATTATGGCCGCCGCAAGCTGTCGTCAGTGCTGTTCTCCTGACCTATATGTCCCGTGACGGGCGTTTTCCGCCAAGGGACAACAAGATGCGAGGTGACACGATGAAGGCAGGAAACGCGAGCTACACGAGTATCAAGGACCTGCCCGCGACGCTGCCCGTCTTCCCGCTGTCCGGCGCCCTGCTGCTGCCGCGCACGCAGCTGCCGCTGAACATCTTTGAGCCGCGCTATCTGGCCATGGTGGATGCGGCCCTTGCAGGCCAGCGGCTCATCGGCATGGTGCAGCCATCCATCACTGACGTACAGGACGGGGCGAAGCCGGCCTTGTCCAGCGTTGGCTGCGCCGGGCGGATCACCTCTTTTCAGGAAAGCGGCGACGGCCGTTACCTGATCTCGCTGCAGGGCATCGCCCGCTTCCGCATCGCCGAAGAACTGCCGGCCATGACGCCCTTCCGGCAGGTGGCTTGTGACTTCCTGCCCTATCTGCCCGATCTTGAGTCAGGCCGGGGCGAAAGTGACGTGGACCGGGAGGGGCTGTTGCGCGCCTTCCGCGCCTATCTCGACGCCCACGATATGGAGGCGGACTGGGACAGTGTGGAGCGCGCAGAGACGGAAGTGCTCGTCAATGCCCTGTGCATGATGAGCCCCTACGGCCCGGCCGAAAAGCAGGCCATGCTGGAAGCCGCCGACCTCAAGACCCGCGCCGAAACGCTGGTCGCCATCACCGAGATTGACCTGGCGCGCAGCGCAGGCCATGAGGGTGGCCCGACCCTTCAATAAGCCTCGAAAGACCGGAACGCCCAGATGACGGAAACCGCCGCTTCCCACAGTGCCAGACAGATCGACCGCAAGATGCTGGAGCTTCTGGTCTGCCCGCTGACCAAGACCACGCTGGAATATGATGCCAATGCGCAGGAACTGATCTCCCGCGCCGCCAAGCTGGCCTATCCGATCAAGGACGGCATTCCGATCATGCTGCCGGACGAAGCGCGCAAGATCGAAGACTGATCACGGCCCGGCGAAAAGAGCTTAACCGCCACACACCGCCTCAAGCGCGGCCATCAGCGTGTCCGGCTCCCCGGCCACATGCAGCGTCTTGATTCGGGCGGTGGAGCCCGCCGCGAGGGATACGGCAGATTTGGGCAGGCCAAGGATCTTGGCCATCAGCACCTCAAGCGCGGCATTGGCCGCCCCCTTTTCCGGCACGGCCCGCACACGCGCCGCCAGCACCTGGCGGCCATCAGACAGGGCGGACAGGCCGTCTACCCGGTCATGACCGGAGCGCGGCGTCAGGCGCACATCGACGCTGACTCCGTCCTTGACCGCACGCCAGGGCCTTTCCGGCCCCGTCATCAGAAGACGACGGGGTAGATGTAACGGATGATGACGTTCTGCAGCAGGAAGATCAGCAGCAGCAGCACGATGGCCGAAAGGTCCAGCCCGCCAACCGAAGGCACCACGCGGCGGATCGGGCGCAGCAGAGGCTCGGTGAGCGCATAAAGCGTCTGGCCGATGGTCGCCACGAACTGGTTGCTCATGTTCACCACATTGAAGGCATAGAGCCAGGAGAAGATCGCGCTGGCGATGATGACATAGGTATAGAGCTGCAGGATCAGCAGGACCACGTCCAGAAGTGCGCGCATGAATGAGTTCCGCTTTGTAATGACGTTCCGTTCTGCATGATGTAGCGGCGCACCGTTGCCGCCGCAAGGCATCATCTTGAACAGGATTAAGTGACGGGCACTTGCAGTCGCCTTGACCGGCGCGCGGCGCCTCCGGTACGGGCGGGGACACGCGCCGTCCAGCACAAGCAGGACACGGCAGGGCGTAGAACCACGTGCTTGACAGATCTTCGGAGCCCCTCCTAAATTCCGCCACCTGCTCAGGGGCCGTAGCTCAGATGGGAGAGCGCTGCAATCGCACTGCAGAGGTCAGGGGTTCGATTCCCCTCGGCTCCACCAGCAGGTTTTTTATTTTGATTTTCTCTTCATTTTCAATATCTTAGCAGATGGGTTAGATTAGGTGCGTACCCAGATTCGTACCCATTCTGCGTACCCAGAAAAGCGGCCTAGCGGGGGCATCTGAAGGCCTATCGGATGGGCCTCTGACAGGCCCCGGCGAAAAGGCATTATCACCCCCTGAGAAAGGACCACGCAGCCATTCCAGCCGCTGGCGCTCAGCCTCTGGCTTTCACGCGCCTGCGCCCAGCGCCCGGTAGACACTGGCCCGGCCAATGCCCAGACGGGCGGCAATCTCAGTAGCGCCCAGTCCTTCAGCGGCCAGTGCTTTGACAGCTTGTGCATCTACGGACGGCTTGCGCCCCTTGTAGACGCCTGCGGCCTTGGCCTTGGCAATGCCTTCCATCTGCCGTTCCCGGCGAAGGCTTGTCTCGAACTCAGCGAACACACCCAGCATGTCAAAGAAGGCCTTGCCTGCTGCGGTGCTGGTGTCGATGGGCTGTTCAGTTGCCTTCAGCGCAACACCACGGGCCTTCAGCTGCTTGGCAATGTCCTGCAGGTCTGCGATGGACCGGGCCAAGCGGTCAACACGGGTGACCATGAGCGTGTCGCCCGGCCTCAGGAAGGCAAGCAACGTGTCCAGTTCCTGCCGCCCTTCGCGGGAAGTACCGGACGCCTTCTCTTCCCGCACAATCTCACAGCCTGCCGCCCTCAGGGCCTCAACCTGAATGGTCAAGTCCTGATCCTGTGTGCTCACACGGGCATATCCATAAACGGCCATCCTGATCACCTCTGTCTCAATAGGGTCTAGACCATGAATGGATACCGTCTCATAATTTCCAAGTCAACCCTATTGAGGCAGCCCTAACGTCTCACAGTTCTGCCTCTCAGGGGTATACCCAACTGAGACAAGCGAGACACCTAGCACGGACTGAACGCCAGTGGCTGAAGACAGGCGGTCTAGCGGCCAAGCTGATAGGCTGATGCGTAGCCAGCAGGTCTGCTGTGTATGAGACGGCCCCAAGTCTGGGGCGGTGCAGCAGGCATGCCGTCTGAACGCCCGTGGCGGGTGAAGACCACGGTCCATGGTCACCCCACCCCACCGGGGGGAAGCTGCGATCCGTTATATTGATCTTGGGCTCTCAGAGTTTTGCTGAAAACATTTCGGGTACCCTTGAGCGCCTCTCCCGGCCCTCGCTAAGATTCCTCTGCAATATCAACTGCGAGGAAGCTCATGGAGAAGCGTAAGAAGGAACGCGGGGACGGTATGTTCGGGTGGCCCATAAGCGGGTTTACACTGCTGATGACAGTCCTCTCCCTCCCCATCACCGTCTTCCTTGGCTTTGAGGACGCTTTTATGTATGCGGTTCTGACGGGCGCTGTGATCGAGTACGGGCACTACAAGTGGAAGGAACGGAAGGACCGTAACGGTGGGCCTACTAGGGACTCCTAAAGGATCTCTCAGGCGGTCCTGGGAAGGTGGATGAGAGAGGGAGGATGATGATCCAGTTCCTCCCTCATCCATCATAAAATCATCGGGAGAGGTGGTCTATGTTGCATCTGCCCACGAGATAAATCTACTGAAACGGATGAAATAGAGAGACTGCCTGTTAGCAAAAATCATTTTCATTTGCCTCAAAACAGGTTCCATACTATGTTAAATTACATTGCTAGAAGCGTTGGGGGCTGAGGCGCCTGCCTTGTAGGTGACATGTTTGAGATTGCAGCTGGCATTGTAATCGGTTTTTTCGCGATCCTTTTGATTGCCCGGTTCTGGCTGGTACTTCTTGGGCTGTGCTTCCTCGTCGCACTTGGCCTGCTTGGTTTGATCGCCTGGGAAACTAACACTCTGCCGACGGTCGCCACTGTCTTGGTTTTCGTGGTGGCCTTCCAACTGCTGACGTGGCTTCGGTCCGAGTCCGGCGAGTTCAGCGATTGGCTGAGAGCGACTAAGCCAAGGCTTTGGACCGTGGGCGCTAGCATGTGGCTGCTCTTCGTCCTTACCGTCTTTTCGTTGGTTTGCCTGTTGGGCTTGGGCATCGCTGTAGTGACGGTCTTTTTTCTACTCACTGACCCGAAGGTTGAGATCTTGCCCGCTATCCTAGTCATCGGCGCAGGGCTCGGCCTCGCCTTTTTCGTGGGTCGGTTCCTGTACCTGCTAGGCAGGCGGTATGCAGAGGACTGGAAGAGCATTCGGTGATCTGGTCCCCATCGACAAAGACGCGGTAGGTCTTTGCCCGGACGCCTCGCTGGGCGCTGGGCTGATCGGCGGGCATCAGCGGTTCAACCGTGATGGTGAAGACGGGTGGTGTCATGTTTTTCATCTATCTCTCGATGAGCAACGAAGGACGGGGATGACCATGACCACCACATTCTCAGATGTTGAGTTGCCGCAGGGCATGCCGGTTCAGTCATGATCATCTTGGGATGATGACAATGGAGGGGGGCGGAGGATGGGGGATGATGATGAAGATCACTCTGCTCAGGGAACAGCCTGAGGGCTGTCTATTTAGGCTCCCTATATGTGATCCTCATGAGAACCTTCAGGTCACCTATTGGCGGACTTGATCAAGGTTCATCTCCATCATCATCAGCATAAAAACATCGGGAGAGGCGGTCTGTTTTCATCAATCCCCCTCTCCTCCTCTTTATTCCGGCCCCTCTCCTCTTCTACCCTAGGGGGCGGGTAATTAAGGGTTGTGGTCTTTCACGCAGGACAATCAGGCCAGAGTGATCCTCGACATGCCGCAGTTAAGCGGCTTGGTCTTCCGTGCCAACAGCACCCCGCCAAGACTCAGAAACAGGGGCTGGAGTCGCGTTCTGCTGTCGCTGGTATGGATGCACCAGCCAGACCAGAAAGGCTCTCCAGCCCCCGTTTCTTACGCTCCTTGGCGCTCTGCCGGGCGCTGGGCTGAACGCTGGCCGCTTCGCTGGACCTTCTTCTCGAACACCCACCGCCTTGCCGTTCCATCGTCATGCTCGAACCAGTGCTTGCGGCTGCACGTGAACACGAAGCTTCCCGTCTCCAAGCTGAAGGTGAAGACGGACAGGATGCAGAGCTTCAGGAAGTGGCGGCGTGTTTCGATAGTGATTTCCATGGCTGTCGTTCCGTGTTGCCGGTTGTCATCACGTTCCTGCCCTTGGCAAGACTGCCCGTAGCAAAACCGCCAACAGCAAGAACAGTGAGGAACGGATACACGAACGGAATCGGTGAATTCAAGTTTCAATCAGAGAAAAATAATGTCATTACATCCACACATGGAATAGAACCACAAGTGAATATATTCCACATACTCGAACACCGCAGGAAGAGCCGGGAAAGGAAATAATAAAAACATAAATGTGTACGTTATAAACCTGTGGATTTTCTCCATCTCGCCAGCCGCTGGCGCTCAGCCACTGGGCATTCGGTCTTCAGCTTCTCCTCACCGGCCACGTACATGCCATCCTTGCGGATCGCGGGCAGCACTTCGCGGGTGACCCAGTCTTGGAACTTGCGGGCCTCCGGTTTGTCGGAGCGCACGATGAGCTTGTAGAGGCCGGACTCCGAGATGAGGGAAGCCCGAGCAGCGGTACCTTCAAACAAGACCCACTCACCAGAAGAGTGGCTCTTCTCCAAGACCTTTTTTTCGTCCGTAGAAACAAGTCGCAGTGCGTTCTGATAACCGCCATTCGGGTGGGGGCGATAGCCCAGGAGTTCGCAGACATCCTTGGTAACGAACCACGGCTGGCCGTCGATCTCGACTACGCGAACGGTGTTGGAGAGGTAGTTAAAGGTGGTGAGGTTGGTCATGTGATGCTGTATGGGGCTGGTCCCCGCATACCCGCCACCCGCTGGCGGTTGGTGAGTTGAACTCCCCAAGGCCGCTCTCGGAGATGATTGATACGGACATCTGCCCTTTCTGTGTCTGATACAGAGAGCGTTCATCCGGGGGTATCCACGTTTACCCACAAACAGATCGGGGGTATTCTTACTCCAGCAATCGGACTGCGGGAGATCCTTCCTTCGCCTCGCGGCCCTGAGCCTCTGCCTCCAGCTCCATCCAGCGGTCGATGATGCGGGCGCGGATGCGCGTCGAATACCCGGAGATGAGAATGAGGGTTTCGCGCTTGGGGAGCTTGAAGCACGGATATGTCTGGCCATTCTGCTTGTTGCGGTAGGTGTCTCCAAATTTGGAGAGACCCCCTGCACCATGAAGTTCAGTCAGCATGGCCACAATGTCTCGCCTCACGTGGCCGTGCTGCTTCCCGGTGAGCTTGGCAATCTCCCGGCTGGACATGGTGAGGGCTTCAGTTGCTGCTGCGGCTGCGGTGAGCCCCGCCAAGACTCAGAAACAGGGGCTGGAGTCGCGTTCTGCTGCCGCTGGCGTGTCTATACCAGCCAGACCAGAACGGCTCTCCAGAGCCCGTTTCTCACGCTCCTTGGCGCTAGTCGCCTGCCGCCAGTTAATCGCCATCCTGTTCCGGCAACTCTGGCAGGCGGACAGCTTCCACGCAGCGTCTCGCCTGTTCCACCATTGGCCCAGCTGAGTACCGGCCCAAGGTCATGCCGCTTCGCTTGTGGCCGATCACGGCTGCAATGATGTGTTCCGGCTGGTCCGCTCTTTCGGCCTTGGTGACGAACCAGCGGCGGAACGAATGGAAGTTGGTCCGGGCTCTCCGGTTCCCCGGAACTTTGTCATCCACCCCCACAGCCCGCCGGTAATCGGTGAACTGGTTCGACGCTTTGAAGGACCGCTCCCGCTGTGAGTCCGCCTTTTTGACCGGACGCCATTCGGGGAACAGGTCATCGTCCGGGCTCTTGCCCTTGGACCGGCGTTCGATGATAGGCACAAGGCTGGAATGGATTGGCGTTATCCGCTCTGCCTTCTCCCTCTTCTGCGGCTGGAAAATGAAGACGCCTTCCTGACAGTCACGAACCTTCAGGCGCACAATCACGTCAATCCGTGCCCCGGTGAGGGCTCCAATGCGCATGAGGTCGTGCATGTGCTGGGTGGTCTTGCCGGTCAGCAGTTTGACAATCTCTTCATCCGTGAATGGCCTTTCCCGTTCCTCCGGCTTCTTGTCCGGCTCGGGAAGCGTGAGGCCTTGCCAGACGTTGTTCTCCACCTCGTCCCGCTTTTCCAGCCACTGCCAGTAACAAGACAGCCTGCGTAGGTACTTGTTCAGGGTCACGGGCGTAAGCCCTTCCCGCATGCTGGGTAGCGCGTCCATGAACCGGACAGCGGCCTTCCGATTGATTGCCTGAAGGGACGGGTCCACGCCTTCACTCTGGCACCACGCTTTCAGGTACTTCATGGCCCTTTCATCATCTGCCCGTGTCCGTGGCTTCACAGTCAGACTGGCGAGATACGCAGGGTGGTGAAGGTCAACAGGCGTGACCATGCCCAGCGCGACCCGGACAAACTCACCCGCCACCCGTTCCCGGCTGGGGTCGTAAACAGGCACGGGCTCGCCGGTTTCTTCATCAATCCGTTCGCCAATCTCCGGCCCCCGCAGGTCATCCCCGGTCATGTACAAGCCGTCGATGATAGCTTCCCGCTCTTCATCTGAACGGGCCGCTTTCAGCATCGCTGCCATTTCCAGACCCTGCCGGATATGCCGCGCCTTCAGCCCCTCACCACGGGCCTTCTCTATCTCTGCCTTCAGCTCTGCGATGACCGGCCACTTCAGCCGGTTGGCCACGGCCAGACTGTCCGTGTTCAGCGACCGCTTCAGCCGTGTTGGCAGGCGGTCGTGAAGGTCACGGGGGACCGATATCGTCACCCGCCACTGGCCGCCGTGAAGCTCTAGGAAGCGTGTGTCACCATCGGAAGACCGGCCCATTTGATACCTCTGCGTACCCATTTGCGTACCCAAGGTGCGTACCCACAACCCCCTGATTTAGCAAGAGAATATTGATTTCACTGGCCTATTTTCCCTCAAAAGAAAGTCTCCCCTCGGCTCCACCAGCCCTCTCGTGAAGGGCACGCTTTCTGCTTCAGAGCGACCGCAGGTGACGCCCTCCCCCATCCGCGCTAGATATCGGGCTCCGATCCTTTCCATTGCAGGCTCCCCTCATGACTGATGCATCCCCCTGCCCCTGCGGTTCCGGCCAGGCCCTTGCCCTTTGCTGCGGGCCGGTGCTGGCGCGAAAGGTTGTGGCGGGGACGGCGGAGGAGCTGATGCGCTCGCGCTATAGCGCCTATGTGATGCAGGACATTGCCTATCTGAAGGAAACGTTCTGGCCGAAATATCAGCCGGGTTTTGACGAGGCGGCAACTGCCCGCTGGGCGGCGGAGAGCCGGTGGACGGGGCTCAAGGTGCTGAAGACCACCGGTGGCGGACCGGATGACCGGGATGGAACGGTGCTGTTCGAGGCGCGTTATCTTTCGGCTGCGCAGCTGCACACCCACCGGGAACTCAGCCGTTTCCGCAAGAAATCCGGCCGGTGGTACTATGTGGAGGCCATGGAAGAGACATGAGCGCGGCAGCTCCCCGCGCCGGTGCTGACTGATCTGAGGGAACAGACGAAACGGGACGCGAACCCCATTTCCAAACCTCTGGAGACACGTAATGACACGCAAGCCATCGCTCCCCCTTCTCGCCGTTTTTCTTGTCATCAGCGTAGGCGGCGGGCTGCTGATCGGCGCAACGAACCTGCCCGGCGAATGGTATGCCGGGCTCGCCAAACCCTCCTTCACCCCGCCCAACTGGCTGTTCGGGCCTGCGTGGACCGTGCTCTACATCCTCATCGGCATTGCCGGCTGGCGCAGCTTTGGAACCGGCACAGGCTCCAGCCTGTTCCGGCTGTGGGTCCTTCAAATGGTGCTGAACTTCGCCTGGAGCCCAACTGTCTTCACCTTGCACCGGCTGGATGCAGGGCTCGGGATCATTCTGGCACTGCTGGCAACAATTCTCGGCTTTATTGCCGCAGGCTGGCAGCGCGACAGGCTGACCGCCCTGCTCTTCGTGCCCTATGCCGCTTGGGTCAGCTTTGCCACGGCGCTCAATCTTGCGCTGGTGCAGCTGAACTGACCCTACCTTTGGCCGGATGGACTGTCAGCTTTGCCAAGGTTATTGCACCGCAGCACGGAGGGGGATAGGCTCCGCCTCCGGTTTGTGACGGGACAAGGCCATGCTTCAGCGGGCAGCAGATTTCGGCAGCTTGCGGCGCCAGTTCACCTGGCAGCTGCCTGAGCGCTACAACATCGCATCTTCCACCTGCGAGGCTTGGGCTGCCGCTGAACCAGACCGGCTGGCCATCCGCGAGATTAACGAAGACGGCAAGGCCACGGACTGGAGCTATTCGGCGCTTGAGCGCGCCTCTGCCCAGCTTGCCAACGCGCTGTCTGCAAAAGGCATATCGAAGGGTGACCGGGTGGCGCTGCTGCTGCCGCAATGTGCCTGGACCGCTATTGCCCATCTCGCCGTCTACCGCATGGGGGCGATTGTCGTTCCGCTGGCGGCGCTCTTCGGGCCAGAAGCCTTGCGCTACCGGCTGGGAGATTCCGGCGCGCGGGCGCTGATCACCAATGATCAGGGCCTTGGCAAGGTGCTGCCGCTCAAGGCAGATCTGCCGGGGCTGGAGCTGCTGATCACCACCGGCATGCCGGAAAGCGGCAGCGAGAGCCTTTCTGCATTGTGTGCAAAGGCGCGGGACAGCTTCGCAACCGTAGACTCAAGCCTCCATGATCCGGCGCTGATGATCTACACCTCCGGCACCACCGGCCAGCCCAAGGGCGTGCTGCATGGCCACCGGGTGCTCTTAGGCCATCTGCCGGGCATCGAGCTGTCGCAGGAGTTTCTCGGTCAACCGGGCGATCTGTTGTGGACGCCGGCCGACTGGGCCTGGGCGGGCGGGCTGCTGAATGCACTTTTTCCCGCGCTGCATCTGGGCGTTCCGGTGATTGCCAATGCCGCCCGCAAGTTTGACCCGGAAGCCGCCTTTGCGCTGATGGAGCGGGAGGGCGTGCGCAATGCCTTCATCCCGCCCACGGCGCTGAAGATGCTGCGGGCGGTGGACAGCCCCGGCAAGCGCTTCCGCCTTGCCCTGCGCAGCATCGGGTCTGCGGGCGAGTCGCTGGGCCGCGAGGCCTATGACTGGGCGAAGGCTGAGCTGGACCTGCCCGTGAATGAATTCTACGGCCAGACCGAATGCAACGCGGTGCTCGGCTCCTGTGCGGGGCTCGGCATCAGCCGGGCGGGCGCAATCGGCGTTGCCATTCCCGGCCATGAGGTGGCGGTGATCGATGAGGCGGGCAATCCCCTGCCGCCCGGCACGCTGGGACAGATCGCCATCCGCAGGCCCGATCCGGTGATGTTCCTGAGCTACTGGAACAAGCCGGAGGCAACGGCGGAAAAGTTCATCGGCGACTGGATGACGACAGGCGATCAGGGCGAGATGGATGCCGATGGCTATGTCCACTTCACCGGGCGCGATGACGACCTCATCACCTCCGCCAGCTACCGGATCGGCCCCGGCGAGATCGAAGACTGTCTTTTGACCCATCCCGCCGTGGCGCTGGCTGCCGTCATCGGCAAACCGGACCCGCTGCGCACGGAAATCGTCAAGGCCTATGTGGTGCTGGCAGATGGCCACAAGCCATCGCCGGAGCTGGAAGAGGCCATCCGCATCCACGTGCGCGACCGCCTCTCGGCGCATGAATATCCGCGCGAGATCGCCTTCATCAAGGAATTGCCGATGACCACCACCGGCAAGATCATCCGCCGCACCCTGCGGGACATGGCAAGAAAAGAGGGCTGACCTTTACCTTCGCCGCAAGATCCGCCGCGCCAGCGCCCTGGCGGCGCGGAAGGCGAGAGCATCCAGCCTCTGCAGCGGGTGCAGCAGCGCGCCCGCCGCACCGCGCAGCAGAACGGGATGGGCATAGGCCATGCGCCCGCGCCACAGAGGCTCGATCATCGGATGGCCGGGCACCGCAAGGGAATCGCCGCCAAACGGCAGCGCCGGATCCGCGAGCGTCTGCCGCATCGCATGCAGTGCCAGATGCTGGCCCGGCGAAAAACGGGCGAAGTCTTCATCAAACGCGATCTTCCAGGCAAAGGCTCTGCCGCCCAGCAATATGACTGCAAGCATAGCCAGCGGCCTGCCATCAAGCCGCATCCGGTCCAGCCGCAAGCCATCCCGTGCCGCGAGCCGTACGGCAAAATCTTCGGCAAAGCGCCGCGTTGCCTCGCGGCTGGCCAGTGCCGTTGCACCGCGCCCTTTCCAGCCGGAACGCTCCAGCGCCAGAAACTCAGCCATGCCAGCCAGAGCATCAGCACCACGCAGGCTGTCGAAGACAAGTTCACCGTCTTCCGAGAGGCGGCGCTTCAGCCGCTCCATCTCCTTGCGGCGTTTGGTGGTCAGGGCAGCGGCAAGCTGTGCCTCGCCCTCTGCCCCGCCTTCATGAGAAGCCCGCTCCTCCACCGGCCCTTCCAGCCAGCGCCAGCCCTTCGCAGCCGCCTTCAGCCGCTCCGTCACGGCACCAGCCACAGGCAGGAACGGCAGGCGCAGGACCGGAGACCCGGCGGCAGCTGTCTCCAGCAGCAGCGCCAGCGCTTCATCCGGCGCCTGCGGATGCACCAGAGGAGCACCAAGCGGGCCATATTCCGCCGCCCAGAACGTCCGTTCCCTGAGGAGAAAACCACAACGCCGCCGGGCGACCGGAGCCACCGCCAGCCAGCGCCCGCCAGCCTTTTCGCGCACCACAGCAAGCCTGAGTTCTGCAGGTCCCAGATTGGAGGCATAAGGCACAAGAAAGGCAGGAGAGAAGAAGGGATTTGGGCTTAGCGCCTCCCGCACAAGTACATCCCATTCCGGCGCATCCGCTATCTGAAGCAGCAAGCCTTCCAGTGATGCCTTTGTCTCAGCCATGCCGCCCCTCCCGGCCCAGCGCCAGCGCAAAGGCGAAGGGCGCAAAGGGCAGCACCCCAAGGCGGCGGCGGGCAACGAAGATGAGCGCCAGTGCCTCGCCGGTGATGGCAAGGGAGGTCGCCACAGCCGCGCCCATCAGCCCGAAGGGCGGGATCAGCAGCAGGTTCAGCCCCACATTGAGGATGAAGACGCCGGAATAGATGGCCGCGCAGGCCTTCTGCAGGCCGCACATGGTGAGGAGAACATCCGCCGGCCCGGCGCTGGCCCGCGCCAGCACGCCGACGAGCAGCACGGCAATCAGCGCCGTGCCTGCCTCGAACCCCGGTCCGAAGAGCGCCAGCAGAAAAGGCGCAGCGGCGATGAGCACGGCAGCAGCAGCCACCGAAGGCCAGAAGGTCCAGAACCCGGCGCGGCGCACATAGGCCTCGAAGGCTGCGCGTCCGGCAGCATCATGGGAAGCGACGTGCAGGGCGGCAAAGCGGTGGGCGGATGCGGCGCGCACGGCGAAATAGATGAAATGCACCAGCGCCAGCGTTTTTGAGGCGGCGAAGTAAACCGCCACCTCGTCCGGGCTCTGCCAGAAGCTGACCATGACCACATCGGCGCTGGTGACGAGCTGCAGAAAGCCTTCCACCAGCAGCATGGGCAGGGAGACCGCCAGCCACAGGCGCGGCGCATGCGTCCGCGGGCCCGCAGGCAGCTGACGGCCGATCACC
Organism: Pannonibacter anstelovis; assembly: GCF_036881715.1. Taxonomy (NCBI): domain Bacteria; kingdom Pseudomonadati; phylum Pseudomonadota; class Alphaproteobacteria; order Hyphomicrobiales; family Stappiaceae; genus Pannonibacter; species Pannonibacter anstelovis. Next base: position 177,511 of record NZ_JBAKBF010000008.1, read on the forward strand.
TGGTTCAGCCGCCGCAGCTGATCCAGCGCCACGAGCGCACTTGCAATGGCTCCGGCCAGCACGGCAGTGGCAGCATCCGGGATAAACCCGGCCTGCATGGCCAGATAGAGCAGCAGCAGGATCAACAGAGGCCGCCAGATAAAGCTCGGCATCAGTCCGAGATCCGGCCGGTCATGCGCACGGGCAATGCCATCCTGCACGCCAGCCAGGGTAAAAAACGGCAAGGCCAGCATCGCCAGCATCAGGGGGAGCACATAGGCCGGATCAAGAATGGGGCGCAACAGCAGCACCATGAGTGCCACGCCTGCGCCGATAAGGCAGGCCGTGCCAAAGACAATGATCCGGCTGGTGAAGAGATAGCCGCGCAGCAGCTCCAAAAAGCCCTCACCCCGGTAAAGCGGGATAAAGCGGCCGGCCGAGGAGGAAAAGCCGAGGCAGGCGAAGACCGACAGGATCATCACCATGGTCCAGACGACCGAGTAGACGCCATAGTCAAAGGCACCCATCCAGCGGGCCATGAGCACCTGCGCCATATAGGCAAGCGCAGCACCGGCAACGCGGATGGCCAGCGTCACCAATGCGGCCTTGCGTGCACCTCCGCCCGCAAGGCGCAGCCAGAGCCGCTGAAGACCCATTGCCTGTTGCCCGGCCTTTCCGCCGCCGTCCCGCGCCTGCACCAGATCCAGCTCCCGTCCCTGCCCCACTGCACATCCATCCACCGCGCGATCCTGCCACGGCGGACTTAAGATTATGCCAAGGCCGGAGCTTCTATCCCGGCATCATGCCTCCAGCCGGGCAATCACCGGCACGTGATCGGAAGGCTTTTCCCAGCCTCTCGCTGCACGCAGCACTTCGATGCCGCGGGCGTGCGGGGCAAGACTCTGTGTCATCCAGATGTGATCAAGGCGGCGGCCCTTGTCGGCAGCATCCCAGTCCTTCGCCCGGTAGCTCCACCAAGTGTAGAGCTTTTCGGACATGGGCACATATTGGCGCATCACATCCACCCAGTTGCCGCCGGTGCGGATCGCTTCCAGCAGCTCCGTTTCCACCGGCGTATGGCTGACGATCTTCAACAGCGCCTTGTGAGACCACACGTCATGCTCATAGGGCGCGACGTTGAGATCGCCCACGACCACGGCCGGGCGCGACGCCTCTTCCCCGGCCAGCATCGCCTTCATCTCGGCCATGAAGTCCAGCTTATGGCCGAATTTCTCGTTGACCGTCCGGTCGGGTTCATCACCGCCAGCCGGCACATAAAAATTATGCAAGCGGAACGAACTGCCATTGAACGGCACGCTGACGGCAATGTGCCGGGCATCGCCCTTGCCGCAGAAATCCCTGCGCTCGACAGCCTCCAGGGGGCGGCGCGAGATGATGGCAACGCCGTGGTAGCCCTTCTGGCCGCTGATCTCCACATGCTCATAGCCAAGCTTGCGGAACGCACCGAACGGGAAGTTGGCATCCGGGCACTTGGTTTCCTGCAGGCACAGCACATCCGGCGCATGGGTGATGAGGAAGGTCTCGACAATCGGCATGCGCAGGCGGACGGAGTTGATGTTCCAGGTGGCAAAGGTCAGGCGGTCGGTCATGAAGAGGTCCGTAGGTGTGAGCCGGAACAGGCTATGCGGCGGGCGCGACAAGTTCGGAGAAGCACGTGACCCGGTGTTGCCCCGCCCGTCAAGCCGGTTTCCGAGCGCAAAGGCGTGCACCAAAGGCGGAGCAATCACAAATGCCCCATTCCCGCCATGATTTTTCTACGATCCGTTAGGACTTTTCGCGCAATTTGACGGCTGGTGTTTGTAATTCGTTAACCCGGAGGAACACGTGTTCCGGCGCCCGCGCTTTCTTGCCATGCTAGCCCTTACCGCGCTTCTGTCCTCCTGTTCGGGGGTGGAATACCGCGATCCCATGCCGCAGGATTTCCCGGTCCACGGCATCGATGTGTCCCGCTGGCAGGCAGACATCAATTGGCACGAGGTCAAGCGCGCCGGTGTCGAGTTTGCCTTCATCAAGGCGACCGAGGGCGGCGATTTCATCGATCCGATGTTCGTGACCAACTGGCAGGCGGCCAAGGAAGCAGGCGTTCCGCGCGGCGCCTATCATTTCTATTATTTCTGCCGCCCGGTCGAAGAGCAGATCGCCTGGTTCATCCAGAATGTCCCGCGCGATCCGCAGGCACTTCCCCCCGTGCTGGACATGGAATGGAACCACATTTCCAAGACCTGCCCGAAGCCGCCTGCGGCAAACAAGATCGTGGCCGACATGAATGTGTTCCTGGATGCCGTCGAAGCCTATTACGGCAAGCGGCCGATCGTTTACACGACCATCGACTTCCACCGGGACGTTCTGGTCGGCAAATATACCGCCCATGACTTCTGGGTCCGCTCGGTCGCCAGCCATCCGAGCTACAAATACGACAAGCGCAACGACTGGGTCTTCTGGCAATACACCGCGCAAGGCACCATCAAGGGCATCAAAGGCCCCGTCGACCGCAACGTGTTCTACGGCACGCGGGCCCAATGGCAGCAATGGCTGCGCGGCGAGCTGCCGAACCGCTAAGGCGGATCAGCCGCTCACTCCGGCAGCAAGACGATTTCCTCGCGGCCTTCGCAGGTTGCGAGGGCTTCAGCCGCCGTGCGGCCGCCGCCGATGGGGGCATCGGGCCAGATTTCGGCCAGAGGCACCAGCACGAAGGCCCGTTCGCCCATACGTGGATGGGGGATGGAGAGATGCTCCTCCTCCACCTGTTCACCGCCATAGATCAGCACATCGATGTCGATGATGCGCGGACCCCAGCGCACGTCCCGCACCCGGCCCAGTTCCCGTTCGATCTCAAGGCAGCGGCCCAGCAGGTCACGCGGGCACAGCACAGTTTCGATGACGAGGCAAATGTTGCGGTAGTCATCCTGCGGGATCGGCCCCCAGGGCGGCGTGCGGTAGGCGGAGGACACCGCAACAACGGAAATGCCCTCACTGGCATCAAGCCGGGCGATGGCTGCGGCCAGATTGGCCTTCGGGTCACCCATGTTGGAGCCGAGGCCCAGCGCCGCGCGCACCGCGTTGTCAGCAAGGCTCATTCAAACGGCTTCCCTTTTCATTGCGGCATAAATCTTCGCCGCTTCCACATGCGGGCGGACATCGTGAACGCGCAGGATCGCAGCGCCCCGCTCCAGCGAAAGAAGATGCACCGCCAGCGAGCCGTAAAGGCGCTCCTGCGGCTCCACATCCAGCACGGCACCGATCATGCGCTTGCGCGAGGCACCGCTCAGCAGCGGCAGGCCATGCTTGCGCAGGCTTGCGAAGCGGTTGAGGACGAGGAAATTCTGGTCCACCGTCTTGCCGAAGCCGAAGCCGGGATCGAGGATCATCTTTTCCCTCGCGATCCCGGCGCGCTCTGCCAGCTCCATCGAGCGTTCGAAGAAGCGGTCGATGTCGGCGAGAATGTCGATGGCGGGATCTGAGGCTTCGCGGTTGTGCATCATCACCACATGAACGCCAGCTTCGGCAACCACATCCGCCATGGCCGGATCTTTCTGCAGGCCCCAGACGTCATTGACGATTGCCACCCCGGCGCGGCAGGCGCGGCGGGCGGTTTCTGCCTTGTAGGTGTCGATGGAGACGGGGCAACCCAGCGCAACGACCGGCTCCAGTACCGGAACCAGGCGGGCCCACTCGTCCTCCAGAGAGACAGGTGCTGCTCCCGGACGCGTGCTTTCGCCGCCAATGTCGATGATATCAGCCCCTTCCGCAATCATCTGCCGCGCATGGGCGATGGCCGCTTCCGCTGCCGCGTGCTGCCCGCCGTCGGAGAAACTGTCCGGCGTGACATTGAGGATGCCCATCACATGCGGGCGGGCAGGACCGGCAAGGTCCGGCAGCTGATAGGCAGCCTGTGTCATTGAGGAAGCTCCCGCAAGATCGAAGGCGCTATGTCGCGCTTTGCCGGGGAGAGGTCAAGCTGCAGGACGGTTGCGGCACAGAAAACGCCGCAAAGATGCCGGTCAGCTGCCGCCGCCTCCCTCCTTCGCCCTCGCAAGCGGCGTAAGGGCCAGGTAGAGCCCCGCCCCCAGCAGCATCATGCCCGGCGCAACGATGATCAGCGCCAGCACCGGATCGCCGAGCCACGCCGCCACCAAACTGCCGAGAATGCCGGTGCCGAATTGCAGAAACCCGGTCAGCGAGGAGGCAGAGCCTGCAAGCTGCGGAAAGCCCTGCAGCGCCGCCGTGGTGGCAGCAGGCAGAAGGCAGGCCAGCGAGAAGGAGAACAGGCCCACCGGCAGCATCACGCTGAGGAAACCGGGCTCGAACAATGCATGCGAGACGATGATCGCCGCTGCCGCCAGCGCCATGCCACAGAGCGCGGGCGGCACCAGCTTGCCCGCATCATGCCGCCGCAGCACCCGCGAAGCGACAATGGTTGCCGCCATGAAGGAGCCGGACTGCACGATCATGCCGAGGCCGAACTGGCTGGGCGTCAGACCCACGTGATCGATCAGCACGAAGGGCAGGATGGTCGCCAGCGTGTAGATGGTACCGATGCCAAAGCCGACCAGCAGGCTTGGCCGCAGGAACGAGGGCGTTTTCAGCAAGGTGAGATAGTTGATGACAAGCCGTGCGGGCTGAAGGTTGGCCCTGTCGATATAACGGTTGGTCTCCGTCATGAAAATCCACACCGCCGCCAGCAGGACCGCGCCATAGATGATCATGAAATAGAAGATCTCGCGCCAGCCGAAGAACTCCAGCGTCAACCCGCCGATGGTGGGCGAAATGGCGGGCCCAATGGCCAGCATCATCGCCACCGTATTCATGATCCGCGCCGAGGTCTGCCCGGTGAACTGGTCGCGCACGATGGCGCGGGACACCGAAACGCCAATGGCCGCGCCAATGCCTTGCAGGGCGCGGGCGGCAATCATGCCCTCGACATTTGGCGCAAAGGCCGCCAGCAGGGTGGAGGCGAGATAGAGCAGCAGGAAGGCAATCGTCACCGGACGCCGGCCGAAAGCATCGGTCAGCGGTCCGCAGATCAGCTGCGTCAGGGCAAAGCCGGTGAAATAGGCCGTCAGCGTCAGCTTGATCATCGAGCGCGTCGTGTCGAAAGCATCCGCCAGCACCGGCATGGCCGGCGTATAAAGCGCCATTGAAATCGGCCCGATGGCCACCAGCGCCGCGCCGATCAGGGCGGTGCGCCTTTCGCTCATGGGGGGTGTCACACTGTCCCGCATCTGATCCATCCGTTGTGCGGGCCCTCCCCGCCCGGGAAAAAAACGAATTCCATCGCTCAAGCCGCCTCAGGCCCGGTCTGCGGCCTCAGCCAAATTGTCCCGCACCCTCGCCAGCACGCGCATGGCTGCTGCCGTCTCCTCGGGGCTCATCCCTTCCGAGATTTCAGCACGGACCTGGTGCAACGCTTCATCTATCTTGGCCAGCACACTCTGCGCCGCTTTGCCCAGAACGATGATCTTGGCACGCCTGTCCTGCGGGTCCGCCACCCGGCAGATCAGGCCCGCCTGTTCCAGCCGGTCGAGATGGCCCACGAGTGTCATCGGCTCGATACCGAGCATGCCGGCCAGCGCTGCCTGGCGCTGATCCGGCAATTGCCGCACCATGTTAAGGGTTCTCGCTTCCGCCGCCGTCAGGCCGCAATCAACGCCGCTCAGCGCCGCTTCAAAGCGCTGGCGGATCAGCCGGCCGACATCGGCAACGAGAAATCCGAGGGTCGGATCAGCCACGAAAGGCACCACCCAAATTCATAAGACAGACATATAGTAAGGCTACCTTACAATTAGAACGGCACCTGATTTGCGTCAAGCTGCGCTGCCGCGTTGCACAAATGGCCGCCGCAGACTATACAGGGCGCGGATTTCCGCCCGTGAGCACCAGCGGGTGTCAGCCACAATTTGAAGACAAACACTGCGGGCACCCTGCCCGCAGTGTCTTTTGGAGCCCTTAATGAAGCTGCGCAATATCGCCATCATCGCCCACGTCGACCATGGCAAGACAACCCTAATCGACGTCCTTCTGAAGAAGTCGGGCTCCTTCCGCGAGAACCAGCGCACGGAAGAGCGCATGATGGACTCCAACGACCTGGAGCGTGAGCGTGGCATCACCATTCTGGCGAAGGTGACTTCGCTGGTGTGGGGCGACACCCGCATCAACATCGTGGACACCCCGGGCCACGCCGACTTCGGCGGTGAAGTCGAGCGTATCCTGCATATGGTGGACGGTGTGGTTCTGCTGGTAGACGCCGCCGAAGGCCCGATGCCGCAGACCAAGTTCGTGCTCGGCAAGGCCCTGAAGCTCGGCCTCAAGCCGATCGTCGCCATCAACAAGATCGACAAGCCGGAGCAGCGCGCCGAGGAAGTGCTGGACGAGGTGTTCGACCTCTTCGCCGCCCTCGATGCCAACGAAGAGCAGCTCGACTTCCCGGTCGTCTATGGCTCTGCCAAGCAGGAATGGATGGCCAATGACCCGACCGGTCCGGCTGAATCCATGGCCCCGCTGTTCGACCTGATCATCAGCCACGTTCCGGCACCGACGGCAGAGGAAGGCTCCTTCCGCATGCTGGCGACTACCATCGAGAGCAACCCGTTCCTGGGCCGCATCCTGACGGGCCGTATCGTCGCTGGCGAAGCCATTCCGAACATGCCCATCAAGGCCCTGTCGCGTGAAGGCAAGATGGTCGAGAGCGGCCGTATCTCCAAGGTGCTTGCGTTCCGTGGCCTTGAGCGCCAGCCCATCGAGAAGGGTGAGGCCGGTGACATCGTCTCCATCGCAGGCCTGCAGGAAGCAACCGTCGCCGACACGCTCTGTTCCATGGACGTGAACACCCCGATCATGGCCCAGCCGATCGATCCGCCGACCCTGTCCATGACCTTCTTCGTCAACGACAGCCCGCTGGCCGGCACCGAAGGCGACAAGGTGCAGTCGCGCGTCATCCGCAAGCGCCTGATGGACGAAGCGGAAGGCAACGTTGCCCTGAAGATCGAGGACACCCCGGAAGGCGACGCCTTCATCGTGTCCGGCCGTGGCGAACTGCAGCTCGCCATCCTGATCGAAAACATGCGCCGCGAAGGCTTCGAGATCTGCGTCGGCCGTCCGCGCGTGGTCTTCCAGTTCGACGAAAACGGCAACCGCCTGGAGCCGATCGAGGAAGTCACCATCGACGTGGATGAAGAGCATTCCGGCGTCGTCGTGCAGAAGCTGTCCGAGCGCAAAGCCGAGCTGCGCGAAATGCGCCCCTCCGGCGGCGGCCGCACCCGTCTGCAGTTCCTTGCCCCCACCCGTGGCCTCATCGGCTATCAGGGCGAGCTTCTGTCCGACACCCGCGGCACGGCGATCTTCAACCGCGTGTTCCACGAATACGCCCCCTACAAGGGCGACATTCCGACCCGTCACACCGGCGTGCTGATCTCCAACGGCGACGGTGAGGCCGTGGCCTATGCCATGTTCAACCTGGAAGACCGCGGCCCGATGATGATCGAGCCGGGCGTCAAGGTGTATCAGGGCATGATCATCGGCGAGCACACCCGTGGCAACGACCTGGAAGTGAACGTGCTGAAGGGCAAGCAGCTGACCAACATCCGCGCCGCCGGCAAGGATGAAGCCGTCAAGCTGACCACCCCGATCCGCCTGTCCCTCGAAGCGGCGCTGTCCTACATCGCCGACGACGAGCTGGTGGAAGTAACGCCGAAGAACATCCGCCTGCGCAAGGCCCTGCTGGACCCGAACGACCGCAAGCGCGCCGAGCGTGCTGCATCCAAGGGCAGCTGAACCTTTCGGCCGTTAAAACAGCAAAGGGCAGCCCTCGCGGGCTGCCCTTTTCGCATTGAGGACTGAATCCGCACGTCAGCGGATGACAACCGCCGTGCCGGTGGCGCTGACCATCAGCATCGAGCCGCCATTGCCGACGGTCTCATAGTCGAGGTCAACACCGATCACAGCATTGGCGCCGAGGCCCGCCGCTTGCTGCTGCAACTCGTCCAGCGCGATCTTGCGTGCCTTGGCCAGCTCCGCCTCATAGGCACCCGAGCGCCCGCCGACGATGTCGCGGATACCGGCGAAAAGATCCTTGAAGATATTGGCCCCCAAAATGGCCTCACCGGTGACAAGGCCCCGGTATTCGACAATCTCGCGGCCCTGAAGGGTGCTGGTGGTGGTGACGAGCATGCAGCGGCTCCCATGGTTGCCTTGTGCCGGACCAGTACCGGCTTCACAGCAACTGGGCATGCGCCTGCCGCAATGCAAGAGGAAGGATTACAGGTCGTCGTCATCCGTGCCGAGGGCTTCGGCAAGCAGCGGATCGTCGATGCTGTCCTCTTCCTCGTTGACACGCACGTCGACAACACGGGCACCGGGGAATTCGGCCAGAAGCGCGGCGACGGTCGGATGCGAGCGGGCGTCGGAGAGAAGCTGGGCCTGCGTTGCCTCGCGCTCCTCGTGGATCGTCGGCCTGCCCTGCTCGCGGCTGACAGAAACGATCCAGCGCATACCGGTCCATTCGGTCAGCTTGCGGCCGAACTCACCAGCCAGATCCGCGCCTGCGTCCTTCGTTGGCTGGATTTCGATCCGCCCCGGCTCAAACTTCACCAGCCGCATCTGCCGCTCGATGGAAACCTTCAGCGGAATGTCGCGCCGCTCGGAGGCGAGCGCCGCGCAGTCAGCCAGCGAACGCAGTTGAACGGAAGGCGCCTGCTGAGCGGGCTGCGGTGCGGATTGGGCCACGGACTGGGCAGCGCCTCCGGCAATGGCCGAAAGGCGCGGGGCACCACCGCTCATCGTGGGGCCGGCATAACCGCCCTGCCCTGCAGGACCATTCTGGCCACCCGGCGGCCCCATCTGACCACCGGCCTGCGGCTGCATGCCGCCACTCTGCATTCCACCACTTTGGCCACCGCTCTGTCCTGCCCCCTGCGGCGCGCCGCCTGCGGGCAAAGACGGGAAGCCGCCGCTTTTCAGCAGCTTCAGCGCCTCTTCCGGGTCCGGCAGGTCTGCCGCATAGGCAAGGCGCACCAGAACCATATCGGCAGCAGCCAGCGGCTTGGGCGCGGCCTGAACTTCGGAAATGCCCTTCAGCAGGATCTGCCAGGCCCGCGACAGGGCGCGCATCGACAGTTTTTCGGCAAACTCCCGCCCGCGCAGACGCTCGGTCTCGGTGACGGAGACTTCCTCACCCGCTTTGGGCACGATCTTGAGCCGGGTCACCAGATGGGTGAAATCGGCCAGATCCGTCAGCACGACGGCAGGGTCTGCGCCGATGGCATATTGCCCGGCCAGCTCTTCCATCGCCTCGGCAATGCGGCCCGACATGAGATGGCCGAAAAGGTCGATCACCCGCGCCCTGTCGGCGAGGCCCAGCATCTGCCGCACCTGATCCGCATCGATATGGCCGCCGCCATGGGCAATCGCCTGATCCAGCAAGGACAGACTGTCACGCGCCGAGCCTTCGCCCGCACGGGCGATCAGCGTCAGCGCATCATCGGAAATGTCGATGGATTCCGCATTGGAAATGCGCCGCAGCAGGCCAACGAGCTTGGGCTGTTCGATGCGGCGCAGGTCGAACCGCTGACAGCGGGACAACACCGTCACCGGAACCTTGCGGATTTCCGTGGTGGCGAAAATGAACTTCACATGCTCCGGCGGCTCCTCCAGCGTCTTCAGCAGGCCGTTGAAGGCCGCGTTGGAGAGCATGTGCACTTCGTCGATGATGTAGACCTTGTAGCGCGCCGAAGCGGGGCGGTAGCGCGCTGCGTCCGTGATCTCGCGGATATCGTTGATGCCGGTGTGCGAGGCGGCGTCCATCTCGATCACATCGACATGGCGGCCTTCCATGATGGCGCGGCAATGGGTGCCCTCGCGGGTGAGCTGCACCGTCGGGCGCTCCACCTCTCCGGGGATTTCATAGTTGAGGCCACGCGCCAGAATACGGGCGGTCGTCGTCTTGCCGACACCACGCACGCCGGTCAGCATCCAGGCCTGCGCAATGCGCCCGGTGGCAAAGGCGTTTTCCAGCGTCTGGACCATCGGCTCCTGGCCGACGAGATCGTCAAAGGTCTGGGGACGGTACTTGCGGGCCAGCACCCGGTAGGCGCCGGACTGCTTCCCTTCGCCAGCAGGCGCAGGTGCGGGAGCAGAAGGTGCAGGTTCAGCCGGAGCATCGCCGAACATGGAGATCGTCAGGTCGTCCCGCTCATGCTCAGCTGCGTGTTCGGGGCCGTTGCCTCCGGGGCTGTCACCGTCCATGCCGCTCATCCAGCCCGCCTGTCCCCGTCTTGAATTCATGAAGCCGGCGCCTTTACGAAGGACAGCCGGAAGCCCCGCCGCGCCTGAGGCACGCGACGCGACGCCGTGGTGCATCTGCGCGGGGGAAAAGGGTGGGAGGCTGGCACGGCGACCCGTGCCGGAACTCGTTGGGGCTGCTTCCTTCCGGACCTGACCCGGTTGGCGAGTGGCTCGTCCACCACCAACCTCCCGAGCCCCTTATATCAGAAGCACACGCCCCTTTGGCAAGGCCTCATATGCCAAAGGGGCAAACTTCGTGTCCGGAAAGAAATATATCCTTTCCAGACAACAGCTTACGGAGATGAAACAGATCAGTTTCCGCCCAGCGCCCTGTCCATCACGGCAATGGCCGCATCCACACCGCCGCTTTCATGCGGGATGCCGAGACGCCGCAGCCCAAGTTCCATGGCGGAAAGCGTGCCCAGAACCATCGCCGCATTGACATGACCCATGTGGCCAATGCGAATGCCCTTGCCGGCCAGGTCGCCAATGGCGATGCCGATGGTGATACCGCAGACATCCTTGACGAAGCTGCGCAGCGGTGCCGGATCAACGCCGTTGAAGCAGATCACCGACACACTGTCGGACCGCTCTTCCGGCTTGAGGATGTTCATCTCCAGCGTGCCCTTGCGGCCCCAGACCTCGACAGCAGCCCGCACGGCCTCTGCCAGAATCGCGTGACGCCGCCAGACACCTTCCAGCGTCTCCTCCTCGATCAGCTCCAGCGATTTCTGGAAGGCAAAGAGAAGATGCTCTGGCGGCGTGCCGCAATATTTCATGTAGTGCTCCGGACCGTCGCGGAAGGTCCAGTCCATATAGGCATTGCGCAGCCCTGCCGTCTTGTGGGCGGTCAGCGCTTTCTGTCCAGCCACCACGAAGGCAAGGCCCGGAGGCGACATCAGCCCCTTCTGCGAACCTGCCATGGCGACATCCACGCCCCAGGCCTCCATCTCAAACGGCACGCAGCCGAGCGAGGCCATGCAGTCTACCATCAGCAGGGCGCCATGGCCGCTGGCGTTCATGGCCTTGCGCAGGGCCGGAATATCGTTGAGCACACCGGAGGCCGTGTCCACCTGCACCACCAGAACGGCCTTGATTGCGCCTTCCGTATCGGCCTTCAGCCGCGCTTCCAGCGCCGCCGGATCCACCGCCTTGCGCCAGTGGCCGGGCAGGATTTCCACCTCGATGCCGATCAGCTCTGCCGCCTCGCCCCAGCCGATGGCAAAGCGCCCCGATTCGAGCACCAGCACCTTGTCGCCGCGCGACAGGGTGTTGGACAGCGCCGCATCCCAGGTGCCGTGCCCATTGGCGATGTAGATATAGGGCTTGCCAGTCGTGGATCGGAAAACACGCGAGATGCCCTTGAGGCAGTCATCCGTCGTCTGCAGCAGCGGGCCTTCATAGATATCGACAGCCGGGCGGTGCATGGCCCTCAGAACTTCGTCCGGCACGTTTGTCGGACCCGGGATCATGAGGAATTCCTTGCCATACCGCAGCGTCATTTTTCTTTGCCTTGAAGAAATTTTCCGGAAGGTGAAGCGGGCAGAATAACTTTCCGCCCGGGGAACTCAAGCTGCATATCATCGGTCCACCAGAGGGCGGGAGAAATCATGCAGATCCGACGGGCGCCAAGTTTCTGGGGATTACGCTGCGGGAAATCAAGCTCGCCTGCGACGGTTTGCGGCAGACGTGGCAAAAGTTAAAAAAAGCTTAAAATAAATACCCTTGTCCGCAGTGCCTCGCGCATCGCGGCCCAGTGGTGACCCCATCCCGGCAGGCCCTTCATCCATGATTGCCGTAAAGGAACATTCTGCGCCGCTGATCCTCTGCATTGGCCACTCCGGCCTGCGGATCCCGCCTTCTATCGACAAGCGCCTGTCCGCAACGGGGCGGCTGCAGGCCGACGCCTCCTGGCACATGGACCAGCTGGTGGATTTTGCCGAAGACATTCAGGCGACGGTGATATCAACCCCCATTTCCCGCCTGGTCGTGGATGTGGACGGTGACCCGGCCAGCTTTGGCCGCCCGTTCGAGGATGGCGCACTGTCCATCTGCCCTGTGCTTACACTGGACGGCAAGCGGGTCTATTTGCCTGACGAAGATCCGGGCCGCTTCGAGATGGACGAGCGGCGGCGGCTCTATCATGCCCCGTTCCACGACGCGCTGAGTGCCCAGATCCGGCGGCTGCGCGCCATACATGGCCGCATCACGGTGATCAGCCTGCAATCCATGCGCAGCCGCATCAAGGGGCGTTATCCGGGCGATCTGCCGCTGGTCAACATCGGCACCCTCCATGGCCGCAGCTGCCACGAGGATGTGGCCAGCCTCAGCATGACCATGCTGCATGACTTCACCGACAAGACCTTTTCGGAAAATGATGCGGTAAGCGGCGGCTATATCGCCCAGACTTATGGCAACCCCTCAGGCGGCGTGCATGTGCTCACGCTGGCGCTGGCGCTCAGGTCCTATATCCGCCACGAAAATCCGCCCTTCGAGATGGACAGGGAACGGGTGCGCCAGAGCCGCCTTGCCCTGCGCAATTTCTGCCAGAAGCTGATCGAATGGGCCAATGGCAAGCGCAAGGCCCCAGCCCGCGTGCTGCTGGACCATCTGCCGGACCTGCTGGAAGACTGAAAACAGCCAGTCACAACTGTTGCTGTGAAACGGCTTCCGGCCGGAGCAGCCGGGCCTCAGGTGGTGGGGACCTGAACACCGGGCCGTCCGGCCGGAATAGGGAAAGCGGCACGGATGGCGCCGCAATCTCAATGACCTGATGGCAATCTTCAGAAGAAAGCCTGAAGACCGGTCTGGGCGCGGCCCAGGATGAGGGCATGCACATCATGCGTGCCTTCATAGGTATTGACGGTTTCCAGGTTCTGCGCGTGACGCATCACGTGATATTCTTCCTGAATGCCGTTGCCGCCGTGCATGTCGCGGGCCTGACGGGCTATATCCAGCGCCTTGCCGCAATTGTTGCGCTTGACGATGGAGATCATTTCCGGTGCCACCTTGCCCTCGTCGAACAGGCGGCCGACGCGCAGCGAACCCTGCAGGCCGAGCGCGATTTCCGTCTGCATGTCAGCCAGCTTCTTCTGGAACAGCTGCGTCTGGGCCAGCGGACGGCCGAACTGCTTGCGGTCGAGGCCATACTGGCGGGCACGGTGCCAGCAGTCTTCGGCGGCGCCCATGGCACCCCAGGAAATGCCGTAGCGGGCGCGGTTGAGGCAGCCGAACGGACCCTTGAGGCCGGAAACATTCGGCAGCAGCGCGTCTTCGGAGACTTCCACACCGTCCATGACGATTTCGCCGGTAATGGACGCACGCAGGGAAAGCTTGCCGCCAATCTTCGGAGCAGACAGCCCCTTCATGCCCTTCTCCAGCACAAAGCCGCGGATGGCTCCGTCATGGGCTTCGGACTTGGCCCAGACCACAAACACATCGGCGATCGGCGAGTTGGAGATCCACATCTTGGAGCCCTTGAGCCGGTAGCCGCCGTCGATCTTCTCGGCGCGGGTGCGCATGCCGGCCGGATCGGAGCCTGCATCCGGCTCGGTCAGGCCGAAGCAGCCGACGAACTCGCCCGAGGCGAGCTTGGGCAGATACTTCTTGCGCTGTTCTTCGGAGCCGTAGGCATAGATCGGATACATCACCAGCGAGGACTGCACCGAGTTCATCGAGCGGTAGCCGCTGTCAACGCGCTCGATTTCGCGGGCAACGAGGCCATAGGAAACGTAGGATGCACCGGCACAGCCGTATTCTTCCGGCAGGGTGACGCCGAGCAGGCCAAGCTCACCCATTTCGTTGAAGATCTCGCGGTCGGTCTTCTCGTGGGCATAGGCTTCAAGCACGCGCGGCAGCAGCTTGTCCTGCGCATAGGCGCGGGCGGTTTCCATGATGAGGATCTCGTCCTCGCTCAGCTGCTCGCGCAGCAGGAAGGGATCTTCCCAGGCAAAGGTGCCGCCACCGGTGGGATCGGACTTGAGAGCTGCCATCACATTCCTCCGTCTCATGTATCAAGTCTCAGCGCCACACCCCCATGTGAGGCAAACGCTGGAATTGCGCGGACTATGCCTGCTGACAGCAGGTACGGGAAGAGATAAGTTCTCCGCAAGTCATGAGCCAACGGAATGAACCTGATGGTCAAACGCGCCTTTCTGCCGCCCGCAGATGCCCTGATCGCCTTCGAGTGCGCGGCCAGGCATGAAAGCTTCACCCGCGCAGCGGAGGAGCTTCACCTGACACAGGGCGCGATTTCCAAGCAGATCCGCCATCTGGAGCAGAGGCTGGGCGTGCCGCTGTTTGCCCGCGTTCGCCAGCGCGTGGTGCTGACCGATGCCGGGCGGCTTTACCTGCATGAGGTGCGCGGTGCGCTGGACCAATTGGGCGATGCCACACGGCAGGTCATGTCCTTTGCCGGCAGTGCCGATGTGCTCAATCTGGCGGTTCTGCCCACTTTCGGCACCCGCTGGCTCGCCCCCCGACTTGCCGAGTTCCTGCGGCGGACGCCGAAAGCTGCGCTCAACATCTCCATCCGCCTGCGGCCCTTCGATTTTGCCGAGGAGCCCTTTGACGGCGCGATCCACCATGGCGACCCGATCTGGGCAGGCGCCATTGTGGAGCCGCTGTTCCCGGAGGAGTCTGTGGTCGTGGCCTCGCGCACGTTCCGCGACCGGCACATGATCAGCGAGCCGCGTGACCTGCTGAAGGTGCCCCGCCTGCAGCTCTCCACGCGGCCCATGGCCTGGCGCGACTGGTTCGCCGCCATGGGGGTGGAGACGGAAACAGCCTATCAGGGCCCGCGCTTCGAGCAGTTCGGCATGATCGCGGAAGCTGCCGCACATCACCTCGGCGTTGCGCTGATGCCCCGGCTTTTCATCGACGAGGAACTGGCAAGCGGCCGTCTGGTGCGCCTGTTCGGTCAGCCGCTGGACCAGAAGACCGCCTATCACTTCGTCTATCCGCAGGACCGGACCCTGCGCCCGGTGGTCGCAGCTTTCCGCGCCTGGCTGCACGAGGAAGCCCGCACCTCCCGCACCAGCCGCGAAAGCCAGCTTCCGGGCTAAGCCCTAAACCTGCCGGCTGACGGGGCTCGCAAGACTGGCAGGCGGACGCCGCTGGGCCAGCTGCCCGGCGTGCTGGCCCACCAGAATGCTGCCCAGCACCAGCACCATACCGGCAATCTGCACCGCACTCAGGGTCTGGTCCAGAATGGCCCAGCCGAGGATCACCGCCATCAGCGGGCTGAGCAGGCCCAGCGGCGCGATTGCCGAAGGACCGAGCAGACCGATGCCCCGGAACCACAGAAGATAGGTCAGGCCTGCGCCAATGAAGGTCATGTAGGCAAAGCCCGCAATGTTCCAGCCCGTCAGCGGTGGCAGGGCCGGTTCCGTGATGAGCGCGGCAGGAGCCAGCAGGAGGGCACCGGCAGCCAGCTGCCAGGCGGTCAGGGTGAGCGGGCTCACTTCCGGCTTCCAGTAGCGGGTCATCACCGTGCCCAGCGCCATGGAGACAGCACCGGCCCCTGCTGCCAGAAGGCCGATGGGATCAAGCGCCGCCGTGGGCTTCAGCATCAGCATGCCGACGCCGATGACACCGGCAACACCCGCCAGAACGGCCAGCCAGGTCAGCCGCCCGTTGAGCAGGAAGCGCGCCAGCACCAGCACGATAAGCGGCTGCATTGCCCCCAGTGTCGCCGCCACACCGCCCGGCAGGCGGTAGGCCCCCACATTCATCAAGGTCCAGAAGATGGAGAAGTTGAGCGCCCCCAGCACCAGCACCCGGAAGATCCAGCGCCCGCGCGGCAGCTGGCGGACGATCAGCAGCAGAAGAAGAGCTGCAGGCAGTGCCCTGAGGAGCGCCAGCGTCAGTGGCCGGTCCGGCGGCAGCATCTCGGTGATGACGATGTAGCTGCTGCCCCAGATGGCAGGTGCAAGCGCGGTGAGGAGCAGCGTCATATGGGCGTTCAGGCGGGAATTCATGTCAGATCCAGTGCAATGCGGCCCGGCCTCAGGTGGCTGCCGCTGGAGATCAGTGATAATTCACGAGGCAAAAGATGATAATACGCAACTTGAGACACTCATCCGTAACGTGAAGTGAACAATTGATGGACGGCATTCTCCGGCTCCGCCTGTTTCGCAGCATCGCCACGCTCGGCAGCTTTGCCGCTGCAGCCCGCAGCCACAGCCTGTCTCCGGCCGCCGTCAGCAAGGCCATTTCAGAGCTGGAGAGCGATCTTGGCGCCAGGCTCTTTCACCGCACCACCCGCCGCCTCAGTCTGACGGAAGCGGGCACGCTTTATCTCGACCAGATCCGCCGGGTTCTGGACGATCTGGAAGAGGCGCAGCAGTCTGTTGGCAACCTCAGCTCAGAGCCTTCCGGGCTGTTGCGAGTGAGCGCACCCATGACGTCCAGCCTTGTCCTTATCACCAGCCGTATCCCTGAGTTTCTGGCGCGCTATCCGGCGGTCTCCCTCGACCTTGATCTCGACGACCGGCGCGTGGACCTTGTCCGGGACGGTTTCGACATGGCCCTGCGCGGCGGACGCCGGGATGAGGACCGGGACCTGATCGTCAAGAAGCTCGGCACGCTGAAACACGCTCTCTGCGCGTCGCCTGCCTATCTGGCACGCGCCGGCACGCCTCAAGAGCCAGCAGATCTTGCCCGGCATGAGTGCATCCGCTTCACCTTGTCCGGCCACGCGGACGAATGGACCTTCTTCCGCAATGGCAAGGAGCACCGGCAGCGGGTGAGCGGGCGCTACAAGGTCTCTTCAAGCCTTGCCGTCATGGATGCCCTGCGCGCAAGCTTTGGCCTCAGCCTCATTCCGCAGGCCTATGTGGCAACGGATCTGGCAGCGGGAACGCTTGTCCGGCTGCTGCCGGAATGGGATATGAGCGAGGTGACGATCAACGCCGTCTACCCCTCGCGCCGCCACGTGCCGGCAAAGGTCAGGGCCTTTGCCGGTTTCATCGCCGATGTACTGCGTGGCACATTGAGAGATTGACCGGGCAGCACAAAACGTTACCTCTCCACATGCAAACTTAAGCAACCACCCAAAAGGATCATCACCATGCCAGTTGCAATCTGGTGCGTGCTCGTTGCCGCCTTCCTGCCCATCCTGTCGGTGGTCCCCGCCAAACTCACCAGAGACTTCAGCAACGCCCGCCCGCGCGATCCGGCCTTCTGGGCCGAGGGCTTCAGGGCACGTGCGCAAGGGGCACAAGCCAATGGCTTCGAGGCCTTTCCGCTGTTTGCCGCCGCCGTGCTCGTGGCTTTTCAGCAGGGCGGCGACCCGTTCTGGATCGATGTCCTGGCCGCCGCCTTCATCGGACTGCGCGGTCTTTACATACTCTGCTACTGGGCGGACAAGGCCACCCTGCGGTCGCTGGTTTGGATTGCAGCAACAGGCTGTGCGGTTGCGATTTTCACCAGTCCCGTCTGGAGCTGATTGGAGGACCAGGGCCGGCTGCGACAAAAATGCCTGTTTTGTGACAGACTACCGTCACAAGGCTCTGCAAGGCTGACCGCTCATGGCCATTGCAGGTTGCCGTCTGGATCTGTAACCATCAGGCTGTCAATGGGCTGTTTTCGCCCGTCTTGAGGATTGTGCACGTGCCGCGTTTCCAGCATCCTGATTCGGCCCTTCTGACACAGAGCCACACGGGAGAGGCGGAAGATCCGTCGCGCCATATTGTGGATGTGCTGATCGCCGAACGCGGCAAGCACGTGATGGCTGCTCCCTGGTGGCCGCTGTTCCGGCCCATAGCCTACCGCATGCTGCGCTATTTCGATGCGCTGGAGATGGCCGACGCCATTTCCAACCTTCCTGCGGAAGAAGTCTTCGCACACCTGTCCAGTCTGTTGCAGCTGAAGCTGACCGTGAAGGGCTTGGAGCGCATCCCGGCAAAAGGCCCCTGCATCCTCGTATCGAACCACCCGACAGGAATAGCCGACGGTGTCGCACTTTATGATGCGGTGAAGAACCGGCGCCGGGACATTTCCATCTTCGCCAACCGGGATGCGGTACGGGTCAATCCGCGCCTGGCCGACATGATCGTGCCGGTGGAATGGCGGGCCGACTTCAAGACCCGTGAGAAAACACGCGAGACCCTTCGAAACGCGGCTTCAGCCTTTGAACGCAACCGCGCCGTGGTGCTGTTCCCGTCGGGCCGCCTTGCCTACATGAACGAGGGCAGGCTGACCGAGCGGCCATGGATGACCTCGGCACTGGCTCTTGCCCGCCGCCATCAAGTGCCGGTCGTCCCGATCCACATGGGCGCGCGCAACTCCCGCCTGTTCTATTTCCTCGCAAAGGTCTCGATCGAACTGCGCGACATGACCGTCTTCAACGAGCTTCTGAACAAGAAGCACGCCCACTTCCGCTTCCACGTGGGCGAGCCACTGGCACCCGGCCAGCTGGACGGCGACCTTGCCGAAGTCACCAACCAGCTCCGCATCCACTGCGCCGAAATCCTGGCGCAGGATCCGGATGCGCGGTTTGGCCTCTGAAGCCCCTCCCGCTGCAAAAACTCGCGGTCTTGCACAGGTCATCCACAGGCTGTCATTGCCCGGGGCGGGCGAATAGGGGATGGTGCGGCGACGAAGGAATCACCTGTTCATGCCGCAAGCACAGCCTCGTCTCGCCGGGACAGAGTATACAGCACCGCCTGAGGGCACTGCCACGCCCGCAGCGAAGGATCCTGCGCAGGTTCTGGCAGATGTGTTCGGCTATCCCAGTTTCCGCGGACGCCAGCGCGAGGTGGTGGACACGCTGATCGCCGGGGGCGATGCGGTGGTGCTGTTCCCCACGGGCGCAGGCAAATCCATGTGCTTCCAGATCCCCGCTCTTTGCCGCCCCGGAACGGGTGTGGTGATCTCGCCGCTGATTGCACTGATGAAGGACCAGGTGGGTGCGCTGACGGGTGCGGGCGTGCGCGCTGCCGCGCTCAATTCCTCCGTTCCTGCGGAAGAGCAGGCGCGCATTGCCGCAGATCTGCGCAACGGCACGCTGGATTTTCTCTATGTGACGCCCGAACGGGTGGCGACGGCCGGTTTCTCCCGCTTGCTGGATGGGGCGGCCATCTCGCTCTTTGCCATCGACGAGGCCCATTGCGTCAGCCAGTGGGGGCATGATTTCCGGCCCGAATATCTGCAGCTCGCAAGCCTTGCGGAACGCTATCCCGGCGTGCCGCGTGTGGCACTGACCGCCACGGCCGATCCGCATACGCAGGAGGACATCCGCGTCCGGTTGAAGCTGGAGACGGCGCAGGTCTTCACCACCTCCTTCGACCGGCCCAACATCCGCTACGAGATTGTCGAGCGGGTGAACCAGCGCCAGCAGCTTCTTGATTTCCTCAAGCGCCACAAGGGCGAGAGCGGCATCGTCTACTGCCTGTCCCGCGCCAAGGTGGAAGATATCGCAGGCTGGCTGAACGAAAAGGGCATCCGCGCCCTGCCCTATCACGCGGGGCTCGACCGGGAAATCCGAGAGGCCAATCAGGACGCCTTCCTGCTGGAGGAAAACCTCGTTCTGGTGGCGACTGTCGCTTTCGGCATGGGCATCGACAAGCCGGACGTGCGTTTCGTCGCCCACCTCGATCTGCCGTCTTCCGTCGAAGCCTACTATCAGGAAACCGGCCGTGCGGGCCGCGATGGCGCACCGGCCGAGGCCTGGATGGCCTATGGCATGGCCGACATGGTGCAGCGCCGCCGCATGATTGCCGAAGGCGAAGCGCCGGAAGAGGTGAAGCGGGCGGAAACCGCCAAGCTCAACGCCCTTGTCGGCATCTGCGAGACTGCCGGATGCCGCCGTCAGGCGCTGCTGGCTCATTTCGGCGAGACCTATCCCAAGCCTTGCGGCAACTGCGACACCTGCCTGTCTCCGGTGGAAACCTGGGACGGAACGGAAGCTGCCGCCAAATTCCTCTCAGCCATCTACCGCACCGGCCAGCGCTTTGGCGCGGGCCATGTGATCGACGTGCTTCTGGGCAAGGAAAACGACAAGATCGCCCGCTTCGGCCACGACAAGCTGTCGGTCTATGGCATCGGCAAGGAGCTTTCGCCCAAGACCTGGCAGTCGGTGGCACGCCAGCTTGTTGCCATGGGCCTTGTTGGTGTCGATCATGCCAACTACGGCGCGCTGGTGCTGACGGACGAATGCCGCGCCGTGTTCCGCAACGAGCGCAAGGTGCTGCTGCGCCGTGACCGCGCCGCCGCCAGCCTCAAGGCTTCGCGCGGAGAGCGGTCGGCCAGCCTTGCAGATGATCTTGATCCGGAAGACCGGCTGCTGTTCGAGCGCCTGCGCCGCCTGCGCACCCAGATAGCCCGGGAAAACGAAGTGCCGCCCTATGTGGTGTTCCCGGATGCAACGCTTGCCGGTATCGCCATCGCCCGGCCCGTGACCTCCCACGCCCTGCTCGCTGTCTCCGGCGTCGGCCAGTCGAAGCTCGACCGCTACGGATCGCAGATCATCGATCTGGTCGAGGCCTTTGAAGCGGGCGTGTGAGGCGCTTCACCCCTTCGGCTGCCAGCCTTCCGGGGCCATTTCGAAGCCGTCAAAGGTGAAGCCGGGGGCAACCGTGCAGCCCACAAGCGTGAAATCGCCGAGGCTTTGGGCCTGCTGCCAGGCCTGGCGCGGCACCACCGCCTGCGGGCGCTGTCCGGCGGCCAGATCGGACCCAAGGGTCACAAGCTCAACCGGCCCTTCTGCGTCACTGATCAAGAGCTCCAGCGGCGCGCCGCCGTACCAGTGCCACACCTCCACCGCATCCACCTTGTGCCAGCGCGACAGAACGCCCTCCGGCAGCAGGAAGTAGATCGCCGTCGAGGCCGCACGGCCCGATGCATCGCAGACCGGATCGCGGAAGGTCTCGGCGTAGTAGCCGCCCTCTGGATGCGGCTGCATGCCCAGCGTTTCGATGATTTCGGCGGCGGTGAATCCGGTCAGCGGTCTCATGGCTCAGAACCTGTCCTTGCGTCCCCGCAGTTCTGCGAAGACTTCGGCAGGGCTGGCCCCTGCCATGCCGAGGGCTGCGGCAAGCGCCGGATCACCCGCCCGCAGGAACGGATTGGTGGCCCGCTCCCGCCCCATCGTGGTTGGCAGGGTGGCCATATGCTCCGCCCGCAGCCGCTCCACCTCTGCTACCCTTTCCTTGAGCGCAGCGTTATCCGGATCAACACTCAGCGCGAAACGGGCATTGGACAGAGTATACTCGTGGCCGCAGTAGACAACCGCATCGTCCGGCAGGCGGCGGTTCAGCTTGTCGAGCGAGGCCCACATCATTTCCATGTCCCCCTCGAAGACACGCCCGCATCCCAGCGAGAACAGGGTGTCACCCGTATGAATGACGCCCGCCTGCTCGAACCACCAGGAAATCTGGTCGAGCGTATGACCGGGCGTCGAGATGGCCTCCACCTTCAGCTCGGCAATGTGGAAGATGTCGCCATCTTCCACCACTTCATCGAGGCCTGAAATCTTGTCCCGCGACAGGCCCGGGCCGATCACCCGAGCGCCCGTGGCTTCCTTCAGGGGCACCAGTCCCTGCACGTGATCCCAGTGATGGTGGGTGATGAGAATATGGGTGAGACGCCAGCCGGTTTCGGCCAGTTCCGCCAGATAGGGCGCGGCATCCGGCACATCGATGGCAATCACCGATCCGCTCTCCGGATCACGTGCCAGCACACCGTAATTGTCGGACAGGCAGGGAAACTGCCTGATCTGAAGCCGCGCCATTCTGTCTCTCCCGTTGATGAATCCGGCCCGCACAGTCGCAAATGCCGCATTGCGGAGCAAGCCTGTTCCGGTCATCAGGTCTTGCGTCTTGCGGCAAGGCAAGGTTCAATCGCGCCGAATTGAACCGGGCAGGCCATGTATCTCGACGTCGGCGATCTCAGAACCTTTTATGACCTGCCGCTCGGCCGCCTTCTGCGCAGCCTGATAGGGGCACGGGTGCGCTCACTCTGGCCCAGCGCCAGAGGGGAAAGCCTGCTCGGCATCGGCTATGCGGGCCCGTTCCTGCGCCCCTACATGGATGAAGCAGAGCGCTGTGTTGCGGCCATGCCTGCGGCGCAGGGTGTCGTGCACTGGCCACGCGAGCGGGCCAATGCCTCGGTTCTGGTGGAAGCAGACCAGCTGCCTTTCTGCGACAGCTTCTTTCAGCGCGCCATCATGGTTCATGCGCTGGATATGGCGGGAGACCCTGCCGCCCTGCTGCGAGAGGCCTGGCGCGTGCTCGTGCCCGGCGGCAAGCTGATCGTCATCGTGCCAAACAGGCGCGGCGTCTGGGCACGGGCGGAAACCTCGCCCTTCGGTTATGGCCGCCCATTCTCCAAGAGCCAGATCCAGGCGCTGCTGCAGAGCTGCCAGTTCGACGTGATCTCGAAGGAGGAAACGCTCTATATCCCGCCGGTGAAGTCGAAGGTTATCCTGCGCTCGGCCCGCACCTGGGAAACCGTGGGCCGCGCCCTCTGGCCGGCCTTTGCCGGACTGCTGGTGATCGAGGCGCAGAAGCGGCTCTACAAGCCCGCTCAGGCCGATGGCGGCAAGCGCAGCGTGCTGAGGGTTCTCAGGCCCGTCTTCGTGCCGGAGGCCGGCGTTACCCCCGGCCTCAACCCGCACCGGCGGGACAAACCAGGCCCGCGCCGCCGGTGAAGGTTAGCGGCGCAGCAGGAACACCGCCTGCTCGCCCGCCAGATTCCACAGCCACCAGGGCGCATTGAAGCTGATGCGCGACCCTTGCCCGTTGAGCGCCACGGCCTTGACCACCGTTGCATCCATCTCGTCCACCAGAGCGACAAAATCGCGGATGGAACAGAAATGGATATTGGGCGTGTCATACCACTGGTAGGACAGATATTTGGTCACCGGCATCCGTCCGCGCAGCAGAAGCTGCATGCGGTTGCGCCAATAGGCGAAATTCGGGATCGAGACGATCACCTGCCCGCCGATGCGCAGCAGCTGCTCCATCACGCCCTTCGGATCGCGGGTGGCCTGCAGTGTCTGGCTGAGGATCACCACATCAAAGGCATTGTCCGGATAGTCGGCAAGATCCGTGTCGGCATCGCCCTGCACCACGGAAAGCCCGCGTGCCACGGCCTTGTTGACCCCGCCCTGCGACAGCTCCATGCCGCGCCCGTCAACGCGCCGCCGCTCGGCCAGAAGCTGCAGCAGTGCCCCGTCTTCACAGCCCACGTCCAGCACTCGTGCCCCCTCGGGCACAAGATCGCACATGACGAGATGATCGCCGCGCGGCTGGGTCAAAGTTCCGCCTGTGTAGCCGTTTGCCATCTTACGCCCCTCCCGGTCCGGCGATGCCACGTGCGGCTGCTGCCCCCGTGAGGAAGCCGCGCACAGTGCGGAACATTTCCGGCTCATCCAGCAGGAAGGCATCGTGGCCGCGGTCGCTGTCGATCTCCACGAAGGAGACGTTGGCCGCCGCAGCATTCAGCGCCCGCACCACCGCCTTGCTTTCCGATGTCGGGAACAGCCAGTCCGAAGTGAAGGACATGACGCAGAAGCGCGTCGGCGTGTGCAGGAAGGCCTTGCTCAGGACCCCGTCATGCTCCGCTGCCAGATCGAAATAGTCCATCGCCCTTGTCACATACAGATAGGAATTGGCATCGAACCGGTCGACAAAGGTCATGCCCTGATGGCGCAGGTAGCTTTCGATCTGGAAGTCGGCATCGAAGCCGAAGGTCAGCGCTTCCCGGTCCTGAAGGTTGCGGCCGAATTTCTGATGCAGGGACATATCGGACATGTAGGTGATATGCGCAGCCATGCGGGCCACCGCCAGCCCCTTGCTGGGGCGGGTGCCATCGGCAAGATAACTGCCGCCGCGCCAGTCGGGATCGGCCATCACAGCCTGACGGCCCACCTCGTGGAAGGCAATGTTCTGCGAGGAATGGCGGGCGCCGGTGGCAATCGGAACGGCGGAGAAGACCCGCTCCGGGAACAGCGCCGCCCATTGCAGCACCTGCATGCCGCCCATGGAGCCGCCCACCACGGCAAACAGGGTTTCGATGCCCAGATGATCCACCAGCCGGGCTTGCGCGCGCACCATGTCGCGGATGGTCACCACCGGCATGGTCAGCGCATAGGGCTGGCCCGTTTCCGGATTGGTGGAGGCCGGGCCCGTCGTACCCATGCAGCCACCCAGCACATTGGCGCAGATGACGAAGAAGCGGTCCGTATCCACCGGCTTGCCGGGGCCCACCAGCATTGTCCACCAGCCGGGCTTACCCGTCACCGGATTGCGCGAGGCGACATACTGGTCGCCGGTCAGCGCGTGACAGATGAGAATGGCGTTGCTGCGGTCCGCATTGAGCGTGCCGTAAGTCTCATAGGCGATCTGCCAGTTGGCGAGCGTGCCGCCCGCATCCAGCGGCAGCGCCTGATCCGGCCCGAAACGCAGGCACTGGCTGCTGGGCGTGTCGATTTCCCGGCGCTGTGCCTTTTCCAATTCGGCAAGGCTTGCGGAAACGGCAGCAGCACCGGCAGCTGCGCCGTCCTGCGGGATCGAAGTCTGAGGTGTATCGGTCATGCCGGACGCATCATCCCGTTTTCACTGGCCGTTTTTCTGGCCGTTCTCACGCGCCCTTTTTCCGAGAGTGACCTGCCCGGCCGGGCGGCAAAAGCCTCACTGCGGCAACAACGCGCCACCATCTTCAAGGGGTTGTTAGCTAGGGTTCGCAAGGCCGTGGTGTCAACGTTTTCTTTTGCTTTCCGCCCGCTTGCTGCCTATGACTATCGCCAAATGCGTCGCATGTTTCAGGAAGGCATTTCCCGCCCATGGCCAGTGATCAGACCCAAGGCACCGCTCTCGACAGCCTGCGCCAGCGCATCGACGTGCTCGACGCCGAGCTGCACCGCCTGCTGATGGAGCGGGTGCGTGTCATAGACGGCATCGTTGCGGCCAAGCGCGCCAGCGGCGCTGACGGCGTGATGTTCCGCCCGGACCGGGAAGCCGACATGATGCGCCGCATGGTTGAGCGCCACGAAGGCAGCCTGCCGCTGACCAGCGCCGAACATCTGTGGCGCGAGATCATCACCGCCTGCACCCGCCTTCAGGGCGAGTTCCAGGTGCATCTGGACGGATCCGCCGACATTGCCGCCATGCGCGATGCCGCGCGCTTCTACTTCGGCTTTGCCGTGGAAATGGAAACAGCAGGCGATCCGGCCGATGTGGTCGGCACGGTGGCTGCTTCCCATTCCGATCTTGGCGTCATCGCCCTGACCGAGCGGGCCGAACTGCCCTGGTGGCGCGGGCTTGGACAGGACGGAGCGCAGATCATCGCCCGCCTGCCCTTCTTCGTAGCCGAGGAGCGCCCGGCAGATCTGGCTTCGATGGTCATCAGCCGCCCCATTCCGGGCTCCGGCACGCCAGACACGGCGGTCTACGATGCCCGCTGGCGCGGCGTTCTGCCCGGCAGCCTGATGGATACGGGTCTTGAAATCCTGAGCTTCTTCCGCCATGCCGACGGCGTTGACGCCCTGCTCGCTGCCTCCGGTGACAGCAGCGAAGACGAGGTTCTGACGCTCTGCCGCGAGGCCGGAGCCGAGCCGGACGTGCTGCGCTTCGTCGGCGGCTATGCCGCTCCCATCGACATCGATGAGGGTGAGCCGGACGAGCTTGACGATTTCAGCGAAGACGCAGACTGATATCCTGCCCATCAGCCCTTTTTGAAGACAGCGGCCAAACACACGAGAGACAGAGACACTTCCATGGACAGCGCCACGAAATCCCGCCCCCAACCGCGCGCAGGCATTCTCGACATCGCCCCTTACGTGCCCGGCAAGTCCAAGGCCTCGGGCACCGGCAAGGTGCACAAGCTGTCCTCGAACGAATCTCCGCTGGGCGCCAGCGACGCAGCCAAGAAGGCCTATGCCGAAGTGGCCTCCAAGCTGGAGCTTTATCCGGACGGTGCGTCCACGGCCCTGCGGGACGCCATCGGCGAGGTGGTGGGCATCAATCCGGAGCGCATCATCTGCGGCGCCGGGTCGGATGAGATCCTGACGCTCATCGCCAACACCTATCTGGCACCCGGCGATGAGGCGATCTATTCCGAGTTCGGCTTCCTCGTCTATCCGATTGCCATCCGCGCTGCCGGTGCAACGCCCGTTGTCGCGCCGGAAAAGAACCTGACCACGGATGTGGACGCGATCCTTGCCCGCGTGACGGAAAAGACCAAGATGGTCTTCCTCGCCAACCCGAACAATCCGACCGGCACCTACATTCCCTTTGACGAAGTGCGCCGCCTGCATGCGGGCCTGCCTTCCCATGTGGTGCTGGTGCTGGACGCGGCCTATGCGGAGTATGTGCGGCGCAATGACTACGAGAGCGGCATCGAGCTGGTGGCGACCTCGAACAATGTCATCATGACGCGCACCTTCTCCAAGATCTATGGCCTGGCCAACCTGCGCCTCGGCTGGTGCTTTGGCCCGGCGGAGATGATTGACGCCATGAACCGCATCCGCGGGCCGTTCAACGTCTCGGGACCGGCGATGGCGGCCGGCATTGCCGCGATCCGCGACCGTGCCTTTGTCGAGACAGCCGTTGCCCACAACGAGACCTGGATGGCCTGGACGGCGGCAGAGATCGAGAAGCTCGGCCTCAAGACCACGCCCAGCGTCGGCAACTTCCTGCTCATCCACTTCCCGGATGAGGATGGCAAGCGCGCCGCCGATGCTGATGACTATCTGTCGGAGCATGGCCTGATCCTGCGGATGGTCGCCAATTACGGCCTGCCGGACGCACTGCGCCTGTCCATCGGCACCGAAGAAGCCAACAAGGCGGTGGTTGCGGCTCTTGCAGGTTTCATGGCGCGCTAAAGGCGCCAAGCCCCTGATGGCCCGGCCCTGCCCAAGCGGCAGCCGGGCCAAACCCATTTGAAGACACCAGACGAGACATGTCAGATCCCCATTTTCAGCGCGTTGCCCTGATCGGCATCGGCCTCATCGGCTCCTCCCTCGCCCGCGTCATCCGCGAAAAGGGCCTGGCGGAGACCATCACCATCTCGACCCGCTCGGCGCCGACGCTGGCCCGTGCGGAAGAGCTGGGGCTTGGGGACCGATACTGCCTCTCGGCAGCGGACGCGGTGAAGGATGCGGATCTGGTGATCGTCAGCGTGCCGGTCGGCGCTTCGGAAGAAGTGGCGAAAACCATCGCGCCGCATCTGAAGCCGGGCGCGATTCTGACGGACGTGGGCTCCACCAAGGGCTCGGTCGTGTCGCAGATGGCTCCGCATGTTCCCGAAGGGGTGCATTTCATCCCCGGCCACCCGATTGCGGGTACCGAACATTCCGGCCCGGATGCAGGCTTTGCCGCGCTGTTCCAGAACCGCTGGTGCATCCTCACCCCCGTGCCGGACACCGATGCAGGGGCGATTGAAAGGCTTGCCGCCTTCTGGACCGCCTGCGGCTCCAACGTCGACACCATGGACCCGCAGCACCACGACCTGGTGCTCGCCATCGTGTCGCACCTGCCGCATATCATCGCCTATAACATCGTCGGCACAGCCGATGATCTCCAGACGGTCACCAAGTCGGAAGTGATCAAGTATTCCGCTTCCGGCTTCCGCGACTTCACCCGTCTGGCTGCATCTGACCCCACCATGTGGCGCGACGTGTGCCTGCACAACAAGGATGCGAT
Organism: Pannonibacter anstelovis; assembly: GCF_036881715.1. Taxonomy (NCBI): domain Bacteria; kingdom Pseudomonadati; phylum Pseudomonadota; class Alphaproteobacteria; order Hyphomicrobiales; family Stappiaceae; genus Pannonibacter; species Pannonibacter anstelovis. Next base: position 205,434 of record NZ_JBAKBF010000008.1, read on the forward strand.
CCTTGAAATGCTGTCGCGGTTTTCGGAGGATCTGTCCGCCCTGCAGCGTGCGATCCGCTGGGGCGACGGGCAGGCCCTGTTCGACCTGTTTACCCGCACGCGCGGCATCCGCCGCTCGATCATCGAGGCCGGTCAGGAAACCCCTGCTCCGGACTTTGGCCGTCAGGCTGCAGCCCCCGGCGCAGGCGAATAATTTTCCTCAGACAGTCACATCCGTCTGCAGCACAAGGCTGACGGATGTGGAGGAAAAGCTGATGGCCGTCTGATTGATGGACACGGAAACACCGGACGTGCCTGCCGGTACGCCGGTTTCCGCGCCTTGAGACCCATTGAGCCCTGTGAAGAGATTGGCGACGCCCCCGGCGCTGCCCTCGACGCCCGGCATGCCCTGAGCCTCAAGCTGGTCCGTGCGGAACTCGTTCAGCGCTTCACGGCCCTCATCCATCTCCCGCTTTGCCGCCTCCAGCTCCTTGCGCTGCTCCTCGTCATCCTTGTCTGCAAGAGCCCCGATCTGCTCAGCAAGAAGATCGATCTGCTTTTCCAGTTCGCGCAGCTTGTCGTAATCGGCCTGCTTGCGGGCGCTGCCGTCATAGGCGCTGCCATAGGCCTTCACGGTCACCTGCGTGCTGTTGTAGGTGGCGATGGCCTCGCGCACTTCCAGAAGCAGCCGTGCAGAAGTGGATTCCGCCCCCTCTCCGGTTTCCTCTGCCCCAGACGCCTGTGGGTTTGCTCCGCCGGAAGCTGAGGCCGCAGAAGACGCCTTATCCGCCGTGGGATCAGACCCGGCCGGCAGACCCAGCAAGGCATTGGCCGTCTCGATTGCCACCTCACCTTCGGCCAGCACGGCCGACGCGGATGCATCCGAGAGGGAAGCGCTCGAGGATGACGCGGAGAGAGTGATCGAGGAACCGGCCGCTGACTGCCCGGCAGCCGCTTTGCTGCCGCCATCGGACAGGGACTGGGCAGCCAGCTTGAAATCCTGGCCCAGCTGCTTCAACTCGCGGATCAGAGCCTTGGCCTGCGCGGGGCTGGCAAACTTCAGCCGCTCCTTGAGGGCTTCGATGCGCTGCTCGATGCGGGCAATCTTGTCGGCACGCTGATCATCCTTGGCCTTGGCAACCGCATCTTCCAGCGAATTGCCCAGCTGCAGCAAGCCTTCGACATCCTCAAGAAAATCTTCCGAAAACTCGCCAAGAACGCCGTCCCGGGCAATCGACAGAAGCTTTGCGTCCTGCTTGTCGAGACGGCCCTGCGCCACATTGCTGGACGTCCCGCTCCTTTGCTCCATGATCGTCGTGGACTGAGGCCGGGTTTGCGGCTTGGACTGTGTCTGCGCACGCTGGGTCTGAGTGGCCAATGGGCTAGGAGAGGCAGCAAGCGGTGACAGCATGGCAATTTCTCCTTTCCAAACCGGCACGCATCTCCTCGCAACACCGGCCTGCCGGCAATTGATATGCGGTTTAGCGGCCCCAGCCGAAGCAGATCACAAGTTCAAACGGTCACGTCCGTACGCAGATTGAAAGTAAGCGGGACAGATAGTGCCATGACGGGCAGGCTGGCGTCACTCGAAATTGAAGAGGTAACCGGTACAGACTGGGAATTCACCGGTCCAGACGCCACCTGCGTTCCAGATGCGGCCACATCTGCAGCTCCGGCTTCGGGCATAACGTCCCCTGTACCAGCTTCAGCGTCTTCATCCGCATCGTCAGCACCGGAGACCTGCTCAGAACCACGCAACCGCTCGAGCACATAGCCATCCAGCGCCTTCTGGCCCTCCGCAAGCTCACGCTTGGCTTTTTCCAGCTCGCGGCGCTGTTCCGGATCATCCTTGTCAGCCAGCGCCTCGATCTGCTTGGCGATGACGTCGATTTCCTTCTTCAGCTTGCTCAGCTTGTCATGATGGCCAGCCTTGATGGCCGCGCTGGCAGCGGCCTGTTCTGCCGCCTGCTTGCGCTCTGCCTTCTCCTGCCCGGAAGGTTTGGCTGCGGTATATCCGGCAATTGCCTCTCGCATGCTGGTCTGCAGTGCAAGCGCCTGCCCGGCCCGCTCGTCCTCAGCGCCCGCGTCTTCCCCGGCAGCGCCGCTTGCCTTATCCGTTTCAGACAAGGCTTCCTGCGTTGCCGCGGCCTGTGAACCAGCTTGTTCATCTTTGCCAGCCGTCTCCCCGGAGGAAGCCGGCTGAGCTTGCGCCGTCTGAGGTTCGTTAGCGCCGCTTTCTGCAGTCTGGGTCTGATAAACAGAACCGGCAGCACTTTCCGTGCCCTGCGCCGCGAGGGGAGCAGCCGTACCGGTCGGCTGAGTGCCTGCGGTTGCAGAACCCTCTGCTGCCGAAGCTCCTGCCACAGCGGTTCCTGAAGCCACCTGCAGTGCGGCAGCACCGGCCACGGCAGCAGACACACCACCCCCACTGCCGGAAAGCGACTTGGCCGCTTCCTTGAACTCCTTGCCCAGTTCCTTCAGCTCACGGATCAGCGCGCGTGCCTGGGCAGGTGTCGCAAACTTGAGCCGCTGCTTGAGCGATTCGATCTTCTGTTCGATCTGGGCAATCTTATCGGCGCGCTTGTTATTGTCAGACTGGGAGGCAGAGTTCTTGAGGGTGTCACCCACCTGCTTTGCTTCGCTGAGCTGCTTGACGACAGCGTCCTGGGCCTCTTCGGGACCGCCCGAAGACTTATTTGCGGCAGCGGCCGCAAAAGCTTCTGCTTGCCTGGCTTTGGTTACCTCGAGAGGATTGGCAGCAACAGAGGATCCCTCACCCCCTTGCTGACGGTTGAGAAGACCTGCACTGCCGTTAAAAGATCTTTGAGCGGGTGAAAATGAGACCGACATGATGCCCTCTGGCCCAAGCTATAGCGACCTATGGTCGCCCCCTACTCAGCAACCAGCTTAAATTGTACCAATCCAAAGGTTAACTGGCCGTTAATATTTGCGCAATTTCAGATACAAGCACACACTCCCTGCAACTTTCGCCCATCCCGGGATAGAGAAAATTAGGAAGTCCACTCCTAACCTCACCCTGGGGTAATCGGGGGCAGGAATGAAGAAACTGAAGCGGACAGCGGATCTTCGTCTGATTGGCGGTTCCATTCTTGTCGCGATCATTTTCGTGACATTGACCACGTCAATCATGAGCACGGCCGTGGACCATTGGATCCGGCATGATGCGCAGATTGAGACAACCGGACTGGCAAGTGCCCTGCAAAAACGGCTGCCGCAGCTTGAGGCCATCATTGGCGGCTCATTCCCCGGGGAATCCGACGCCGCAGTTCTTCAGCTCATTCAATCTCTTGGCCGGTCCAGCCATGTTACACTTGCAACGCGGGACGGAGAGCCTGTCCTGGTTCTGACAGGCGGTCAGGTGCTCCCTGCTTCCGGTCAGGAAGGCCGCATCCATGCAGGTAACGCTGGCACGCCCTACACGCAGATCAAGACTGTCAAGGAAAACGGCACGGTTTCCGTTGTCGCCGTTACGGCGATGGTCCTGCAGCACCAAGGCCGGCCGGTGGGCATTCTGGAGACACGAATCGACGAAACGGCTCTCGCGGGCAGCTTTCGTCAGGACCTTTTGGTCGCAAGTATCATTCTTGCCAGCGTGCTCGGCATCGCTTTTGCCATCGGTTATTTCTGGCTGAACGAGGCCGTCCGCTCGCGCAATGCCTCCGAGGAGCGGGCGGAGTTTCTGGCCAGCCACGATGGCCTGACAGGACTGCTGAACAGAAGCGCTTTTCAGATGAAACTGGATGCGGCACTGGCCAGGCTTGGCCCAGACGAGGCCATTGCCCTGCATCATCTGGACATAGACCGCTTCAAGCGCATCAATGACGATCTAGGCGAAGAGGGGGCCGACAAGCTGATCCGTCTCGCCGCCCTGCGCCTGCGCGATCAGGTCCGGCCTTGCGACATCCTTGCCCGGCTGGGTGGTGATGAACTCGTCATCGCCCAATGCGGTATAACGCGGCCAGAACAGGCCGAGGCCTTTGGCCACCGCCTGGCAGAGCGGCTGTCCGAACCCTATGCGCTGGAAGGGCGGGAGATACGCATCTCGGTCAGCATCGGTTGCAGTCTTGCCCCCCTCCACGCCCGGCAAGCCCATGACCTGATGATCAAGGCAGGCATGGCCCTGCAATTCATAAAGACCACGGGCCAGCGGGGCTTCGGCATTTTCCGCGAAACGATGGAAGAGGAACTCGTTGGCCGCAGGGATCTGGAGGGACTTGTGCGCAGTGCCCTGCAAAAGAACCTGTTCAGCCTTCAGTTCCAGCCCATCATGAGCCTGCCCAGAGGCCGCATCTGCGGATTTGAAGCGCTGCTGCGGCTGACCAGCGAGGCTGGCACCCCAGTGTCACCAGAGCTTTTCATTCCCGTGGCCGAAGAGCTTGGCCTCCTGCCGGAAACGGGAGAATGGGTGTTGAACAAGGCCTGTGAAACGGCGGCAGGCTGGCCGGACGGGATTTCGGCCGCTGTAAACCTGTCGCCCTCCCAGTTTGCCACCGGCAGCCTGCCCAGCCAGGTTCAGGCTGCGCTGACAGCAAGCGGACTTGCCCCGGAGCGGCTTGAGCTGGAAATCACCGAGGGCATCCTGCTGAAGGATACGGACGCGATTCTGCAGCAGCTGACCGAACTGAAGGCACTTGGCGTCACCATCGTCATGGACGATTTCGGCACCGGCTATTCCAGCCTCAGCTATCTGTGGCGCTTCCCCTTCGACAAGCTGAAGATCGACCGCAGTTTCATGGAGGCCTACTCCCATTCGGGCGAGACCATCCAGCAGATCCTCAAGGCCATTGTCGCGCTTGGCCGCGCCCTGAAAATGCAAGTGACGATCGAAGGCATCGAGACCGTGTTCCATGCCCGCGCCGTCAAGGATCTGGCGATCGACAATCTGCAGGGCTACCTGTTCGGCAAGCCGATGGCGGACGTGGAAATCCCCAATGCGATGCTGAAGGATTTCGTGAAGACGATGAACTTGCCATCCGATGCCGCAGGCCCGGCGCGCACGGCGTCATCACCAGAGCACAAGGCCACGATCGCGGGCTAGGCTGCAGGCGCCTCAGCGGTCGCGGAAGGCCACGAAAGCTGCGACATCCGCCAGACGCTTGCCGCCCTCACCGGCTCCCGCCACCAGTTGCTCCGCCTCGGCCACAAGGCCTGTGAGAATGGCTCGGGTACGCTCGGGGCCATAGAGGCTGACCAGTGTTGCCTTGCCCGCCTGCGCATCCTTGCCCGTCGCCTTGCCCATGACTTCCGGCGACGCTACCAGATCCAGAAGATCATCTGCCAGCTGGAAGGCAAGGCCGATGATCTCCCCAAACCGGGTCATGCGCACCACATCATCCCCCGCGGCCCCTGCCAGGATGGCACCGGCACGGCAGGCATAGCGCAGCAGCGCGCCGGTCTTCATGGCCTGCAAGGTGCGAATCTCGTCCTCGGAGAGCTGCCGGTGCTCTGCCGCCAGATCCAGCATCTGCCCGCCGGCCATGCCGCCAAGACCGGACGCGCGCGCCAGTTCCTGCGACAGCTGCAGCCGCACCGCAGGATCGTGATGCACCTCAGGCTCGGCGATCAGGTCAAAGGCCAGCGTCAGCAGTGCATCCCCCGCCAGAATGGCCGTTGCCTCGTCAAAAGCCTTGTGAACGGTCGGCTGCCCCCGGCGCAGATCATCATCATCCATCGCCGGAAGGTCATCATGGACCAGTGAATAGCAATGGACGCATTCCAGCGCTGCAGCCGCCAGCAGGACTCCATCGTCCCTGCGGCCGAAGGCAGCGGCAGCTTCAGCCAGCAAAAGCGGGCGCAGCCGCTTGCCGCCATTGAGCGAACCATGGCGCATGGCAGCCAGCAGGCGTTCAGGCCGCAGAACCTCGCCCGGCCTTGGCCCGTCCGACAGCGCCTTGCCCAGAACCGCATCCATCTGCTGCGCCATCCCGCGCAGGCTGTCCTCAAGCCACGTCATTGCATCTGCCCTTCACGCAAGGCTCCAACCGGATGCCCTCGTCACCCGAAACCGCTCCGCCGTCAAGACGGCTTGCACATCTTCCGCCCGGCTTTGACGCAGGACCCAACCACATGTAGAAACGGCAGAAAGGCACGAGGCGGCATGCACCCGCCGCAGAGGTGAGGAGCAGCGTCCCTTTGGCCCAGGAAGATGGCTTGCCAGGCAGCACGACCAGCCCCCCCGGTGGACCGGAAACACCCGGACCGGAAGAGACTGCCAGTATGCCGCGCAACCGGACAAGACGCAGCCTGAAGATAACGCGCATCCTTCTCTGGGTGCTGCTGGTGCTGGTGCTTGCACCGCCCGTACTGACCGTCATCTATTCCATTGTGCCCCCCGTCAGCACGCTGATGATCGGCCGTTACGCACAAGGGCTCTGGGTGGACCGGCAGTGGCGGCCTCTGGAGAAGATTTCCCCTCATCTGGTCAGGGCCGTCATCACGTCCGAAGACGCAAGGTTCTGCGAACATGAGGGCGTGGACTGGGACGCGCTGGAGGGCCAGATCCAGCGGCTGAATGCCGGCGAGGAAGCGCGCGGGGCGTCCACCATCACCATGCAGCTGGCCAAGAACCTGTTTCTGTGGGGAGACCGCAGCTTCATCCGAAAAGGGCTGGAACTGCCCACGGCGCTGATGATCGACCAGATCCTGACCAAGCGCCGGATCATGGAGCTTTATCTCAACGTCGCCGAATGGGGCGAAGGCATTTTCGGCGCAGAAGCTGCCGCGCAGGCCTGGTTCGGCAAGTCCGCCGCCGATCTGACCCCCGCAGAAGCCTCGCGCCTTGCCACCGCGCTGCCCAATCCGGTCCTGCGCAATCCTGCCCGGCCCGGACGGGGGCATGCCCGGCTGGCCAGCACGAATCAGCGCCGCGCCGCCTCTGCGGGCAATATTTTCGGCTGCGTTCTGGCCAGCAGATGAGGCGGTGAAGAAAAATTCCGTTATGGACTGGCAAAAGGCTTCAGTTGCCTGTATAACCCCGCCCATTCTTACACGCTGCGTGATGCCACGCCCCGGGCAATCCCGGTCCGGGCCGCGCTGACTATGGACCACGGAGAACAAAAAAATGGCCGTTCCGAAGAGAAAAACCTCGCGCATGAAGCGCGGTTTTCGCCGTTCCGCGGACGCCCTGAAGCAGCCGACCTACGTCGAGGACAAGGATTCGGGCGAACTTCGCCGCCCGCATCACGTTGACCTGAAGACCGGCATGTACCGGGGCCGTCAGATCCTGCAGCCGAAGGCCGACGTCTGAGGCGAGGATCGCGACTGCGATCACGAGATTAAGGCTGGTGGCAACACCGGCCTTTTTCGTGCGCGGGGCGGCTTGTCCTGCAGGTATCGGCTTGTTCGCTCTGCCCGTATTCTGTTGCAGCGGATCATGCCGGAATGAGGCAGACTGCATCACTGCAGAATCGGGCCCTCCAGGGAGAAGCGCATGTCCAGGATCCTGTCCCTTCCTCTGACACTGATCCCCCTTGCAATCTACAATCTGACCGCCTTCGGCTTCTTCGGCACGGCAGCTGGAGACCCGTGGTTCCAGCCGATGCTGACGGTGGAACTGGTATCAGGCGCCAGATTCTCGCTGGTCTCGGGCGACCTGATGATCCTCTGCGGGCTGGTGGTGCTGTTTCTTGAGATTCTCAAGGCAACCCGCACCGGCACCGCAGCCCTGACGGATCACATCTTCTCGATGCTGGTCTTTGCCGTGTATCTGGTCGAATTTCTCACCGTGCCTCTGGCGGCCAGCTCGGTCTTCTTCATCCTCACGGTGATTTCGCTGATCGACGTGATTGCAGGCTTCACTGTAAGCCTCACGGGCGCCCGGCGGGATGTCAGTTTTGGCGGGCGGGAATAACCCGCCCGGGTCACGCATGGAGCGGCCTCAAGCGTCCGTCTTGCCGCTGCCCTCTTCCGGCAGGGAATGGCGCTGAATCAGCGGCAGCTGGGTCATGGTGAAGATCAGCGTGATCGGCATCATGCCGAACACCTTGAAGCTGACCCAGAAATCCGTCGAGAAATTGCGCCAGATGACTTCGTTGAGCACCGCCAGCGCCAGAAAGAAGATGCCCCAGCGCAGGGTGAGAATGCGCCAGCCCTCGTCCGTCAGGCGGAAGGCGCTGTCAAAGACATAGCCGAGCAGCGATTTGCCGAAGGCAAGGCCGGTGAGCAGGATCACGCCAAACAGCGTGTTGATGATCGTGGGCTTCAGCTTGATGAAGAGATCATCATGCAGCCACAGGGTCAGCGCCCCGAACACAAAGACCACGATGCCCGACACCAGCGGCATGATGGGCAGGCGGCGCGTCAGATAGAGCGACACGGCCAGCGAAATGGCAATGGCGACCATGAAGGCGGCGGTCGCCAGAAAGATCGGCGCACCAAAGACGCTGAGCGCCGGAAAGGCCGCCGCGATCTGCTCACCGCGCGTGTTGAACAGGAAGAAGACCGCCAGCGGCCCCAGCTCCAGCGCCAGCTTCAAGAGCGGCGCCATGTCCTTGTGTGCAGGGTCGTTCGGGGCCCGTTCGAATTCCATGTCCACTCCACCAGCCAGAGGCAGTCCTTGTGCCAAGGCGCAAGATGCTGACGCATCGCGCCTTGAAATTGCTCAGGCGCCGCACGGGCTTGGGCTGCACTCGATGACAAAGGCTCATCAAGTGCTTCCATTGCGCCTGCCTGCAGATAGGGACAGCTGGGTCACAAGGTCAAGGGCGGAACGCCCGGCAGATCGCGTTTGGAAATACAAAACCCCGCCGCAGTCCGGCAGGACCACGGCGGGGCTGTTTCAGAAGATTGTGTCAATCAGCCGTTGGCGATGTACTGGCCGCCGTTGATGGTCATCACCGCGCCAGTCATGAAGGCGGCCGCGTCAGAGGCGAGATACACCACCGTCTGGGCGATTTCCTCCGGATGGCCAAGGCGGCCGACCGGAATGCCGGAAACGATCTGCTGCAGCACCTTTTCAGGCATGGCGGCGACCATGTCCGTGTTGATATAGCCCGGGCAGACTGTGTTGACGGTGATGCCCTTGAAGGCATTTTCCTGCGCCAGCGCCTTGCTGAAGCCGATTACACCGGCCTTGGCGGCGGAGTAGTTGGCCTGGCCCATCTGGCCCTTCTGGCCGTTGATCGAGGAAATGTTGATGATGCGGCCCCAGCCGCGGGCGCGCATGCCCTCGATGACCGGGCGGGTCATGGTGAACATGCTGTCGAGGTTGGTGGACATCACAGCGCGCCACTGCTCGAACGTCATCTTGTGGAACATGCCGTCACGGGTGATGCCTGCGTTGTTCACCAGGATCTCGACCGGGCCGAGCTCTGCTTCCACCTTTGCAATGCCTTCGGCGCATTCCTGCTCATTGGCCACGTCCCACTTGTAGACGTGAATGCCCGTTGCCGCCTTGAAGGCTTCGGCCTTTTCCGTGTTGCCGGCGTAGGTGGCGGCAACCGTGTAACCGGCGGCCTTCAAACCCAGAGAAATCGCCTCACCGATACCGCGGGTGCCCCCGGTGACCAACGCAACCTTGCTCATTCATCTCTCCCCAGACTACGGGCCTGTTTCTTCAGCCCTGTTCCCGATTGAACCTCCCGGCAGGCATCCCGCCGGGAAGAAACTGGACATGCAGGCTCTTGCGGCCCGCTTCACAGCAAAGGCGCAGGCTTAGCGCTCGACGCAGAGCGCCACGCCCATGCCGCCGCCGATGCAGAGCGTGGCGAGGCCCTTCTTCGCGTCACGGCGGCCCATTTCATGCAGCAGCGTCACGAGAACGCGCGCGCCCGATGCACCGATCGGATGACCAATGGCGATGGCACCGCCATTGACGTTGACGATGTCCGGGTTCCAGCCCATGTCCTTGTTGACGGCGCAAGCCTGCGCCGCGAAGGCTTCGTTGGCTTCCACCAGATCGAGATCGGCAACGCTCCAGCCGGCCTTTTCCAGCGCCTTGCGCGAGGCCGGGATCGGGCCGGAGCCCATGACGGCCGGATCAACGCCAGCGGTGGCCCAGGACGCGATACGGGCAAGCGGGGTAAGGCCGCGGCGGGCAGCTTCAGCCGCGCTCATCACCACCAGTGCTGCCGCACCATCGTTGATACCCGAGGCATTACCAGCGGTAACCGAACCTTCCTTGTTGAAGGCCGGGCGCAGCTTGGACATGCTTTCCAGCGTGGCGCCATGGCGGATGTACTCGTCATCCTCGATCACCTTGTCACCTTTGCGGTCGGCGATGGTGACGGGCGTGATCTCGTCCTTGAAGCGGCCGGCCTTCTGTGCAGCTTCCGCCTTGTTCTGCGAGGCAAGGGCGAAGGCGTCCTGCTCGTCACGGCTGATCTGCCACTTCTGGGCAACGTTCTCGGCCGTCTGGCCCATGTGGTAACCGTTGAAGGCATCCCACAGGCCGTCCTTGATCATGGTGTCGATCATCTTGTAGTCGCCCATCTTGTAGCCGGCGCGCATCGGAGCGCAGTGCGGCGAGAGCGACATGTTTTCCTGACCGCCTGCGACAACGATGCTGGCGTCACCGCACATGATCTGCTGGGCAGCAATGGCAACGGTGCGCAGGCCCGAACCGCAGACCTGGTTGAGCAGCCAGGCAGTGGAATCCTGTGAGAGGCCGGCGGCAATGGCGGCCTGACGGGCCGGGTTCTGGCCCTGACCGGCAGTGAGCACCTGGCCGAAGATCAGTTCGTTGACGTCGGCAGCATCCACGCCTGCCTTTGCCAGCGCTGCCTTGATGACGGTGGCACCCAGCTCATGGGCGGGCGTATTGGCGAAAGACCCGTTGAATGAACCCACGGCCGTGCGCGTGGCACTGACAATAACGACGTCGGTAGAAGCGCTCATGAAGACCTCCTGAAACTGATTCCTCCCGGGATTTTGCGGGTCCGCCGCTTGTTTTTTATGACAGGACCACACTCCCCGCTCCCTCAGACTAGAGACTGTGAAACGCGACAAGTCAACCGCCCTTCGCGCCCGCAACAACCCGTATAGCGTGCAGTGCACACCAGCTTTCGCCCCGCAGCAGGAAAAGGCTGGCATGGGTGCCCGGCTTTGGCATAGTCTTGTGGCGGAGGACGCTGCAACACGGGGAAGATGTTGCGGCAAAAGAGGAACTTGCCGTCACCGGCCGCGTATAAACGGACCGGAGAAAAGGCAACCGGGAGCGACAGACGAGATGGCCAAGACGACCGAGCCCACGATCATCAAGAAATACGCCAACCGCCGCCTCTACAATACGGGCACCAGCACCTACGTGACCCTTGAGGACCTGGCCGTGATGGTGAAGGGCGAAGAGGATTTTGTGGTTTTTGACGCCAAGACCGGCGAAGACATCACCCGCTCCGTCCTCACCCAGATCATTTTCGAGCAGGAAGGCAAGGGCGGGCAGAATCTGCTGCCCATCACCTTCCTGCGCCAGCTGATCCGCTTCTACGGCGACAGCATGCAGGGCCTGGTGCCGAGCTATCTCGAGTTCTCGATCTCCTCCCTGACCAAGGAGCAGGACAAGCTGCGCGCCCAGATGAGCGAAGCCTTCGGTGCCAGCGCCTTCGAGATGATGGAAGAGCAGGTGAAGCGGAACACCGAAATGTTCGAGCGGGCGATGAAAATGTTCATGCCCTTCTCGCTTCCGGGCGCCGCGGCCCCCGCTTCAGGCACAGCCCCTGCTGCTGCACCGGAAAGACCGGCCGCATCTTCCGGATCGGATCTGGACGACATGAAGAAGCAGCTTGCCGCCATGCAGAAGAAGCTCGACGCAATCAGCGGCAGCAAGGACTGATACCGCCCTCCGGCACGGCATCTCGCAAGACGGCGCTCACGTCCGTGGGAAACCCAGGACGTGAAGCGGCAGGGGCTGTAGGCGCTTCTCAGACGGCAGTGTTTGAACCGGGCTGCCAGCCAGGCACCCACTCTCTCCCACCTTTAGGGGAAGATGCCCCCGGCAGGGGGCAGAGGGGGGTAACGGACCGCCCATTTATGCGAGAGGCAGAGCGCTGTTGAGACGCTGATACCCCCCCTCTGTCTGCTGCGCAGACATCTCCCCCTCAAGGGGGAGAGGGGCTCTGCGGCAAAAGGAGAATGCGTTCCTCCCCCTTGCGTCCGATGGTAAGAGCCGGCCTCTCAGCCGCAATCGCCAGTGAAACCGGCAGCCTCGATACCGGCAACAGCGCAGGCTTCGTCATTGTCCGAGGTGTCGCCGGTGATGCCTGCAGCGCCAAGAATTTCCCCTTCCCTATTGCGGATCAGGACGCCGCCCGGAACCGGCACGATGGCACCGCCCGAGATGCCGTTGAGCGCCTGCACGAAATGCGGCCGCTCGGCGGCTGCCGTGTTCAGCCAGCGCGAGCCCGCCCCGACACCAATCGCCCCATAGGCCTTGCCAAAGGCAATCTGCGGCCGGAGGATCGAGGAGTTATCCTGCCGGGCCATGGCGACGAGATGCCCGCCGGCATCGATCACCGCCACGGTCAGCGGCTTCAGCTTCAGGCTCTCCGCCTTTTCCAGAGCGGCAGAAATGATTGTCTGTGCGGACGAAAGTGTCAGTTTGCTCATGTGCTGTCTTCTCCTCTAGACTTGCTTCATGCAGGGCATGACCGCCCTGCCCTTCCATCTGGCTACCAGATCTTACGGACGGGACACAGCGGCAGCAGCGGGCAAAGATCTGCGCCGTGAGGGAAACAATGGGTGCAGGAGAATACTACCTTGGCGCGAAACTTTGAAATGCCCGGCCGCTCGCCGGTCTATGCCACCAACGGCCTTGCCGCCACATCCCACCCGCTGGCGACAGCCGCTGCCATCGAGGTGCTGCAGGATGGCGGCAACGCGGTGGATGCGGCGATTGCAGCCGTGGCCGTGCAATGCGTGGTCGAGCCGCATATGACCGGGATTGGCGGTGACTGCTTTGCCATCGTCACGGAGGCCGATGGCCGCATGGCTGGTTTCAATGGCTCGGGCGCAGCACCCAAGGCCGTCTCTTCGGCAGCTTTGCGTGATGCGGGGCTAACGAGCATCGGACTGGAAAGCGCCCATGCGGTGACGGTGCCCGGCGCTGTGCGCGCCTGGGAGACCCTGCTGAAGGCCCACGGCACCCGCTCCTTCGCCACCCTGTTCAAGCGCGCCATTGCCTATGCCCGCGACGGCTTTGCCGTGGCGCCGCGTGTGGCCTTCGACTGGCCCGCCTCCATCGCCAAGCTTTCAGCCGATGAAGCAGCGGCCAAAACCTATCTGCCCGGCGGCAAGGCGCCCGAAGCGGGCGATATCATGCGTTTCCCGGCTCTGGCCGACACACTGGCTGCCATTGCCAGCGATGGCGCCGACGCCTTCTACACCGGCCCCGTGGCCGAGGACATCGTTGCCACGCTGAAGGCACGCGGCAGCTACATGACACTGGAGGATCTGGCGGCATGCCACACCACCGCCGTCGCACCGGTCTCCCGCGATTATCGCGGCTATACCGTGGCCGAGCTGCCGCCCAACGGGCAGGGCATTGTTGCGCTGATCATGCTGGGGCTGCTGGAGCGGCATAACCTGTCCAGCCTCGATCCTCTCGGCGGAGAGCGGCTGCATCTGGAAATGGAGGCTGCCCGCATCGCCTATGCCATGCGCGACCGGTTCGTCGCCGATCCGGGACATATGGATGCCTGCCACATGTCCCTCTTCGCCGATGACATGATCGAGCGGCTCTCCCTGCTGCTGAACCCTTCGGCCCGCACGCAGGACCTGCCGCTGCCCAGCGCCCCGCCGCAGACGGATACGGTCTATCTCACCATTGCCGACAGCAGCGGGCTGACGGTGTCCTTCATCAACTCCATCTTCCACAGCTTCGGCTCGGGCATTCTGGCGCCAAACTCCGGCGTGCTGCTGCACAACCGGGGGGCCAGCTTCAAGGTGGCACCGGGCCATCCCAACACCATCGAGGGCGGCAAGCGCCCGATGCATACGATCATTCCCGCCTTCGTGCTGAAGGACGGTGCTCCGTGGATGTCCTTTGGCGTCATGGGCGGCCAGTATCAGGCATGCGGCCACACGCATCTGCTGACCAACATGATCGACTATGGCATGGATGTGCAGCAGGCGATCGACTTCCCGCGTATCTTCATGGACGATGGCTTCAGCTTCCTGCAGGCCGAAAGCACCATTCCGGAGGCAAGCCTCGACGTGCTGCGCGCCAAGGGCCACACCGTGAAGCGCGCCCCTGCACCGATTGGCGGCTCGCAGGCCATCCGCATCGACCGCAAGCGCGGCCTGTTCATCGGCGGTTCCGACCCGCGCAAGGACGGTCACGCGGCGGGATACTGACCCCGAAAAGGCGAGAGGGCGGCTCCCCCCGAAACCGCCCCCTCCTGAAGTCCCCACCCGGGGACCTCGAAACTTCCGCGATGCGGATTTCAGAAGCTCTGCGACACCACAAAGCCAGCCGGCCTGCGGCGCGGGCTCGCGGCCGTGCGGCGGTAGCTCACCGTGGCCTCGCTGCCCGCATCGTCATTCAGCACACCGGCATCGCGCATGGCGATAAGCTGGGCGAGGAATGCCGCATCGGGCCGGTACATTGTGAAGCTGGCGGTGCGCTCCTCGGTGCGCAGCACCATGGGCACGGGGACGGAGGGCGGCGTGCGGCGCAACTCTTCAGCTTGTGCGGCGGTGGCAGCTTCGGCCTTGGCTCTGGCCCTCGCACTGCGGCGGGCGGCGGCACGCTCTTGGGCTCGGATAGGATCGATACGCAACGGATCTGCCTCTGCCTGTTTCACTTCGGGACGCCCTCACGGGGCTTGTCCTGAAAGTCGCAAGGCATGTGCCAGCAGGCCGGATCGCGTTAACTTTTTGGCATTGAATTTATTGAGAAATTTCATTTAATGGTTAACGTCACAGGCCGCACGCAGGCCTGAAGCGCTCAAGGCACTGAGATTCCGTCTGAATCTTGCCGCCCCCGCCAGCCCCATCCTGCGGCCCTTTTCGCCGTCCTGGCGCCCATGACCGATGTACCGCGCCGGTCCGGCCCATGCCTCCGGCGCGCCAGCCTGTCCCGTCCCGGCACCCGGCCCCGCTTTGGCACAGAATGGGGAGTGAAATGGGACGGGATGGCTGGGGGATAGAGCTGCCATCCGTCAAGCACACCCTCTCCGGCGTCATCCGGCCGAGTAGAGCAAGAGCCGGGGTGCATGATGTTACTCCCTTGCGCCAGAGCAGATGGGCCGGGACTCACCGGTACCGGATCTCCGCTTCGCTGCGTCCGGTATGACGATGGATGGGTTCATGCATCAATCGACTCCAAAAAGAAAAAGGCGCCCCCGTTTCCGGGAGCGCCTTGCGATCATGCCGTAAGGGCTTGTCTGCTTATGCAGCCAGAGCGCCCTGAGCCTTCTCAACCAGAGCCTTGAAGGCTTCCGGCTGATGGATGGCGAGATCGGACAGAACCTTGCGGTCGACTTCGATGCCAGCCTTGTTGAGGCCGTCAATGAAGCGGCCGTAGGTCAGGCCAAGCTCACGGGTAGCAGCGTTGATGCGCTGGATCCACAGCGAACGGAAGTTCCTCTTCCTGACCTTGCGGTCGCGATAGGCATATTGTGCTGCCTTCTCGACGGCCTGCTTGGCCACGCGGATGGTGTTCTTGCGGCGGCCATAGTAACCCTTGGCTGCCTTGATAACCTTCTTATGACGGGCATGGGCCGTTACGCCCCGCTTGACACGCGCCATTGGTAGTCTCCTTGATTGTCAGGTGGCGTTAGGCGTTCGGCATGTACTGCTTCACGATCCGGGCGTCCTGCGGCGACAGCGTGGTGGTGCCACGTGCGTTGCGGACGAACTTGGCCGTGCGCTTGATCATACCATGACGCTTGCCAGCCTGACCGGTCTTGACCTTACCGGTCGCGGTCAGCTTGAAGCGCTTCTTGGCTCCAGACTTGGTCTTCAGCTTGGGCATTTTGCATCCTTTCATTGGCGCGGGCCAAAGCCCGCTCGTTTGTTGGTGCATCGAGAAGCCGCCACGGCATGCCCTGGTTCTCTTGGGACCCGCCTGCGCAGTCAGGCTGCTCTTCAACAGAAGCAATCTGAAAACGGCAACAGACAATTGGTCCACGGAGAGCCGGACGACTCTGGACCGGAGGCTTATAGGGACAGCCCGCCCCCTTTGCAACCGGATTCATGCGGACAATTGAACATCCGCATCAAAAAGCAAGGCGGCCACGGATTGCTCCGCAGCCGCCGCACGAATCTTTTGCCGGAAAAGGCTCAGCGCTGGATCGGCGCCAGCACCATCACCATCTGGCGGCCTTCGAGGCGGGGCGTGGACTCGACCTTGGCGATTTCCGCCGTCTCGTCGCGCACCTGCATCAGCAGCTTCATTCCGAGATCCTGGTGAGCCATTTCACGGCCGCGGAACCGGAGCGTGACCTTCACCTTGTCGCCTTCAGAGAAGAAACGCATCATCGCCTTCATCTTCACTTCATAGTCATGAGTGTCGATGTTCGGACGCATCTTGATCTCCTTGATCTCGACGGTCTTCTGCTTCTTGCGCGTTTCAGCTGCCTTCTTCTGCGACTGATACTTGAACCTGCCGTAGTCAAGGATCTTGCATACGGGCGGCTGCGCATTCGGCTGAATCTCGACCAGGTCGAGACCGGCCTCCATCGCGATTTCGAGGGCTTCACCAGTCGGGACAATGCCGCGGTTCTGGCCTTCGTGATCAATCAGCTGGACTTCGCGAACGCGAATTTCGTCATTGGTGCGCGGGCCATCCTTCGTGGGAGGCGGGGCGCGGAACGGACGGCGAATGGTCGCTATCTCCTCTATCGTTGCAGCACGGTCGTTTGGCTGTTCCCGCAAGGGCACGGAGCACCATTCCAGAGCAGGAACAGAGCACCACTCCAATGCGCTTCAGCCCCGCGCGCTTGCGCCGGGGCCTCGGCCACATCCAGTGTGGCAGGAACGGACAAAGCATTGGCCGAAGCGCTGAGAAAGTCAACCTTTCTTGCAAGCCGGCGGTCATTCTGTCCTGCGGCCAAGCAGCCCGGCATAAACTTCAAGCGTCGATGCACACATGGCCTCGACCGTGAAATGCCGCGCCACGTGCCCCTGAGCCCGCTCCACCAGTGCGGTCCTTGCATCAGGGGCAAGCGTCAGAACGCCGGCAATGGCATCCGCCAGCGCCTGCGCATCTCCCGGCGGCACGCGCCAACCGGTACGCTCCGCTTCAGAAACCTCCGGCGGGGCAAGCACCGTTTCCGGCACGGCGCCCAGATCCGACACGATCACCGGCACACGGGCCGCCTGCGCCTCAACTGCCGCCCTGCCGAAGGCTTCGGGTTCGGTGGAAGCCACCACCGAGAGGGAGGAGAGCGCAAGGGCCGCCGGCACATCGGCACAGTGACCCACCAGCCGCACGCAGCCTTCCAGCCCGGCATCCGCAATCTGCGCCTTCAGTTCGGCCAGATAGCCGCTGCGGCCCTGATCATCCCCGGCAATGATGGCAAGCGGCAGAGCTGCTCCCCTTGCCTTCAGCTCCGCCATGGCAGCAATCAGCACCTTCTGCCCCTTCCAGCCGGTCAGCCGGGCCAGCTGCAGCAGAATGGGCCGGGACCCGTCCACGCCCCAGGCCCCGGCCAGAGCCGCGCGCCGCTCCGGCGTCACAGCCTCAGGCGCCAGCGCGGCGATGTCCGAGCCCCGGTAGATGACCGTGATCTTGCCGCGGGCAAATTCATGACGGGTAGCAATGAGGTCTGCCGTATAGCGGGAGTTGGCGATGACGCAATCGCCCCGGGCCATCACCGAATTATACCAGGACTTCAGCGCACCCTTCTGCTTGTAGATGCCGTGATAGGTGGTGACAAAGGGAAGCCCGAGCCCGCGCGCTGCCATCAGCGCCGACCAGGCCGGCGCGCGGCTGCGGGCATGGATGAGCGAGATGTTCTCCGCCAGCGCCACCTGCTTGAGACGCCTCGAATTGGCAAGGATCGTCAGCGGGTTCTTGGATTTCACCGGCAGAATGATGTGCTTGGCGCCAAGGGCTTCCAGCTCCGGCACCAGCCGCCCGCCTTCGCTGACGACAACCGCCCGCCAGCCCTTCGCCACCAGTGCAGCGGCCACATCCACCGTGGTTCGCTCGGCCCCGCCGGTGTTGAGATCCGGGATGACCTGAAGCACGGCCGGGCGGGTGTTGGTGTCGCTCTTCACAGGCAGGGCCCTTCAATTTGCCGCCCGCCTGTGCCACACCGGCCCCGCAGCAGGACTGTTACAGCGGAGCCTTACATTGGATCAGGACGGCCTTCAATTCCTCACCCTCGGCCATGGCGCGGATGAACGGCGGATTGCAGTGAAGGCGGAGCCGGGCAGGCAGCCGGGCCTGTTCTGGCTCTCCGGCTTCAAGTCCAACATGAATGGCTCCAAGGCAGAGGCGTTAGCGGACCATGCGAGAGCGCGCGGGCAAGCCGTAACGCGGATGGACTATTCAGGCCACGGCCTGTCGGGCGGCAACTTCGAAGACGGCACCATCTCGCGCTGGCTGGAAGAGGCGCTTGCCGTGTTTGAGCGCTGCACCAGCGGCCCGCAGATCCTCATCGGCTCGTCCATGGGCGGCTGGCTGGCGCTGCGGCTGACGCAGGAGCACCGCAAAGCCGCAATGGCCGCCGGACAGCCGAGCCGCATTCGCGGCCTCGCGCTCATTGCGCCGGCCACGGACTTCAGCGAGGAACTCATCTGGAAGATGCGGCTGGACGAGCAAGGCCGGGAGCGGCTGATGCGCGAAGGCCGGATAGAGCGCCCCTCAGCCTATGGAGACGGGCCTTACGCCATCACCCGCCAGCTGATCGAAGATGGCCGCAATCACCTGCTGCTGGACCAGCGCCTCGCCACAGGCTGCCCGGTCATCATCCTGCAGGGGCGCGAGGACCCGGATGTGCCATGGCAGCATGCAAGCCGGCTGGTGGAGGCTCTGGCGGAGGATGATGTCACCTTCACGCTCATTCCCGATGGCGATCACCGCCTGTCCCGCCCGCAGGATGTGGACTTGCTCCTGCAGGCGGTGGACAGGCTGTCAGGCCTGAAGGCCTGATCTTCAGCGGTTGAAGACGATGGTCTTGTTGCCGACGATGATCACCCGGTTTTCCAGGTGGCACTTGACCGCTCGGGCGAGCACCCGCGCCTCGATATCACGGCCGCGGGCCGCGAAATCATTGGCGGACAAGGAATGGTTCACCCGCTCCGCATCCTGCTCGATGATCGGGCCTTCGTCGAGATCCGCCGTCACGTAGTGAGCCGTCGCGCCGATCATCTTCACGCCGCGCTCGTGCGCCTGGTGATAAGGCCGCGCGCCCTTGAAGCTGGGCAGGAACGAATGATGGATGTTGATCACCTTGCCGAACAGCCGCTTGGACAGCGTGTCGGACAGGATCTGCATGTAGCGGGCCAGCACCACCAGATCGGCACCGGTTTCCTTCACGAGCGCCAGCAGCTTTTCTTCCTGCTCGGCCTTGTTGGCCTTGGTCACCGGCCAGTAGTGGAAGGGAATGCCTTCGTGGGTGGCGGTGCGGGCACTGTCCTCGTGGTTGGAAACGATGGCGACGACTTCCGCATCCATCCAGCCCACGCGGATCTGATAAAGAAGATGCAGCAGCGCATGGTCAAACTTGGAGACCATGATGATCATCTTCTTGCGGCGTGAGAGGTCGGTGAGTTCGGTCTTCAGGTCGAAGCGGTTCACCACCGGTGAGATGGCGTTGGCAATCGCGTCACGGGTTGTCTCCACCGGGACAATGAACTCGATCCGCATGAAGAAGCGGTTGGTCACCCGGTCCCAGAACTGATCGCTCTCGGCGATATTGGCGCCCAGATCGGCCAGCTCGGTGGTGATGGCGGCCACGATTCCCGGACGGTCTTCGCAGGACAGGGTCAGGACAAAAGACTTCATTTTGAGGACCAATCTTGTTTTCCAGTCAGTGGGCGAGCGTTGTAGATCAATTCGGCAGAAAGTGCAGCGCGCTTTTCTGCCGCCCCTCCACCAATCGTGATCTGAAGGACTGTTTCAGGTTCCTCCCGCCCTCTTTCAGAAACAACCCGGCCTGCCCCCCGTACGCACAGACAGCTGCAAAACCAAACAGCCCCCAAACAGCGGGCACGCAAGGGAAAGACAGAGGATGATCAAAAATTACAATACACCTCGCCCAACCATTACAAATTAAAATCATTTAGACCCGATCAAAATCAACAATAGCAAGCAAACTTATTTTGTTTAACAAATAATTCACCGATCTAGAAGCAAGAATCCCGTATAACGTGCTGAAAGATGGGTGAGATAAATGAGATTGCACTTTTTAACAGTGATAATTGCATCTGCCTCCCTTACGTCAATCGCGGCAGCAAACGAGTTTCAACAGGAGCTGGAAACACTCGCGAGGACCCGCATCACCGAACTCGCCAAGACATCTGAAGTTGTGGCGGCGGTGATCGAACAGAACCGGCGCACGGGCAGCTACACGCAGGCAGACATCCAGCGGCTGGATGCGGAATGGGCCGAGCAGGCCCGGTCGATCAATCAGCCGATGATCGACGAAGTCATGGACAATGCGCTCTCCCGCCTTCTGGTCAATAAACAGGAGACGAGCGGAGGTCTCTTCACCGAGATCATCGTGATGGATGCCAAGGGGCTGAACGTTGGCCAGAGTGAGCTGACTTCAGATTTCTGGCAAGGTGACGAGAGCAAATGGCGCGAGACCATGCTCAAGGGACCTGGATCGCTGGATATCAGCGACATAAGCCAGGATGAATCCACACAATCCATTCAGAGCCAGGTCAGTCTTCCGGTGATTGATCCGGCGACCGGCGAAGCAATTGGCGCCCTGACGGTTGGGGTAAACATTGAACAGCTCTGAGGAGCGCTTCAGATTTTACGGGGTTTGCAGATGAAGATCGCACTGAAACTCCCCCTTGTCATTGTGGGCATCGGGCTGCTCTGTTCCGCCGGCGTCGGCACGGCCACGTATTTCTCGGCCTCCAATTTCATCAGGCAGCTCGGCGATGACCGGCTTCTGGCGCTTGCAGAGAACAAGAAGGTCAGCCTTGAAGCCCTGATGAGCGACGAAATCACTTCTGCCATTACCTTTGCAGACAGCCCAACAGTTGTAACGGCCTTCAAGCGCCTGCTGGATGGCTGGGAAAAGTACGGCAGCGAAGCCGGGAACAGGGTTACGGAAACCTATGTTACGCTTAACCCCAATCCCCCGGAAGAAAGGGAAAAGCTGAGCAAGGCGGGCCGCAAACCCTATGATACGGCCCACTCAGCCTTCCATCCGCTGCTGCGCAACTACATGACGGCCAGCGGCTTCGGTGACCTTCTGCTGATAGATCTCAATGGCAACGTGATATACTCGGTTCGGAAACTGAGTGATTATGCCATCAACCTGCAGGCACCAGAATGGTCAGACACACCGCTGGCCGAAGCATTTCAGAAAACCCTCACAGGCCCTGCAGATAATCTGGTCATGAGCGGGATCAGACAGCATGAGGGACCGGACATCCCCACGGGCTATCTTGCAACGCCCGTCTCGATTGGCCGCAAGACCATCGGCATTATGGCTCTGGAACTGCCGCATGAGCGGATAGACAACCTTCTGGGAACCTATGACGGACTGGGGGAAACCGGCAACGTCATGCTGACCGATGCTGAGGGACTGGCGCTGAATGACAGCAAGCGTACCCCAGATACAATCGAACGGATGACACAGGCCGTTCCCCCTGAACTGGCCAGCCGCGCGGCATCAGGCAGCCGCCAGCTCGCCGATTTTCAAGATGTTTCCGGCGAAAGTGTCCATGGCGCAATCATTCCCGTCACGATTGCCGGCACGCCGCTGGCGCTTGCTGTTACACAGCATGCAAGCGAAATGGTTGCCCCCCTGCATGGCCTGCGCAACTGGGCAGCGCTGATTGCCATTGCCGGGGGCGTGGCAGCAGGCATCGTAGCCATGATGGTGTCGAACAATATTGCAGGACGGATACGCCGCCTTGCAGACGTCATGTCGGAACTGGCCGAGGGCAACACCGGCACTCCGCTGCCACCGGACCGCAACAGTGACGAAATCGATGGCATGACCCGTGCCGTCGTCGTTTTCCGGGACAACCTCATCCGCCGCGCGGAACTGGAGCAAACAGCGGTGGCTGAGCGCAGCAAGGAACAGCACCGCCAGCAGCATGTCGCCTCCATCATCCAGCGCTTCCGCGACCTTATCGGAGGCATGGTAAAGCAGGTGGAGGAAAAGACGGGCACATTGACGGTCAGCGCCAACAACATGAACCAGGTCGCCACAGCCGCTGCGGGAGAGGCATCCAGCGCTGCCGAAGCTTCCAGCAATTCGGCCCAGAACGTCCAGACCGTCGCGGCCGCAGCCGAGGAACTGACTGCGGCGATTTCCGAAATCCTCTCCCAGGCTGCGAAGGCAGGAGATATCGTCGAGAATGCCACGCAAGCTGCCCGGCATACGGATCAGGAAGTTGCAAGCCTCGACGAAGCGGCAGACCGTATCGGAGCAGTCGTGGGCATGATCCGGGACATTGCTGAGCAGACAAACTTGCTGGCGCTCAACGCCACCATTGAGGCCGCGCGGGCCGGGGTGGCCGGCAAGGGCTTCGCGGTCGTCGCAGCCGAAGTGAAGGCCTTGTCGGACCAGACAGCACGGGCAACGGATCAGATCGGCCTGCAGATCGCCGAAGTTCAGAAAATGACCAAGGGCTCCATTGGCGCAATCCGCCGTATCTCGGAACAGATCGAGAGCGTGCATACCGTAACCGGCGCCATCATCAACGCGGTGGGAGAGCAACAAAAGGCAACGCAGGAAATCACCCAAAGCATTGCTCTGGCCGCCAATGGCACCACGGCCGTGGTCGGCAATGTCGCGCAGGTGAGCAGCGCCATCCGCACCACCCTGCGCGAAGCCGGGTCCGTGGACAGCGTCAGTGCCGACGTCAAGCAGGTCTCCAACGAGTTGATGCAGGCCGTAGAGCAGTTCCTTGCAGAGATGCAGAAGGACGTGAACGAGCGGCGCAAGGCCCTGCGCATTCAGGCAGGCGAGGAGCCTGTCACGGTGGAATCGGAAAAAGGCACTTTCCAGACAGAACTGCGCGATGAAGCACCGGGCGGCCTCGGCCTGAAACCGGTTCCCGCCCTGAAACCCGGCCAGAACATCACGGTGCACCGGGCCGGTGGTTTTGAGCAGACAGGCAAGGTCGTCTGGTCTTCAGATCAGGGCGTCGGTGTTGCCGATGTCCGGCGGCTCTGAAAAGGCGTCGCGAAAGCAGCCTCCTGCGCAAATCAGGAGGCTGCGGCCCACTGGCCCTATGGCGTGCGGCTGATGCCGGACTTGACGCGGCGCAGGGGGATGGAGCTTTCGATGCTGGAAACGCAGGCAAGCTTCGTCAGCCGGCCGGTGAGAAAGGCCTCGAATCCCGCCAGGCCATCCGTCACCACCCGCAGCAGATAGTCCCGGTTGCCGGTCATAAGCCAGCAGTCCACCACCTCTGGAAAGGTGCGCACTGCCTCCTCGAACTGGGCTAGCGCCTGATCGACCTGCCGGTCGAGCTTCACCGACACGAAAACGGAGACGGAAAAGCCCAGCGCCGCCTCGTCGATGAGGGCCGCGTAGCCGGTGATGATGCCTTGCGCCTCCAGCTGGCGCACACGTCTTGCCACCGGCGTCGGGCTCAGCCCCACCCGCTCGCTCAACTCCTGCACGGTCAGGCGGCCATTGGCGCCCAGCTCCCGCAGGATACGGACATCAAATTCGTCAATCCTGACTGATTCCACCACTAAACATCCGAAATTGGAGAAAACCGGCAAAACACTGCATCCGAAAGCCGGAAATAGCAAGGACTCGCTCCCCCGCCTCATCACATGATGGAATGCCGGAAGGAGAGAACAACCATGTCCCATCAGCATCTCAAGACCATCGAGCAGCGCCTGCTCTGGCTGTCGCACTGGATGATCCACAACGCCAACCATCTGCGGCCCAAGGCGGACGGCATCAAGATCGGCGGCCATCAGGCATCCTCCGCCTCGATGGTGTCGATCATGACGGCGCTCTACTTCTCGGCCCTGCGGCCTGAGGACAGGGTGGCGGTGAAGCCGCACGCCGGGCCGGTGTTCCATGCGATGCAGTACCTGATGGGCAACATCGTTCGCGAGAAACTGGAAAACTTTCGCGGTTACGGCGGCGTGCAGAGCTACCCGAGCCGCACCAAGGACGTGGATGACGTGGATTTCTCAACCGGCTCGGTCGGTCTTGGCGTCGCCATCACCTCCTTCGCCTCCATCGTGCAGGACTACATCTCCGGCAAGAGCTGGGGCAAGGATCTGCGGCAGGGCCGCATGATTGCGCTGATGGGCGATGCGGAGGTGGACGAAGGCAATGTGCACGAGTGCCTGCAGGAGGGCTGGAAGCACGACCTGCGCAATGTCTGGTGGATCATCGACTATAACCGCCAGTCCCTTGACGGCGTGGTGCATGAGGGCCTGTGGGCCCGCATCGAAAAGATCTTCGAGGCCTTCGGCTGGGATGTGGTGAAGGTGAAATATGGCGTGCTGCAGCGCGCCGCCTTTGCCGAACCGGGCGGCGAGCGCCTGCGCGCCTGGATCGACGCCTGTCCGAACCAGCTCTACTCCGCCCTCACCTTCAGCGGCGGCGCGGTCTGGCGCCAGCGGCTGATGGATGACCTTGGTGACCAGGGCGAGGTCTCTGCCCTCATCGCCCGGCGCAGTGATGCAGAGCTTGCTGCATTGATGGAAAACCTCGGCGGCAACTGCGTGGAAACCATGGCGCAGACCTTCGACAGCATCACGCATGACCGGCCGGTCTGTTTTCTCGCCTATACGGTGAAGGGCTGGGGCACGCCGATTGCCGGGCACAAGGACAACCACGGCGGCCTGATGACCAAGGCGCAGATGCAGGACTGGCAGGCCCATATGGGCGTGCCGGAGGGGCAGGAATGGGAGCCTTTTGCCGGCGTAAAGGACAAGGCCGGGCTCCAGGCTTTCCTGAAGACCGTACCCTTTTTCGCCGCAGGCCGCCGCCACCGCACCAGTGACAGGGTGAGCGTACCTGCCCTGCCTGCGCCTTCGGCCGAACGCGAGACCTCCACCCAGATGGCCTTCAGCCGCATTCTGGATGATATCGGCCGCCAGAAGAGCGATCTGGCGGAGCGTATCGTCACTCTGTCCCCGGACGTCACCGGCACCACCGGCCTCGGCCCCTGGGTCAACCGGCGCAAACTATGGGCGCGAAACGCCAGAGCCGATCTCTTCCGCGCCCAGAACATTCCGTCCACCGCCAAATGGGACTTTGCCCCGGAAGGCCAGCACATCGAGCTGGGCATTGCGGAGATGAACCTCTTCCTGCAGCTTGCAGCCGCAGGGCTTGCCTCGCCCCTCTTCGGCAAGCGGCTGCTGCCAGTCGGCACGGTCTATGATCCCTTCGTCTGCCGCGGCCTCGATGCCCTCAACTACGCCTGCTATCAGGATGCCCGCTTCCTCATCGCAGGAACACCCTCGGGCGTGACACTCGCTCCCGAAGGCGGCGCGCACCAGTCGATCAACACCCCGCTCATCGGCATGTCGCAGGACGGGCTCGCCTCTTTCGAGCCTGCCTTTGCCACCGAACTGGCGCTGATCATGGGCTGGGCCTTCGACTACATGCAGCGCGAGGGTGACGCTGCGCCTGATCCGGCGAACCTGCTGCCGGATGCCAAGGGCGGTGCGGTCTATCTGCGTCTCACGACAAGGCCCATCGAGCAGGCCACGCTTCCGGCAGGTGAAGGTTTCGCCAGCGATGTCATCAACGGTGCCTACTGGCTGCGCCCGCCGGGGCCGAACTGCGAGGTGGTGATTGCCTATCAGGGCGCCGTGGCGCCGGAGGCGATTGCCGCTGCTGGCTATGTCGGCGAAGGCCGCCGCGATGTGGCCGTGCTGGCCGTCACCTCCGCCGGGCGCCTGCATTCCGGCTGGACGGCGGCGCAGCGCATGCGCCGCAAGGGCGAGCTGCCGCCCTTTGGCCCGGCGAGCCATGCAGAGCGCCTGCTGTGGAACCTGCCGCGCCATTGCAAGCTGGTCACGGTGATCGACGGCCACCCGGCCACACTTTCCTGGCTTGGCAGCGTGTGCGGCCACCAGACGCTGGCGCTGGGTGTGGAGCATTTCGGCCAGACAGGCACCATCGGCGATCTCTACCGCCACTTCGGCATCGACACGGCCTCGATCGTTGCCGCTGTCTCCAGCCTCACCGCAGGCCGCCAGCTCCGGCAGGTGCCAGCCTGAAACAGCAACGGGGAGCCAAGGCTCCCCGTTCATACATCCGAACAGCGTTCAGTCCTTGCCCACGTGCCGGTCGACCGGTTCCACAAGCATCTTGAACGGGTCAGCCAGCGCAGCTTCCGGGCGGCTGACCGGATAGGCGCGGTTGGAGGTGCGGGCAGCCAGAATCTCCGGTCCGTCGCGGCGCAGCAGCTCACGGAAGCTCGGATGCATGCCCCCGTCCATATAGGACGACACATGCTCGCGGCGGCTTGAGGCAATCGCCTCGTCCACCTTCAGCTTTTCCGCCTCGAGCTGAGCTACCAGTTCCGGCTCCGGCGGCACGGCCACCTCCGGGCACGGCGCCAGCGGATTGCGCGGCGTGCCATTCTTGAATTCGGTATTGAAGACATAGCGTTTGCCGCAGGCGGCCACCTTCGGCTGCTGCTTCGTCAGCTCGAAACTGTCGTAGCCTTCCTTCAGCGTCCGCCAGAAGGACATTTCCGGGTCGGACCTGTGCAGCGCCATGTTTTCCGCCGTCATGCGGAAAGGATAGGCCTGCACCTGAAAGGCTGGCTGACCGGAGGCCAGGGCCTTGGCAACGATCGCATAAATCTCGCCTACGGCCTGATCGGTCATGGCATAGCAGCCGGAAGACGAGCAGGCGCCATGCACCATCAGCGCATCGCCCGTATAGCCAAGCGCCGATTCCAGCCGGTTGGGATAACCCAGATTGAACGAGACATAATACTGCGACCGCGGATTCAGCATCCCCGCCGACACATGATAGAAGCCCTCCGGCGCCTGACGGTCACCGGCTTTCCGCTTCGGCCCCAGCTTTCCGGACCAGCGGCACATGGGATAGGTCTTGAACAGGGCGTAGCGGCCGGTCTTGTCCACCTTCCAGACCTCCAGCTCGCTCTCTTTCTTGAAGATGCGGACAAGCACCGGACTTTCCGGCTTCATGTCCTTCTTCGCCATTTCGGAGATCGTGGCACTGGAAAGGCGCGGCGCATTGCGCGACAGGTTTTCGTAATCCGATCCGGCACAGCCGGCGAGGGCAAGCGCCATCACACCCGCAATGGCAAGCTTGCGCAAGGGCCGGAGACCCTGTCTCGAACGGCCTTGGTTCTGAATGGATGTGCCGGGCAGATGGAACAGCGAACTCATTCTGACAGTATCTTCAGCTTGCGGTCCTGAGCCC
Organism: Pannonibacter anstelovis; assembly: GCF_036881715.1. Taxonomy (NCBI): domain Bacteria; kingdom Pseudomonadati; phylum Pseudomonadota; class Alphaproteobacteria; order Hyphomicrobiales; family Stappiaceae; genus Pannonibacter; species Pannonibacter anstelovis. The sequence continues at coordinate 232,889 of NZ_JBAKBF010000008.1, forward strand.
CCCAGAGCGGGTGGTCGCATGGATATGCGTCAAGATCAACCGAACTTATTACCGGCGCGTTAAGGATGTGAACACGTTCAGGTGAGCGGCGGAACAAAGCCGAAAGACAACACTGGATTGACCGGCAGAGCCTGAAGGGCATTGACGGGCAATTTCCCGTTGCAGAAACTTCAAGGCTTCATACGTCAGGTGCCGTCACTCTCTTCAAACTCCTGATAGACCTGCGCACTGGTGAGCGCGGCCCACACATAGGGCACGATCTGGCCACGCAAGGCACCAGGATCGAACATGCCGATTTCGGAAATCTTGTCAGGCTCGCAGATCTGCCAGGCAGCGGGCATACACTGTGCCTTGAAGAAATAATCAATATAGATCCGGCCCGGCAGGCGGCGGTGCAATACCTTGGCAAAGGACACATCGCCGGGAGACAGCCTCACGCCGATTTCCTCCTCGACTTCGCGCACCAGGGCTTCCAGCGGGGTCTCTGGCGGCTCCACATGACCGGCAACAAGACTGAGAAAGCCGGGATAGTAGGCGCTGCCAGCACGCCGGATCATTAGATGCTTGCCGTCTTTCTCATGGATAAGATGAGTGGACACCTGTGTCTGCATCAGTCCTGCCTTCCTTGTCCACAATGGCTGCTTTGTAGCGGGGAAGAGTGATACTGGATAGCGCCTTACGGTGTTCCGGGCAGTTCGATGTCAGCCAACTCACGGCCGCACATCCGCCATCCGTCAAAAGCCAGCGCCCTTGCGGAACCGTGCGGGCGGAAGGCCGGTGAGGCGGCGGAAGTCGCGGGAGAAGTGATAGGGATCCGCATAGCCGCAGGCGGCGGCAACCTCTGCCACGGTTCCGGAGCTTTCCGTCAGCGCCCGCTTGGCGGCCGTGATGCGCTCATGGCGCAGGAAGTCCATCGGTGTCGTGCCCGTGGCCGCCCGGAAGGCCCGGAAAAGCTGGGAAGGGCTGAGCCCGCTCAATGCCGCCAGCTCCCCGATTCGCCAGGGATGGGAAAGACCGGCGCGCAGGCGCTCCATCAGCGCGGCGATACGCGGATCCTGCGAGCCCCCTTCATCCACCGGACGTCCGGCCGCCAGCCGTGAAACAATGAGCGCCACCTGCGCATTCACCAGAGCGTCCACCGCAGGTCCGCCCTGCTGCGCCAGCTGCAGCACAGCCGCAAACGCAGCTTCCATGTCTTTGCCGCCATCAGGCAGAAACAGCGGCTGGCGCGCCACATCCAGCACCCGGTGCAGCGCATCAAGCCCGGCGCCGCGCAGGCCCAGCCAGTAATAGCGCCAGCGGCCCTCCCCCTCCGCGCCATGGGCATAAGGCCTTGATGTGTCGAGCCAGGCCACCATGCCCGGCAGGACCGCGTGTGTGGCACCGCCCGTCTCGATCCAGCCCTGCCCTTGCGTTGCGATGAGCAGCACGTGATCGCGGTAGCGCTTGCGCGTCGGCTCTGCGCCGGGCAGCGCCAGCCCGTGACCGGCCGCCTGCAGCGCATAGGGAAGCACCGCCGCCAGCGCACCGGGGGTGTGAAAGGCGATCTCTTCACGCTCGTCCATCATGCCCCGACGATGCGGGACCTTGCGAGTTTTGTCCAGCTTTTGCGTCGATCCTGCATTTTCGCCCGGGTTTTCAGAGGTTATCTTCCGCGCCTTGAGGGAGATTTTATCATGTCAGGTTCCGCAAGCGGCGCAGCGCCGTCACAGGGTGAGTTTGTCTTTGCGCCGCTGGAGCCTGCCTTTGCGGCGGATCCCTATGCCGCCTATGCGCAGCTGCGGGCGCGCGAGGGGCTGACGTGGTTCCCCGATTTCAAGATCCATCTCGCCTCCCGCTTCGAGGATGTGTCGGCCATCGTCATGGACAAGCGCATGGTGCGCTCGCTGGACGGGCTGGCGAGCCCTGAAGAGATCGCCGCTGAAAAGCGCGCTGGAAACTGGCACGACATGCCCCACCATTCGCGCTTCGTGCAGTTCAGCCTGCTGGACAGCGACGGCGAGGTGCATGACCGGCTGCGCAAGGCCGTGTTCCGCCTGTTCACCCCGGCCATGATCGCCAAACTGCGCGACAGCATTCAGGCCTACGTGGACGGGCTGGTGGACCGCCTGCTGGAACAGCGGGACATCGACTTTGTGGAAGATCTGGCAGCGCAGGTGCCCGGCCACATCATCGGGCGGCTGCTCGGCGTGCCGGATGAGGACTGCCCGCAGCTGCGCATCTGGTCCGAGAATATCGTCCAGTTCTTCGATATCGACCGGTCGGACGCCCGCAAGCAGCTGGCCGAAACCGCGACCACCGAATTCTACACCTATCTCACCGCGCTGAAGGCCGAGCGGCTGAAGGCACCGCGCGAGGATCTCATTTCCGAGCTGATCCGCGCTGAAGGCTCCGGGCTATTCAGCGAGGACGAGTTCATCTCCACGTGCATGCTCATCCTGATGGCCGGGCACGGCTCCACCATCGACGTGCTGGGTTCAGGGATGCACTGCCTGTTCCGCTTTCCGGACGAGCGGGAGAGGCTGAAGGCCGATCCCGGCCTGCTGCCCACCGCCGTGCAGGAGATGTTCCGTTTCGAATCGCCCCTGCCCTTCTTCCACCGCTATGCGACGGAGGACGTGACCATCGCCGGCACAACCTATCCGCGCGGAACAAAGTTCGGCCTGCTCTATGGCGCGGCCAACCGCGACCCGGCGGCCTTTGCCGATGCGGACCGGTTTGACGCGGGCCGCAAGCCCAACCGGCATCTGGCCTTTGGCGGCGGCGCGCATTTCTGCCTGGGCAACCATCTGGCACGGCTGGACATGGAAATCATCTTCGCCACCCTGCTGCGCCGCTGCGCAAGGCTGGAACTGGCCGAAGACCAGGTGGACTACAAGCGCGGCCTGTCCGTGCGCGGACCCAAGCGCCTCAACCTGCATCTGGCTCCTGCCTGAGCCTTTACAGCTACCAACCGGACACGCCCCCATGCCCCGTATCATCTTCCAGTCCGCCGATGGCACCCGCACCGAAGTGGAGGCCGCAAGCGGCCAGAGCCTGATGAGTGCCGCCGTTGCTCATGGCATCGAGGAAATCGCCGCCGAATGCGGCGGTGCCTGCGCCTGCGGCACCTGCCACTGCTACATCCCCGAGGGACAGGGCATCGCTCTGCCGGAGGCGGAAGAGATGGAGCTCGCGATGATTGAATGCGTCATCGACCCGCGCCCGCAAAGCCGCCTCACCTGCCAGGTCACCGTCAGCGAGGCCATGGACGGGCTCGTGGTGGAGCTTCCCGCCAGCCAGCACTGAAGCTGGAACGATTGCTTGCCTCGCCGTTTTGAAGAGCCTCCCTCTCGTGGCGAAGATCCGGAAATACCCTGCCAGATTCAACAGGGAGACTCGCTGCTGCTTTCAGGCTATAGGTAGGCTTGTTCACGTTTTACCCCAATTCTGCCGAGTGATGAGCAACAGTCCGTCAGTCTCCCTTCCCGCTCTGGCCCCGGACCGGGTGCATGAAGCCTCAGGCCCGGCAGCGCTGGCTTTTGCGCTGCTGCAGGCGGCGCAACCGCGTGAGGGCAAGGGAACGGACAAGGCGGTGCTGCTGATCGTGCCCACCCATCTGCGCGGCGGACTGCTGCCCTCGGGCGTTGCGCCGCTGATAGACCCCAGCCGCCTGATTACCGTGTTCGCCCCCACGCAAACGGATCAGTTGTGGAGCATGGAAGAGGCGCTGCGCTCCGGCGCAGTGCATGCGGTCATTACCCTGACGGAAAAGCCCCTGACCCTGACGCAGGGCCGCCGCCTGCAGCTGGCCGCAGAAAGCGGGCGCACGCTGGGCCTGCTCGTCACCGGACAGGAGGGCGGCAGCAACGCCAGCGAAACCCGCTGGCTCTGCGTGCCCCTGTGGGACGAGGTGGACTCGACTCTGCAAGCCTGGTCACTTATAAAGAACAAAAGAGGAACAAATGGCAGCTGGACGGTGCGCCTGAATGACAAGAGCTCTGGCACGGCGGGTGTTGTGCATCTGGTTTCCCAGACTGGCGAGCGACCGCATCCTGAGGCTGCGGCCTCATGACGGGCCTTTTGCTGTCAGCCTGAACCGCAGCAACAGCGAGCATATTCATTGCCTGAATACGGCGGCAGAAGCGCGCGGACTGCGCCGCGGCATGAGCCTTGCCGACGCACGGGCCCTGTGCCCGCAGCTTGTCAGCGAACCGGCAGACCTGCCTGGCGAGCGGCAGTTTCTGGCCGCTCTTGGCCGATGGGCCGGGCGCTATGGCCCCATGGTGGGGCGCGATGGCGCGGACGGGCTGGTGGCCGACATCACCGGCGTGCCGCATCTCTTCGGCGGCGAGGAGGGCCTTCTTGCTGATCTTCAGGACCGCTTCAGCCGCGCCGGACTGACCGTGTCCGCCGCCATTGCCGGAACGCGCGGGGCGGCCTATGCGCTCTCACGCCACGGCGGCGGCATTGCCCCGCCGGGTGAGGCGCTGGCCGCCATCGGCGCCCTGCCGCCCTCGGCCCTGCGCATCGACGGGGAGACGGAAAACGGCCTGCAGCAGATGGGCCTGCGCACCATTCGCGATCTCACGCAGGTGCCGCGCGCGCCGCTGGCGCGCCGCTTCGGCGCCTCACTGATGCTGCGGCTGGATCAGGCACTTGGCCTTGCCGGAGAGCCCGTTTCCCCCGATGGTCCGCCGCCGCATTTCGGCGCCCGCATGACCTTGCCGGAGCCCATCGGCCTCGTCGGCGACGTGATGGCCGGTCTCACCCGTCTGCTCGAACGGCTCTGCGAAAAGCTGGCCGCCGTCAATCTCGGCGCCCGGCGGCTGCGTGTGGAACTGCGGCGGGTGGATGGAGACCTGGCGCAGCTGGACGTGGGCCTTGCCCGGCCCATGCGCGATCCCGCCGCCATCGCCCGCCTGTTTGCCCGCACGATCGAGAAGGTGGATGCCGGCTTCGGTTTCGACCAGTTGCGCATGACCGTCAGCATCGTGGAGGAAATGCGGCCGCAGCAGCTGACCAGCGCCGGTGAGGGGGAAGCGGAAGGAAGGCTCGCAGACCTCATCACCCGCATCGGCAACCGTCTGGGCTTTGACGCAGTGCGCCGCCATCTGCCCGCAGACAGTCACATTCCGGAGCGCAGCTATCTGGCAGCCCCTGCGGCCTTCAGCCAGCCAGAGCCCTTTCCCCGCTGCGGCCCGCGGCGTCCGCTCATCCTGTTTGCGCCCGAGCCGCTGACGGCGCAAGGGCCAACGCCGCCAGCCCGTTTTTCCTGGCGGCGCATGCGCTTCACCCTTGGCCGCGCCTCCGGACCGGAGCGCCTCTCGCCGGAATGGTGGCTGGATGATCCAGAATGGCGCCGGGGCCTGCGCGATTACTGGTTCGTCCAAACCCTCGAGGGCCGCCGCCTCTGGCTGTTCCACACGCCCCAGAACCCGGGATGGTACGTCCATGGCGAATTTGCCTGAAGCACTGAGCCCTGGCTATGCCGAGCTTTGCGTCACCAGCAACTTCACCTTCCTGACCGGGGCCTCGCACCCGGAGGAGCTGGTGTTGCGGGCAGCGGAACTGGGGCTGCAGGCCATCGCCATTACCGACCGCAACAGCCTTGCGGGCGTGGTGCGGGCCCATGTGGCCCTGCGCGAGCTGCGGCGGCGGCTGGCGGACAAGACAACAAGCGCCGCAGCAGGCAGCGCCCCGGCAAGGCCCGCAGAGACACCGCTGCATCCCATGACAGGCCGTCCGCATGCGGCTGTCCGGTCCCACCGGCGCATTGATCCGTCAAGCAGGCAGGACATGGGAAAGCAGGATGGAAACATCCAGCAACCGGGCGGACAGCGGCACCGGGAACAGGCGGAGCAGCCCCCCGCAGCCCCCCCCGTTTTACCAAAGCTGATCATCGGGGCACGGTTGACGCTGGTGGATTGCCCGCTGGAGTTCGTCGCCCTGCCGGTAGACAAACCCGCCTATGCAAGATTGTCGCGGCTGCTGACCCTTGGCAAGCGCCGCGCCATCAAGGGCAGCTGCACGCTCTATCTCGCCGATCTGATGGAATGGGGCAACGGCCTCATCCTCATCGCCCTGCCGCCGGATCCTTTGACCGCAGGGCCAGAAACAATGCAGAATGTTAAAACCGTTCTGAACCGGCTGGTCCAGCACTTCCCCGGTCATGTCTACACCGGGGCCGCGCCCGGCTACGATGGGCAGGACCAGATCCGTTTTGATGCGCTCTACCGTCTGTCGCTGACGGCCGCTGCGCCGATGGTGGCCGTTGGCGATGTGCTGATGCACCGGGCGGGCCGCCGGGCGCTCGTGGATGTGCTAACCTGCCTGCGCGAGGGCTGCACCATTGCCACCCTCGGCCGCCGCGCCCTGCCCAATGCGGAGCGGCGGCTGAAGGACGGCGCCGGCATGGCCCGTCTTTTCACCCGCTATCCGGCAGCGCTCCGCCGCACGCTGGAGATAGCCGCCCGCTGCGCCTTTTCGCTGGATGACCTCAGCTACCAGTATCCCGAAGAGGTCAGCAGCGGCGAAGATGCGCAAGCCCGGCTGGAGCAACTGGTGCGGGCGGGCCTCGAAAGCCGCGAGCGTTTTCCCGATGGTGCGGATGCGGACACGCTGGCCAAGGTGGAAAAGGAACTGGCGCTGATCCGCCTCAAGGCATACGCGCCCTATTTCCTCACGGTGCATGAGATTGTTCAGTTCGCCCGCAGCCGGGGCATCCTCTGCCAGGGGCGCGGTTCGGCGGCCAATTCCATCGTCTGCTATGCGCTTGGCATCACCGAGGTAAAACCCGGCACCACGCTGATGGTGTTCGAACGCTTTATCTCCGCCGAGCGTGGCGAGCCGCCGGATATCGATGTCGATTTCGAGCACGAGCGGCGCGAGGAGGTGATCCAGCACATTTACGAGCGCTATGGCCGCCACCGTACCGGGCTTACCGCCACCGTCATTCACTTCCGTTCCCGCGCCGCCATCCGCGAGGTCGGCAAGGTCATGGGCCTGTCGCAGGATGTGCTGGCCGCGATTGCCGGGCAGAGCTGGGGCTGGTCCAGCGGCCCGCCGGATCCGGCGCGTCTGCGCGAGATAGGGCTGGACCCGTCGGAACGGCGGCTGTCGATGACGCTGGAACTGATTGCGGAAATCATCGGCTTTCCGCGTCATCTGTCGCAGCATGTGGGCGGCTTCGTCATTACCCGTGAGCGGCTGGACGAGCTGTGCCCCATCGAAAATGCCGCGATGGAAGGACGGACCGTCATCGAGTGGGACAAGGACGACATCGACGCCCTCGGCATTCTCAAGGTGGATGTGCTGGCCCTCGGCATGCTCACCTGCCTGCGCAAGGGCTTTGAGCTTCTGGCCCGGCATGAACGGCAGGCGCTGACACTGGCCAGCGTGCCGGAGGAGGATCCGGCAGTCTATGACATGCTCTGCCGGGCCGATGCCATTGGCGTCTTCCAGGTGGAAAGCCGTGCACAGATGAATTTCCTGCCGCGCATGCGCCCGCGTGTCTTCTACGATCTGGTGATCGAGGTTGCCATCGTCCGCCCAGGCCCGATCCAGGGCGGCATGGTGCATCCTTACATCAACCGCCGCCGGGGCAGGGAGAAGGTGGAATACCCGTCCGAAGCGCTCAAGACAGTGCTGGGCAAGACGCTGGGCGTACCGCTGTTTCAGGAACAGGCACTGCAGATTGCGGTGGTCGCGGCTGGTTTTTCTCCCGGCGAGGCCGACCGCCTGCGCCGCAGCCTTGCCACCTTCAAGCGCATGGGCACGATCCATACGTTCCGGGACAAATTTATCTCCGGCATGCTGGGCAATGGCTACAGCCCGGAGTTTGCCGAACGCTGCTTCAGCCAGATCGAGGGCTTTGGCGAATATGGCTTTCCCGAAAGCCATGCGGCGAGCTTTGCCAGGCTGGTCTATGCTTCGGCATGGATGAAATGCCACCACCCGGCCATCTTTGCCTGCGCCCTGCTCAATGCCCAGCCCATGGGCTTCTATGCTCCGGCACAGATCGTGCGTGACGCCCGCGAGCATGGTGTGGAGGTGCGGCCCGTCTCGGTCAACCACTCGGACTGGGACAACACGCTGGAGCGGCGCAGCGACGGCGCACTGGCCCTTCGTCTCGGCTTCCGTCAGATCAAGGGACTGCGCGAGGCGGATTGCCAGGCTATCGCCGCCAGCCGGGGCAACGGCTATCCAGATGTGGAAACCATCTGGCAGCGCACAGGACTCCGGGGAGATGTGCTGCAGCGGCTGGCGGAAGGCGATGCGCTGACCTGCCTTGGCCTCACCCGCCGGGCTGCCCTGTGGCAGGTCAAGGCGCTCGGGCAGGCCCGCACCCTGCCGCTGTTCTCCGGCATGGACGGGGAAGCGATTGACGAGCCTGAGGTTGCCCTGCCCTCCATGTCGCTGGGAGAGGAAGTAGTGGAGGATTACGCCGCCCTGCGCCTGTCCTTGCGTGCCCACCCGATGGAGCTGCTGCGCCCCGCGCTGCCGGGCATTACGGCCAACGATCAGTTGATGCGGCCTGATCTGCGGCAGGTGAGTGTGGCTGGTCTCGTCATCACCCGCCAGCGCCCCGGAACCGCCTCAGGCGTCATCTTCCTGACGCTGGAGGATGAAACCGGCGTCAGCAATGTGGTGGTCTGGCCCGGTGTTTATGCCGTTTTCCGTCGTGCTGTCATTTTTGGTCGTCTTTTACGTGTGAGGGGCCGTTTGGAGCGGGAGGGTTGTGTGGT
>NZ_JBAKBF010000009.1:0-218495 GCF_036881715.1 Pannonibacter anstelovis
AGCGTCGTGGACAGGGTGTTGTCAATCCCCGCCTGCGCCTTCGGCCCAATCTCGTTCTGTGACGCTAGAACTTTGTCCTCAATCGCCTGATAGACGGCAGAAGTGGCCGGGCCAACTTGCGTAAGGATCTCCATCCGCTTCGAGTCGGCAGCCTTGACGCTCGCTTCAAACAGGGCACCCTGCGCCTTGACCTTGCCGAATGCCGGAAGCAGACCTGCTGTCTGCTGGGCAAGCTCTGGGCTCTGAGGCGCATCAGCTGCGGCTTTCAGCTGTTCTTCTGCGGCAGCGTAACGTGTTTTGACCTGCTCCAGATCACTGCCGCCAGCCGTCAGGCCGTAGCGGGCGATATAGAGGCGGGACAACAGAAATTGCTCCTGCGCCCGCACTGCTGCGGTGGCCACTTGAGCATTCTGGCCAGTAATGCTGTCTGCTATGATCTGCGAAAGCAGCGTGTTGAACTCGGTGTTCGCCGTCTGTATGGCTTTCACATTCTCGCCGGCCTTTGCCATCTCCCCCCTGAAGGAGACGAAAGTCTCGATATAGCGGTCGACAGAGCGCTCAGCGTCACGCAGTTCAGCGTAAAGAGGTGCGTTAGCGAGAGACTTTGCCGCCTGCGCTTTCGCACCCTTCAGTTTTTCAATGGCTTCATCCGCGTTTGCAGCGCTCTCGCTGGTTGGCTGCGCCATGAACCGGACCACAGCCAGACGCATTTCGGTGAGAGAAGAAGAAACATCAGACACCACTTCAGATTGAATGGCCGCTGAGCGATATTGTACAAAATAACGAGCAGCCAGCTGCAAGCCGTCATAACCGATATAGGAGACGGCAATAAGAGCGGCGACTGACAATCCGAAGCCGCTGAAGAGCTTTGTACGAACGGAGATACCCACAACATTTACCCCTGCAAGACCATTCCTCCACAATCGCTCTTAAATAATTACCACTTAACAACTTATTAATTTCTTTCTATAATAAGTTTTTTCACTAATCCAATTAACGATAATATAGTAAAAACTAAAGTTGATAAGTCACTTCAATAAAAAATATGAACAAAACGCCGTACACTAAAACTGATTACAGTATCATTTATGCCTACTTTAGACTTATGATATGAGAAATCACCGCAATCAAAAAATAGTTCGCACTTAAATGTTGGCATTGAACTTCGGCAATCGGGCAACTCGCTCATACTTCAGCATATATTCTCATAAGTTGCATTATTTTTTTAATGTAACCCAGGATATACTTTCTCCGGCCTGAAATTTCACCCGTTCATCGCGGGGCGGCAAATCCTCCTTGGCACCCGGCAAGCCCTTCAGGTAGTATAAATTGTATACAATAATGGAACTGTAATGCATTATTGCGGACATTGCGGCCCGCAGAGAGCGGCTGTTTCGAGGATACGGACACTCATGGATAACGCGAACATCATGGAACTGGCGTCGCTGGCTGCCGCCCTGCTGGCCACCGGAGCGATTGCGGGTATTGCGGCGGGCCTGCTTGGAGTCGGCGGCGGCATCGTCATCGTGCCAGTGCTTTACTATGTCTTCCCGCTGGTCGGCGTGGAGGAGGAAATCGTGATGCATCTGGCAGTCGGCACGTCGCTCGCCACCATCGTCGCCACGGGCTACTCCTCGGCCAGAGCGCACTGGTCTCGCGGCAGCGTAGATATGGAGCTGCTGAAGCGCTGGTGGCTGCCGATTTCGGCGGGCGTGATTGCTGGCGCAACGCTGGCCGGCAATCTCAGCGGCGGCGCACTGTCATTGGTCTTCGGCACGGTGGCGCTGCTGGTTTCTGCCAACATGGTGCTGCGCAAGGAAGGCAGCGGCCTTTCGGACCAGCTGCCCGGCTCACCTGTCCGCGAGATGCTGGGCGCCCTTATCGGCGGCGTCTCGGTGATGATGGGCATTGGCGGCGGCACACTGGGCGTGCCGATCCTGACGCTGTTTTCCTATCCGATCCGCAAGGCCGTGGGCACGGCGGCAGCCATCGGCCTCATCATCGCTGTGCCCGGCACGCTCAGCTCCATCTATTTCGGCTATGGCAATCCGGACTTGCCGCCGTTTTCACTCGGCTATATCAATCTTCTTGGCTTTATTCTGATCATCCCTGGCTCGCTTCTCATGGCCCCCGTGGGCGCGAAGCTGGCGCACACTTTGCCGCCAGCCAAGCTGAGGCTCGTCTTCGCTGCATTTCTTGCCTTTACCGGAGCCAGGATGATCTACAGCGTAATGGCAGGATGACGGACAACAGCGCCCCTATTACCCAAAGCGGCATGATGCTCGGCGTGCGGCAGACGTTGCCGCTCGTTCCGGGCATCATCACATTTGCGGCCGTGTTCGGCACGGTCTGCGCCCAAAAGGGGCTGACGCTGGCCGAAACCCTGCTGATCAACGCCTTCGTCTTTGCGGGCGCCTCGCAGTTTGTGGCGATGGAGCTCTACCGTGACCCGGTGACGCCTGCCGTCCTGCTGGCGATGACGGGGATCGCCGCAGCGGTCAACCTGCGCATGCTGCTGCTGGGTGCCTCGCTGCGGCCCTGGCTTGGAGCCTCCCCCGCCTGGCAGGTCTATCCTTCTCTCTATTTCCTCACCGACATGAACTGGCTGCTTGCCCTGCGCTACCGCGCCGGCGGGGGCAGCGACTGGGGCATTTACCTCGGCAGCGGACTGCTGATCTGGGTGCTCTGGGCAGTGGCCGTCATTCCGGGCTATTTCCTCGGCCAGCTGTTTGCCGAACCGCAGCGCTGGGGCCTTGATCTGGTGATGCCCGCCCTCTTCATCACCATGCTGGTGCCCCTGTGGAAGGGCCGCCGCCAGACGCTGAGCTGGGGCGTTGCCGCAGTGGTTGCCCTTGCCAGCTGGCAGCTGATCGGCGGCTACTGGTTCGTGCTGACGGGAGCCATTGCAGGCGCCATCGCCGGGGCCTATGCCAGCGACCCAAATGCCGCTGACGCCGCAGCAGAGAGGAACACGGAGACGCCGAATGGCTGAGAGCCCCTTCTCCGTCGATCTCCTGTTTTTCCTGACGGTCATGGCCATGACCGGCGTGACTTATCTGATGCGTGCCGCAGGCTACTGGGTCATGGGGCAGGTGCCTTTGACCCCGCGCATCCGCCGGGGGCTGGAAGCCTTGCCAGGGGCGATCATCGTTTCAACGATCCTCCCCATCGCACTGAAGGGCGGAGTGCCCGCCGCCCTGTGCCTCCTGGTTGCCGCCGGTGTGATGGCAGTGCTGCGCAAGGATATCGTAGCGGTGGTGCTGGCCATTGCCGCAGCGGCGGGCGCACGCGCTTTAGGGTTCTAGCCTGAGCGCCCTGAGTGCTGCAGCGAGCGTGTCATCGATAGCTGCGCCTGCCCCGATGACCTGCCAGTCCACCGGCCCCAGATCATAGGTCAACTGGCGGGAGACAACCTCTACCGTCGCATCTGACGCATCACCCTTTCGGGCGCTCACGCGGGCCTTGAGCGTGGCTTCCTCAGCCTCCAGCCAGAGCCCGGTGAACGGCAGTTCCATCAGCGCAGCCAGATCCGCCACCGCCTGCCGCTCGCCCGGCCTTGCGTGCACGGCATCGAGAATGACGCTATGCCCGGCCGCAAGCGCTGCCCGTGCCTCTGCCATCATCGCCGCATAGACTGTATCGCTCGCCTCCTGCGTATAGGCGCAGGCCGGTGCCCGGCTGGTCTCCTCAAGGCCCAGAATGCGCTTGCGCAGCACATCGCTGCGCAGCACCCTGGCGCCCGGCAGTGGCAGCAGATGCGGTGCAATCAGCCCCGCCAGCGTTGATTTTCCGGTGCCTGACAATCCGCCAATGGCGATGAGGCGGGGCGTGGCCGGTTCCAGCGCCCGGCAGGCCAGGGCAAAATAGGCCCGCGCCGCCTTGCGCTGCGCATCGGCCAGTGCCGCCTCTTGCTGGTTGACGATGCTGGCCGCCGCGATCTTGGCCCGGATGGCAGCGCGCATGGAGATGTAAAGCGGCAGCACTGCCAGCCCCTCGCCCGTCTCCGGCAGCTGCGTCAAATCGAGATAGCGGTTGAGCAGATGGCAGGCCGCAGGCGCCTGGCCTCGCTCGATCAGATCCATCAGCGCAAACCCCAGATCATAGAGCACGTCGCCGGTGGCAATGCCGTCGTCAAACTCAACCGCATCGAAGAGCACCGGCTCACCGTCAATCAGCACAACATTGGCGAGATGCGCATCCCCATGCGCCAGCCGCACCAGCCCCTTGCCCCCGCGCTGGAGCACCAGATCCTTGATACGGTCAAGCGCGGCACGGGTGGCGGAGACCAGCGCCCCGGCCTCACGGGGTGGAAACAGTTCCGGCGCGGCGCGGAAGGCAGCCTCATTCTGCACGCCGTAGCTGCAGAGCCCGGCAAACCACTCCGCCGCATCCCGCACTGGCGCCAGCGCATGGGCAGCGGCAAAGGTTCTCGCCAGCGCCGAGGTGAGGCATTGCGGCAGCGGTCCTCTGGCCGCCACATGGTCCAGCGTGGCACTTTCATCAAAGCGGCGCATGTGTACCAGCGGCTCCACAAGCTCCCCTTCCCCGCCCAGCGCCAGCGTTCCGTCCGTGCGCCGTATCACCGCTGTCTCACCCGGATAAAGCTCCGGCGCAAACAGGCGGTTGCGGGTCAGTTCCGCCGTCACCGCCCGGCGGCGCAAGGGAAGCGCCGAATAATCCAGAAAGGGAAAACGTACGGCGCGCTTCATCTTGTAGGCATCTCCGCCAATCAGAAATACCGTGTTGGCGTGGGTGTCGATCCGCCGCGATCCGGGCTCCGCCCGCACCAGCGTATCGAGAAAGGCATAGGCTTCCGTCTGATCATCCGGCTGATGGCGTTCTGGCAGGGGCATGTGCGTCTCCCATTTCCGCTGCGGCAGCAGCTTTCACCATGCGGCAGATACCGGCCTGCCGAATTGATCCTGCTCAATGACCCGCCGCCGTCCTGTGCCAGTCTGGGGTCAGAAGAACCGGCAGAACGCCGGAAGAAGCTAGGAGGGACGCGTCCATGACCGCAAGCCATTGCCTGAAGAAGATAAGACTGAACCTCGCCCGGACCAAAGAGTTCCCCAATGGCTCGGCAAACCATGGCTATGAGTTCACCGCGCCGCTGGACGGCACGGGCCATATCGATGCCGTGGCATGGAAAGCCGCACGCGACCATTGCCGCGTCCGCCGCTTCTGGGGCAGCGAGGAGGAAGAGATCGGCCATCTGGTCCACCGTCCCGGCGGCTCCTGGGCCTTCCGCTATGACATTGACGGCGATGATGACGATGAAGCCGGTTACCGCTTCGGCTCCCACGCCTTCGAGCCGGGGGAATATGTGTCGATCCGCGATGAAGACGGAGAGCTCCACACATTCCAGGTAGTCACCGTACTTCCCGTGTGATCCTTGATGAAATTCTGGCTCCGTGCGGCTCTTCATTCTGATATGGAATGAAGTCATTGCAAAAAGCCGTGCGGAGCCGGTGTCCTGCGCCGTGCCAATTCCCATCCACCTGCGTTATAGATCAGGCAGGCTCGCGCAGCCTTGCGCATCTGCAACAACAGCGGGAAAACGGATATGGCACAGAAGACCGGCGGTCAGCTCCTCGTGGAAGCATTGGAAACCCATGGGGCGGAGCGCGTGTTCTGCGTGCCGGGCGAGAGCTATCTCGCGGTTCTCGATGCCCTGCATGATGCCAATATCCCGGTCACCGTGTGCCGTCAGGAAGGCGGCGCAGCAATGATGGCCGAGGCCCATGGCAAGCTGACGGGCCGGCCCGGCATCTGCATGGTCACCCGGGGCCCCGGAGCCACCAATGCCTCTGCGGGCGTGCATGTGGCGGCGCAGGATTCCACGCCGATGATCCTCTTCATCGGCCAGATCGAACGCGGCATGCGCGAGCGTGAGGCGTTTCAGGAAGTCGACTACCGGCAGATGTTCGGCGGCATCGCCAAGTGGGTTGCTGAGATCGACCACGCAGACCGGGTGCCGGAGTTCATCTCCCGCGCCTATCATGTGGCCACGTCAGGCCGCCCCGGACCCGTCGTTCTGGCCCTTCCGGAAGACACGCTGGTGGAACTGGCCGATGTAAACCAGCCCGAGCCGTGGAAACAGGTGGAGACCCACCCCGGCCTGACCCAGATGGCCGATCTGCAAAAGCGCCTGTGGGCGGCAGAGCGCCCCATCGCCATTCTCGGCGGCAGCCGCTGGACGGCAGAGGCCGTGGCTGCCTTCACCCGTTTTGCCGAGCGCTTTGAACTGCCGGTTGCCTGTTCCTTCCGCCGTCAGATGCTGTTCGACAACCTGCATCCCAATTATGCAGGTGACGTTGGCATTGGCGCCAATCCTAAGCTGCTCGCCCGCATCAAGGCCAGCGATCTGGTGCTGCTGGTGGGAGGGCGCCTGTCTGAAATGCCGAGCCAGTCCTACACGCTGCTGGACATTCCCCAGCCTTCGCAGCAATTCATACATGTCTATCCGGACCCGGACGAGCTGGGCCGTGTGTACCGCCCAAGCCTTGCCATCAACGCCTCCCCCACCGCCTTCTGCAAGGCGGCTGAAGGGATGCAGCCGCCGGCCAGCAACAAATGCGCGGGCACCGCTCAAGAGGCTCACGCAGACTACCTCGCATGGTCGGGCGCCAGGCCGCAGACGCCGGGCGCGCTGCAGATGGCAGGCGTCATGGACTATCTGGAGGCCAACGCCGCTCCCGGCACGATCTTCACCAATGGCGCGGGCAACTATGCCACCTGGCTGCACCGCTTCCACCGTTTCCGCCAGTTTGGCACGCAGGCTGCTCCCACCTCCGGCTCAATGGGGTATGGCCTGCCAGGCGCAATTGCTGCCAAGCTCGCCTTCCCGCAGCAGGATGTGGTCTGCTTTGCCGGTGACGGCTGCCTGCAGATGACCATTCAGGAGCTGGGCACGGCGGCGCAGGAGGGAGCAGCCGTCATCGTGCTTGTCATCGACAACGGCATGTATGGCACCATCCGCATGCATCAGGAGCGGCATTATCCGGGCCGCATCTCGGCAACGAAACTGGAGAACCCGGATTTCGCCGCCCTTGCCCGCGCCTATGGCGCACATGCGGAAACAGTGACGGCAACGGAAGACTTCGGCCCGGCGTTCGAGCGGGCCCGGGCCAGCGGCAAGCTGTCGCTGCTGCATCTGAAGCTCGATCCGGAAGCCCTCACGCCAGCCGCCTCTCTGAGCCAGATCCGTGCTGCCGCAGAAGCTGCCAAAGCCTGAGACATTTCTTTTCCCGTCACAGCAGCGCGCGGAACAAACACGTTCCGCGCGGCATTCTTTCCTTGAGCAGCCGGATCTGATCAAGGGTTGAAAATATCGGGATTGACCCGTGTCAATGTACGGTCATGCTTGCCAGCCTAACGTGAGACCTGAAGGGCTCATGAGGGGCCAAGCGACGGGAGACTTGAAATGGCTTTGAGAGACATTCTGATGGTGACCGATCTGTCGGGCGAACAGCAGGCCGTGAAATACGGCATCGAGCTTGCTGCCCGCTGCGACGCCCATGCGACCGGCCTCGCCCTTTCCTATGAACCCGTGGTGCCGGCTTTTGCGGCAGCTCCTGTTCCGGTCGATTTCATCGAGCAGAGCAGGCAGTTTGCGCTGGCCTCCGCCAAGGCGTCGCTGGACACCTTTAACGAGCTGGCACGCCTTGGCGGCGTGAAATCCGAAGGCCGGCTGGCCGAAGTCATCACTGGCGGCCCGATGGAGCCGGTGCTGCGCCATTGCCGCCTGACGGACCTGATCGTCGTCGGGCAGGACAACCCGGATCAGCCGGAACCCATGCGCGAATTGCTGATCGAAACCGCCCTGTTTGAAAGCGGCGTGCCGGTTCTGATCGTGCCCTATATCGGCGCTCCGGCCCCGAAGTTCGAGAATGTGCTGGTTGCCTGGGACGGCAGCTCCACTGCCACCCGTGCCGTCCACGCAGCCCTGCCGATCCTTGGTATGGCGAAGAAAGTGACCGTGCTTATCATCAACAAGGGCTCGAAGATGGCCGGTGAACCGGGCGCCGACATGGCCACCTATCTGGCCCGCCACGGCCTCAACGTCACCGTGGACGTGATCACCAACACCCAGACCAGTGTCGCCGAGACGCTGCTGAACTATGTCAGCGACAACGGCAAGGATCTGGTGGTGATGGGCGGCTACGGCCACAGCCGCGTGCGCGAATTCCTCTTCGGCGGCGCCACCCGCGACATCCTCGCCGCCATGACCGTGCCGGTGCTGATGGCGCATTGACGGGGCAGCGGTCGCTTCAGAGGCACGGCCTATCGGTTCCCCTCCCTTTGAGGGGAACCGATAGGCTTCAGTCAGAGCAGTAAGAACCTGAAAATGCTTGCCTTTTCCAGTATCAAAGCAGCGCTTGCGGCCTCTTCTTATACGATGTGTGAAGCTGGTGGCCTTGAGGGGGAGAGGGAACTGAAAGGCTGTGCCTGCAACTGGCACTGTTGACTGTTGAGGCCGCACCCGGCACCCTTCGCCCGCGCAGCCCGATCACACGTCCTGCCGGAGTGTTCAGACCATGACCATCCGTAATCTGGAAGGCCTCTTCGCACCCGGCAGTCTTGCCATCCACGGGCCCAATGCCCAGGCCGCCGCACTGCCCGGCCTGATCATCAGCCGGTTGCAGGCCTCCGGCTTCCGGGGGCGGACGGCGCTGATCAATCTGGAGGCGCCCGATGAGGCCGACAGCTGGCCCGTGTTTGCCAGCATCGCGGACCTGACATTCACGCCGGACCTGCTGATCTACCTCGGGCCCGCAGAAGCAGCCCCCGCAACGATCTCCCAGGCTGCGGAGCTCGGAGTGAAGGCCGTGGCGCTGCAGTCGGCAGGCTATGAATCCTGGTCCGAAGCGACGGTTTCCGCCGCTATGCAGGCGGCCCGTCAGCATGCAGTTCGCCTCATCGGCCCTGGTAGCCTTGGCGTTGCCGCACCTCATGCCGGGCTCAATCTTCTGGCCACCCGCGAGGCGCCCCAAGCAGGGGATCTTGCGCTGATCGCCCGCTCCGGCGCAGTGGTCAACAGCATCCTGTCCTGGGCCTCGTCCCGCAAGATCGGGTTTTCCGGAGTTGCTTCCCTTGGCCAGCGCAGCGATGTGGATGGCGGCGACCTGATCGACTATTTCGCCTCCGATTACCGCACCCGCGCCATCCTGCTGCATGTGGAAGCGGTGCACAATCCGCGCAAGTTTCTCTCTGCCGCAAGGGCGGCAGCACGCAGCAAGCCGATCATCCTGATCCGTTCCGGGCGCAGCCGCGATGCGGCGGCCAGCGGCAACACCCATGCAGGGCGGCTGACGCGTGCGGATGCGGTCTATGAAAGCGCCCTGCGGCGCTCCGGTATCCTGCGCATTGCCGACCTAGACGAGTTGTTTGAGGCGGTGGAGACCCTTACCCGGCTGAAAGTGCCGAAATGCCAGAGGCTTGGCGTCATCGCCAATGGCCGCAGCCTTGCCACCCTTGCCGCCGATCGGCTGCAGGACGGCCGGGCGGAGCTGGCCGAACTGGACGCAGAAACCCTAGACAGCCTGCAGCCGCTGATCCGCCCGGGTACCCAGCCCGGCAACCCGCTGACACTGCCGGAAGGTGCCGCGCCCGAAGCCGTGGAACAGGCCGTCACCGCCATGCTTGCGAGCACAAGCGTGGACGGCGTTCTGGTTCTGGCGGCGCCCAATCCCTTTGTGCCGGGTGAAGATGTGGCCCGCGCTATTGCCAATGCCGCCGACAAGGACAAGCGCCGCCTTGGCCGCCGCAAGGCCGTGGTTGCCGCCATGGTGGGGGAAGATCCGCTGCCGCGTGCCTCCCTCGATTTCGCCCGCGTCCCGGTCTATGCCAGCCCGGCGGAAGCTGTGCGCAGCATCCTCTACCTCAAGCGCAGCGCCGAGGCGCAGGAAGCCCTGATGGCTTCTCCGCCGAGCCTGCCGTCGGACTTCTCGCCCGATGTGGAGGATGCCCGCGCCATCGTCACCGCCGCCCTGAAGGAGGGCCGCAGCATGCTGGATCCAGCGGAAACGGCAGCCCTGCTCTTTGCCTACCGTGTGCCGATGATCGAGACCCATCTCGCCCGCACCATTGATCAGGTGCGGCAGATGGCGGGCAGCCTGCTGGAGCGCCATCCTGCCTGCGTGGTCAAGGCCTGGTCCACCGCCCTGCCCTTCAAGTCCGACATCGATGGCGTGCGCCTTGGCATCGAAAGCTCCGATGCAGCTGCACAATCGGCACAGGAACTGATCGATCTCGTGGCCCGCACCCATCCAACGGCGCGGATCGAGGGCTTCACCCTGCAGCCGATGCTGGAAGCCAAACACGGGCTCGAACTTTTCGCAGGGCTTGGTGATGACCCCTCCTTCGGGCCGGTTATCGCATTCGGACAGGGCGGCACCTCAGTGGAAGTCTCCGGCGATGTATCGCTCGAACTGCCGCCGCTGGACCTCAACCTTGCAAACCAGCTCATCCGCCGTACCCGTGTCTCCCGTCTGTTCCCCGCCTTCCGAGGCCATCCGGAACGGGACATGCAGGCCGTCGCCCTCACCCTGATGAAGCTGTCGCAGATCACCATCGACCTGCCGCAGGTGCGGGAGCTGGATATCAATCCGCTGGTCGCCCTGCCGCAGGGCGTGCTGGCGCTGGATGCGCGCATCGTGGTGGGTGAGGCGCCGGTGCAGGCGGGACGTGCCGGCTCTTCCCGCCTTGCCATCGCCCCCTATCCGCAGGAGTGGGAACAGACGCTGACGCTCAGAGAAGGTGAGAAGGTTTTCGTCCGCCCCGTCCGTCCGGAAGATGAGGATCTGTTCCGCGCCTTCTTCGAGCAGGTGTCGCCGGAAGACCTGCGCCTGCGCTTCTTTGCACCGGTGAAGGACTTCGACCACCGCTTCCTGTCACGGCTGACCCAGCTCGACTACGCCCGTGCCATGGCGCTGGCGGCGATCGATCCGGAGACGGGCGATCTTCTCGGCGTGGTGCGCCTGCATGCAGACCCGGACCACAAGACCGGCGAATATGCGGTGATGGTGCGCTCGGACCTGAAGGGCCGGGGGCTCGGCTGGGCGCTGATGAAGCTGATCATCCGCTATGCGGAGGTGGATGGCATCGACACCATCAAGGGTGAGGTGCTGAAGGAAAACACCAGCATGCTGACCATGTGCGAAGCCCTCGGCTTCACCATGATCACCTCCCCCGACGACCCCGCCATCGCCCTCGTCACCCTCTCTGTCAAATCGGCAGCTGCGACGATGGATGGACCGGGGTGAGGGATTTCGTGCGTTTCTGCAATTGAGGGAAGGTGCTGGAAACGGACTGCCAGTCAGGCCCCAACTCCTCTCCCCCCTCAGGGTGAGCTACCAGATTAACATATCAGGTGCGAACACCGCCCGCAGTGATGCATCTGATTTGTGACAGGGCCTCTCCGCCCCCCTCCCCCTGGTGGGGAGGGGTAAGGGGTGGGGGGCTCCGAGCCTGCAAAGATCTGAAAAATTGAACTTTTTCCGAAGAGGCATCACGAGGGCCAGCTGTCTGAAATCCCTGGACACTCTGCCAAGACGGAAAGGCATTCCCCCCACCCCTAACCCCTCCCCACGAGGGGGAGGGGGGCGGCAGGCGCCTCCCGAAAAGCAAACGCCTCATTGCGGGCAGTTTCCGGATCTGATGTGTGTATGCAGCAGCTCAAGAGGCAGAAGAGCTGGCGTCTGACTTACCAATCAGGAAGAACAGCACGTGGGCCAGGAAGCCACCCCTCGCCTCACTCCACCACGGCGCCCGTGGTGAGTTTACGCTCGCTGTTGGGGCGGCGGGCCCAGGGACGGGTACCAGCCGGGATTTCGGTGACGGTACCGACCGGCTGAAGATAATGGGTCACTTCCGGCCAGATGCCCGCCTTTAGCGCAGCTTCCACATGCGGCTTGCTGATCTCGAAGCTGGAAACACCGCAGCGGAGCATCAGGGGGATCTGGTCGAGGATGAAGTCGCCGATGGCGCGGATGTCGCCCTCATAACCCATCTGCTCGCGCAGAATGCGGGCGGAGGAAAAGCCCCGGCCATCACTGAACTTCGGGAACTCCACCGCAATGCGCGGCAGGCGGGCGGCGAAGGGCGCCAGCGCCTCAACGTCATCACCCGGGCTCACCAGAACGGCGATATCAGCGGCCATCGCAAGGAATGTATCGGCATCCGCCAGAAAGCGCGCCTGCGGCACCAGAAGCTTCAGGCCATCTGCAAAGGGATGGGCTGGCAGCTCAGCGTCCTTGTCGAGGCGTTCCCAGCTTTCCTGCGTGAAGCCGCCATTGGCGTAGATCGAGGTCATCAAGTGCGTCCTTCGCAAAATTCGTCAGGTATCCATCTCAGGCATCCGTCTCAGGCGCCGGTCACAGGACCGGCGCCGGAAGCGCCCAGAGACAGATGGATGCCGCATTCGGTCTTCTCCTGGCCACGCCAACGGCCAGAGCGCGGGTCTTCACCCGGCGCCACCTTGCTGGTGCAGGGCAGGCAGCCGATGGAGGGATAGCCTTCCGCCACCAGCGGATGCGGCGGCAGATCATGTTCCTTGGCATAGGCCAGAATATCGCTAGCCGTCCAGCTGGCCAGCGGATTGACCTTCACCCGGCCCTCTTCCACTTCAAACACCGGCAGCGCAGCGCGGGTGCTGCTCTGGAAGCGCTTGCGGCCGGAAATCCAGGCATCAAAGCCCTTCAGCGCGGTCGCAAGCGGCACCACCTTGCGGGCGTGGCAGCAGGCATCGGTATCGCTCATCCAGAGCATGCCGCCGGCATCCACTGCCGCCAGCGCCTCCGGATCAGGCCTTGCATCCCTGACGCCGGTGAGGCCAAGCCGGTCCACCAGCAGGTCGCGGTAGCGCAGTGTCTGCGGAAAATGCTTGCCCGTTTCGACAAAAATCACTGGCGTGGATGGGTCAACCACCGACACCATGTGCAAGAGCACAGCCGAATCCGCGCCGAAGCTGGAGACGAGCGCAATACGCCCCGCATAGTGATTGCGGATGGCATCGCGCAGGACCGTCTGCGGGCTCTCGCCTTCATACTGCCGGGCAAAGGCCAGCGCTTCCGCGCCAGCACCCAGTTCCGGATCCAAGGCGAGACCGCTTAACTCACTCAGAGCCATAGAGGGCCTCCTTGAACGGATCCTCGCCAACGCGGCGGTACACCTGCAGGAAGGTCTCCTGCGGGGACTGGCGCAGGCCGAGATAGGCATCCACCAGCGTCTCGATGGCATCAACCACCTCGTCGGAGGAGAAGCCGCGGCCGATGATCTCGCCGATGGACGAGCTTTCGTTGGCCGATCCGCCGAGCGTGATCTGGTAGAACTCCTCGCCCTTCTTTTCGAGGCCGAGAATGCCGATATGGCCCACATGGTGATGGCCGCAGGCGTTGATGCAGCCGGAGATCTTGATCTTCAGCTCACCAATCTCGCTCTGCCGCTCCGGCGCGCCGAAGCGTTCGGAAATGCGCTGCGCCACCGGGATGGAGCGGGCCGTCGCCAACGCGCAGTAATCCATGCCCGGGCACGCGATGATGTCGGTGATGAGCCCGGCATTGCCTTCGGCGAGGCCGTTCTTCACCAGCACGTCGAAGATTTCCGGCAGATCATCCAGCGCCACATGCGGCAGGATAACGTTCTGCTCGTGGCTGATGCGGATCTCGTCAAAGGCATAGGCCTCGGCAAGGTTCGCAATCACATCCATCTGCGCATCCGTCGCATCACCGGGAATGCCGCCAATCGGCTTCATGGAGATGGTGATGCTGGTGTAGCCCGGCACCCGGTGCGGGTTGAGATTGTGCGCAACAAAGCGTGCGAAGGCAGTATCGCCCGCCACACGTGCTTCCACCTTGGCGCTGACCGCATTGCGCGGCTCCAGGGCGGGAGGCGCAAAGTAGGTTTCGATGCGGCGCACTTCCTCATCCGGCAGGCGGAGCACGCCATAGCGGATCTTCTCGAACTCGGCCTCGATATCGGCCTTCAGCTCTTCAAGGCCCGTCTCGTGGACGAGGATCTTGATGCGCGCCTTGTACTTGTTGTCGCGGCGGCCATAGAGATTGTAAACGCGCAGGATCGCTTCCGAATAAGCCAGCAGATCCTCTTCGGGCAGAAAATCGCGCACCTTGCGGCCAATCATCGGCGTGCGGCCCAGCCCGCCGCCGACGAAGACGGTGAAGCCAATCTCACCCTTGTCATTGCGGGTCAGCTGCAGGCCGATGTCATGCACCTGCACCGCCGCGCGGTCATGCGGAGCGCCGGTGATGGCCACCTTGAACTTGCGCGGCAGGAACGAGAACTCCGGATGGAGCGACGACCACTGGCGCAGGATCTCCGCATAGGGGCGCGGGTCGGCGATCTCGTCAGCGGCAGCACCGGCAAAATGATCGGCAGTCACATTGCGGATGCAGTTGCCGGAGGTCTGGATGGCGTGCATCTCCACTTCCGCCAGCTCTTCCAGAATGCGCGGCGTGTCCTTCAGGCTCGGCCAGTTGAACTGGATGTTCTGGCGCGTGGTGAAGTGGCCATAGCCCTTGTCATAGGTGCGGGCGATGTGTGCCAGGCGGCGCATCTGGCGGCTGTTCAGCGTGCCATAGGGAATGGCGACGCGCAGCATGTAGGCGTGAAGCTGCAGATACAGCCCGTTCATCAGGCGCAGCGGCTTGAACTCATCCTCGGTCAGCTCGCCGGAGAGACGGCGGCGCACCTGATCGGCAAACTGTGCGGTGCGCTCCTTGACGAAAGCCTGATCAAATTCATCGTAGCGGTACATGTTGCGTCTCCAGGGCGGCAGCCGGGCTGCGCCGAAAATCTGTCATCTGGCAGGGCGGATGCCGGTGCACCAGCGCCTTTGTTTCACTCAGGCCGTTCTATTCAGGAACGGGCCTGCTTGCCGAGGGCGGGATGGGTGGTTGGGCCGGCGGCGCGGATCTTCTCGCGCAGGCGCTCCGGCACCCGCTTGCCATCCTCGTCCTTGATCTCGATGTCGTACGGGTCGACGATCTCGCGCGAGGCGACCGATTTTGCCGCCAGCGCCAGCGCCTCGGCCACTGCGTCCTTGCCCTCGAGCAGACGCGCCTCGCCGATCAGCTCGACCCAGGCGCCGTTTTCGCCCTGAAACACGACCTCGCCGTCGATCAGACGGTTGGCGGTGATCACCTTCATGCCTCTCTCCTCATCAGGCGCGGGCTTGCCCGCTGCCTGCAAAATTCCGGCAGGCCCGCGTCAGGCCGCCTTGATCGCTTCTGCCGCCGCCGCAATCGGCACGGCCTTTTCCATCACGCCATGGCCCACGGCCTCGCCGATCACCATAAGCACGGCGCCATTCACATCCTTGCGCCCGGCAAGCTGCGGCAGGTCGGCCAGCGTTCCGGTAAACTGGCGCTCGTCCGGATGGGCCGCGTTCTCGATGATCGCCACCGGCGTCGTGGGCTTCAGCCCTGCCGCCATCAGCCGCACCGACACGGCCGCCGCCACGCTGCGTCCCATATAGACCGCAACGGTGGAGCCCCGCAGGGCGAGATTGGCCCAGTCTGGCAGGGTTTCGCTCTCCGCATTATGTCCTGTCGCAAACACCAGCGTGGATGCGACGCCCCGAAGTGTCAGAGGAATCTGCGCGGAGGCCGCTGCCGCAAAGGCCGCCGTCACGCCCGGCACCACCTCGAAGCCGATCCCGGCCTCACGCAGCGCTTCCATTTCCTCACCCGCACGGCCAAACACCAGCGGATCACCCGCTTTCAGCCGCACCACCTTGTGCCCGGCTTCGGCCAGTTCCACCAGCACCTTGTTGATTTCGCCCTGCGGCACCGAATGGGCGCCCTTGCGCTTGCCAACGGAAATGCGCTGCGCATCGCGGCGGCCCATGGCGACCACCGGGTCCGGCACCAGCGCATCGTGCACGATCACATCCGCTTCCTGCAGCAGCCGCTGGGCGCGCAGGGTCAGAAGATCCTCAGCGCCGGGGCCAGCACCCACCAGCCAGACGAAGCCCCGGTCATCCGTGGCGCTGTTGAGCAGGCGCTGTGCCTCGGCACGGGCGGCGTCGGCGCGCCCGGCGTAAAGATTGGTAGCAACGGAACCGGAAAAGAACCGCGCCCAGAAGCGGCGGCGCAGCGCGCCATCGGTCAGCACCTTCGCTGCCGTGTCGCGCAGGCTTTCAGCAAGGCGGGCAAGATCCCCCGTCGCACGCGGCAGCATGCCTTCGATGCGGGCGCGGATGTGGCGCGCCAGCACCGGGCCGACACCGGTGGAGGTGATGGCAACGGCAATGGGCGCACGGTTGACGAGAGCACCTGTGTAGAAATCGCAAAGTTCCGGCTTGTCCACCGCATTGGCCGGCACGCCGAGAATGCGCGCCGCCTGCACCACGGCACGGTCCAGCACCTCATCTTCACGGGCGGAAAACACCAGCGCAGCACCGTTGAGATGGCGCGGACGGAAATCCTCAACCACATGGGTGGCCCCAACCATCTCCATCACCTCGGCCAGTTCCGGCTCGATGTGTGCGGAAACGACCTCGATCAGCGCATTGGTCTCGCCCAGCAGCCGCACCTTCGCCGCCGCCTCGCCGCCATGGCCAACCACGACAACGCGCCGGTCCGCAACCTTGTGAAAGGCCGGGAACACGTCAAGACGCCTGTGGCGTCTGTTCTCGCGGGACTCGCCGCCGGATGCTGATCCGGTACCGGACATGAAGGCACTCCTGCATCAATGATGACACGCACAATAGCGGTTGCACGGCGATTATGCCGGGCATCGTTTTTCAAACCTTGAAAAGGGGGAGAAAAAGAATCCTCAGTTCGCCGGTTCCACGAACAAGATCAGCCATCCGCACGCAACCCTGCAAGCCGCAAAGCCGCAGAAACCGTCCTTGTCTTCCCTCCCTGACCCCACTTCGAATGCACGGAAACATTATCACGTATACAACATCATTGACTCTGTGCGCAGAGGTGTCCCACGATCCCTTGCGCTTGACGATCTCAAGCGCAAGGGAGGAGAAAAATCATGAGAGGAAAACATGCTCTGCCAGCGGTTCTCCTGGCAGCAACGGTTCTGTCCGGCAACGCAAACGCCCGCGTTACCGGGTTTCAGATACAGTCAACCAGCCCCGCCTTTGAAGGCGCCACTTTCGCAGACACCGGCGCCTATGAGCGGATCGACGCTATCGCCACGATCGCCGTTGACCCGGATGCGCCGGCCAATGCCGGAATTGTGGATCTGGACAAGGCACCCCGCAACGCCAAAGGGGAAGTGGAGTTCACCACCGAGGTCTTCATCCTGCGTCCGGCTGATGCAAAAAAGCAGTCGCCTTTCCTGTTTTATGAAGTTCCCAACCGTGGCCGGAATCTGAGCTTTACCCTGCTCAACCGCGCGCAAGCTTCAGGCGTGCCCGCCAAGGCAGAAGATGCGGGTGATGGTTTTCTCATGAACCGGGGCAGCACGGTTGTCTGGAGCGGCTGGCAGTTCGATGTACCTGAGGCAGGCATCAACATCACCTTGCCGAAACTTCCGGGCGTCAAGGGTACGTCCCGTGAGCAGATGATCTTTGACAAGCCCGGCGAGACGGGAAAAATCCCCCTCACCTATGCGGCGGCCGATCTTGATCCCTCAAAGGCACGCCTGACGGTGCGTGCAACGCCGGAGGATGCGCCAGCCACACCCGAAGGCCTCACCTTCAAATATGTCAGCAATACCGAAATTGAGATCACCCGCCCTGCCGGGCTGGATGCAGGGGCGATTTATGATTTCGTCTATCCGGCGGAAGGCAGCGTACCGTTAGGCCTCGCCTTTGCCGCAACACGGGATGTGATTTCCTTCCTGCGCGGCAACGAAGGCCATGACGCAGAAAACCCGCTCACCGGCATCAAGCACACGGTCGGCATGGGCATTTCCCAGTCAGGCCGCTTCCTGCGGGATTTCATCTACCAGGGCTTCAATGCCGATGAGGGCGGGCACAAGGTTTTCGACGGCGCGATGGCGCATATTGCGGGCTCGCGCAAGTCCTTCACCAACTACCGCTTTGCCCAGCCCGGGCGCTATTCCCGCCAGCATGAAGACCATGACTATCCTGGTGACCAGTTTCCCTTCACCTATGCCCTTACAACAGATCCGCTCACAAACAGGCGCGAGAGCATTCTGAGCACCTGCATGGCGACGGACACTTGCCCGAAGATCATGCATTCGGATACTTCAACCGAGTTCTGGCAGGGCCGTGCCTATCTGGTATCAACGTCACCAGAAGGAGAGCCTCTGGCAATGCCGGACAATGTCAGGCTCTATTTCCTGGCAGGCGCGCCACATTTCAACGGCTGGGGGCTCAAATCCGAAATGAGCAAGACCTGCGTCAATCCTACGAACCCGCTCAGTGCGGCACCGGTCATGCGGGCGCTTTATGCTGCGATGGAGGATTGGGTGGCGGAAGACAAAGCCCCGCCTGCGAGCCGCTACCCCACATTCTCCGATGAAACACTGGTCAAGCTGGACGATCTCAAGCTGCCGATCATTGACGGCGTTGCGGCACGCCCGAAGTTCAACACGCTGCGGGTGATGGACCATTCCGTTCAGCCACCGCTGCAAGGTGCCACTTATGCGGAATATGTTCCTGCCGTTGACAAGGATGGCATTCCGCTTGGCGGTATACGCCTTCCCGCCGTTGCAGCTCCGCTCGGCTCCTACGCAGGCTGGAATCTGCGTGCAAAGGACTTTGCCGAAGGTGAACTTTGCAGCCTGACCGGCAGCTACCAGCCCTTCCCGGCGACTGCGGCTGCCAATGACAGCCGCACGCCGGTCAAGGCACGCTACAAGGACCAGCAGGCCTATCTGGATGCAGTGAAAGTGGCAGCCGACGGCCTTATCGCCGAAGGCCTCATGCTTTCCGGGGATACCGGCTATGTGCTGGAAAGCGCCAAAGCCGATGCAGGCGCGGTTTGGAAGTGAGTTGAGGCTTTCCTGAAAACAAGACCGGCGGCCAATTGGCCGCCGGCCGCTTTTTGAAATCCTGTATCCTCAAATGCAGCGGCCGCCATCGACTTCCAGGGCCACGCCGGTGATGAATTCGGCATCATCGGAGGCAAGCCACAGGGCGGCGTTGGCGATGTCCTGCGGGGTGGAGAGACGGCCAAGCGGAATGGAGGCGCGGAACTGGGCGCGCTTTTCCGGCGTGTCCTCCCCCATGAACAGATGCAGCATGCCCGTCTCGCCAGCCACCGGGCAGAGCGCGTTGACGCGGATCTTCGCCGGGGCCAGTTCCACCGCCATGGACTTGGTAGCCGTTATGGCCCAGCCCTTGGAGGCATTGTACCAGGTGAGGCCCGGACGCGGACGCAGGCCTGCGGTGGAGGCAGTGTTGATGATGACACCGCCGCCCTGGGCTTCCATGACCGGCACAACAGCAAGCGCCGCCAGATAGATCGCCTTGGCGTTCACATCAAAGATGCGGTCGAAGGTTTCCTCATCGACGCCCAGCATGGAGCCGTTGCGGTGGGAATAGCCGGCGTTGTTGACGAGGATATCCAGCCGCCCGAAATGGCCGGTGGCCGCCTTGACCATCGCCTCCACATCGGCCCGCACCGTCACGTCTGCCGTCACCGCAATGGCGGCTTCGCCGATTTCCGATGCCACACGCGCTGCCGCCTCGCCATTGAGATCGGCAACGATCACTTTCGCTCCCTCGCTGGCAAAGAGCTTCGCCATGCCCTCGCCAAAGCCGGAGCCTGCGCCGGTGATGACTGCCACCTTGCCCTTGAGCCGGTCTGCCATGATTTCCTCCCTGAATTGCTGATTATTCGAACAGGGCTGCGTCAGCCGTGACGCAACACCAGTGTCTTGGTTGCTGAGAAATCGTAGAGCGCCTCAAAGCCCTTCTCACGGCCATGACCGGACTTCTTGAAGCCGCCGAAGGGCAATTCGATGCCGCCGCCCGCGCCATAGGCGTTAACGAAGACCTGGCCCGCGCGCACGGCCTTGGCCACCCGCACCGCCCGCTGGGCATCACGCGTCCACACGCCTGCCACAAGGCCGAACTCGGTGCCATTGGCAATGCGCAGCGCCTCTTCCTCGTCGCGGAAGGGAATGAGCGACAGCACGGGGCCGAAGATCTCCTCCCGCGCGATCAGATGATCGGCAGGCACCGGGCCAAAGACGCGGGCTGGCACGAAATGACCTTCGCTGGACGCATCCGGCGCAATCGCGCCTTCGGCAATCAGGGGGATGCCATCGGCGAGCGCCCGGTCCACGAAGGACTGCACGCGCCGCAGCTGGCCCGCGTTGATCAGCGGCCCCAGATCGAGATCGGCGCTGTGCGGGCCGGAAACGAGAGTACGGATGCGGGCGCGCAGGCCCTCGACCACCTCATCCCAGATACCCTTGTGCACCAGCACGCGGCTGCCGGCCGAACAGGTCTGGCCGCAGTTCTGGATGATGGCATTGACGATGACCGGCAAGGCCGCGCCGAGGTCAGCATCATCGAAGACGATCTGCGGCGACTTGCCGCCCAGCTCCAGCGTGCAGCCGATGTGGTTCTTGGCCGCTGCCGTCTGGATCATCACCCCCACTTCCGGCGAGCCGGTGAAGGTGAGGTAGTCAAGGCCCGGATGGTTGGAGAGCGCGGCGCCAGCCTCGGAGCCCAGCCCCGGCACCACATTGAAGACGCCCGCCGGAAAGCCAGCCTCCAGCGCCAGTTCGGCGACGCGCAGCACGCTGAGGCAGGCGTCTTCCGCCGGCTTCAGCACCAGCGTGTTGCCCATGGCCAGCGCCGCACCGGCGACACGGCCCATGATCTGCGCCGGATAGTTCCAGGGAATGATGCCGCCGACAACGCCATGCGGCTCACGCAGGGTCATGGCCAGGAAGCCGTCAGCGGTGGGGATGGTGTCCCCCATCACCTTGTCTGCCGCCCCGCCATAGAATTCGAAATAGCGGGCGAGCGCGGTGATATCCGCCTTGCCCTGCTTCAGCGGTTTGCCCGCATCAAGGCTTTCCAGTGCGGCAAGCTCGTCATGGTGCTCCGTCACCAGTGCCGACAGCTTCATCAGCAACCGGCCACGGTCTGCCGCCGTCAGCTTCGGCCAGGGTCCGGATTCGAAGGCCTTGCGGGCGGCCGCGACAGCCCGGCCCACCTCCGCTGCATCACAGCGCGGAATAACGGCAATGATCTTGCCATCCGAGGGGCACAGGCTTTCGAACACCTGCCCGTCTGGCGTGAACACCCGCTCCCCATCAATGATGGCCGCCGGCTTCAGCACATCCCCTGCCGCAATGGTCCGTAATGGCATGACTTCCTCCCTGCTCGCAGATGGGTCAGCAGGCGCCGCAGTTTCAGGCCGCCTCTCCCCTCCGCGCTGTTACATGATTTGCACGCTAACGGATGAAAAACGCTGGTGCAATCAATCCGCGCCGGAAAACAGCTCAGGTTCTGTCAGCATCAGATGCTGCAACAGGATCAAGGCCTTGGCATCGCGGATTGCGCCCTGCCGCCAAAGCGCAGCCGCCTGCGCGCAAGTCAGCTCTTGGACAGTGATATCCTCGCCTTCCTCCACCAGACCGCCGCCGCCCTCGCGCTCGCTTCCCGAGTAGTCGCACAGGAAATGGTCCACCCGGCTGCCCAGAATGCCGGGGCTGGAGTAGCTGGAACAGGCCAGCTTCAGCCCCTTGGCCTCGACGCCGAATTCCTCCATCAGCTCGCGCCTTGCCCCGTCCAGCACGTCCTCGCCCTCCTCAAGGCGGCCTGCACAGACCTCCCAGGGGAACGGGTCGTCCTGATCCGCCATCACCGGCACACGCAGCTGGCGGCACAGCAACAGGCATTTGCGCCTGCGGTCCACTGGCAGGATGGCCACCACATTGCGGCCATAGCGCACCACCTCGCGCACGATGGTCTGCTGCACGCCGTCGCTGCGGGCCTGATCCACGGTGATCTCCTCCACCGTGCAGCGGCCCTCGTAAACCATCCGGCGGGCACGCACGGAAATGCGCTTGCGGCGGGCGGCATCATCTTCGCTGTTCATGGGATTTCCTGACGGGATGATTGAGACTGGATTGAGAGCCTAGCCGATGTAGGAGCGCTGTGCACCTGCTGCCTCTCCATCGTCATCCCCGCCAAGCGGAGCGCGAGCGGGGACCGGTGAGCCGGGGTGCAAATTGGTTGACGGCACCAGAACCTCAATGCCTTGACTCACCGGTACCGGATCTCCGCTTCGCTGCGTCCGGTATGACGACGGAGGGGTTTTTAGAATAAAAGGCGCCGCCCTCGCAGGCCGCGCCTTCCGTCAGTTCAGGTCATATGCACCGGCAGATCACAGCTCGCCGGAGAGGGCGGCGTCGAAGATGGCAAGCGCAGCATCACGGGTGAGTTCCACCGGGTTGCCGCCTGCGGTCGGATCGACGATGGCCATGTCCGCGATCAGGTCGCGCTTGGCGCCATCGACACCGAGGCCGCCGATGGTGTGGGGCACGCCGAGGTCGGAGCGCATCTTCAGGATGTGCTCCAGGAAGCCGTCGAAACCGCCCTTGATCCCGCAGAATCCGGCCAGCCGCTCGATCTTGGCCTCGATGGCGGAGCGGTTGAACTTCAGCACATAAGGCATGAAGACAGCATTGGTCATGCCGTGGTGCGTGTCGTAGAGCGCGCCGACCGGATGGGACAGGGCGTGGATGGCGCCAAGGCCCTTCTGGAAGGCAACTGCCCCCATGGCACCGGCGCTCATCATGTGGCCGCGTGCCACCAGATCCTGACCATTGGCAGCAACAAGCGGCAGGTTTTCCAGCGCAAGGCGCGCGCCTTCAACCGCGATGCCTTCCGACATCGGGTGATAGAAGGGCGAGCACAAGGCCTCCAGACAGTGGGCCAGCGCATCCATGCCGGTGCCGACGGTGATCATGCGCGGCATGCCGGTGGTCAGCTCCGGATCGCAGATGACGTAGGACGGCAGCATCTTCGGGTGGAAGATCACCTTCTTGGTGTGGGTCTCCTCATTGGTGACCACGCCGGCTCGTCCGACTTCCGAGCCCGTGCCTGCAGTGGTCGGCACGGCGACGATCGGGGCAATCCCGGCCGGGTCGGCGCGGGTGTACCAGTCGCCGATATCCTCGAAGTCCCAGATCGGGCGGGTCTGACCGGACATGAAGGCAATCAGCTTGCCCGCATCAAGGCCCGAGCCGCCGCCCACGGCGATGACGCCGTCATGGCCGCCTGCCTTGTAGGCGGCAACGCCTGCGGTAATGTTGCTGTCGACCGGGTTGGGCTTCACGTCCGAGAAGACGGCGGCCTCGATGCCATCGGCCTTGAGCAGGTCGAGCATGGCAGCGGTCATCGGCAGCTTGGCAAGGCCAGGGTCGGTGACCAGCAGCGGGCGCTTCATGCCCGCAAGCTTCACAACGGCGGCCAGCTCCTTGATGCGCCCGGCACCAAAGCGCACGGCAGTCGGATAGGACCAGTTGACAGAGGGAACGGTGGTCATGGTTCAGGCTTTCAGTCAATTGATGCGTCGGGATCAACGCGGTCGATAGTGTTGAACAATGAACAGGCTGGGCCGTGCCATTCCCCTCTCCCTCAAGGGGGAGGGGGGCGAGAGGCTGCGGCCAAATTCAGGAGACTTGCGGCATCTGGCTTCGCCCGGAAGCTGTCCAGCCAGCGCCGCAAATCCCGTTTAGTGCTCCTTGCGCAGATGGAAGGACTTGGGCCGGGTCAGGTTGGCAAAGCCCACCTGCGACAGGGCCGCGCCCTTGCCGGTGTCCTTCACGCCGGTCCAGACAAGGCCCGGGTCCACATAGTCGCAGCGGTTCATGAAGACGGTGCCGGTGTCGATCTCGCCGCCGATCCGCTCGGCTGCATCGAGGTCTTCCGTCCAGATGGAGGCGGTGAGGCCATAGGGGCTGTCGTTCATCAGCTGGATGGCTTCCGCATCGTCCTTCACCTTCATGATGCCGACGACCGGGCCAAAGCTTTCCTCGCGCATCACCGACATCTGGTGATTGACATTGGTCAGCACCTGCGGGGCGAGGTAGGGCGTTCCGGCCTTGTCCATCGGGAAGGCGGACGTGTCGATATGCGCCTTGGCGCCCTTGCGCAGCGCCTCTTCCGTCTGCTCGCGTACCCAGGTGGCGAAGCGTGTCTGCGCCATGGGGCCGATGGTGGTTTCCGCATCAAGCGGATTGCCAAGCTTGTACTGCTTCGTCAGGTCCACGAAGCCGTCCACGAAGGCGTCGTAACGGCTTTCATGCACATAGATGCGCTCGATGCCGCAGCAGCACTGGCCGGAGTTGAAGAAGGCGCCATCCACCAGATTGGCGACGGCATAGTCGAGGTCGGCATCGGCCATGACATAGGCCGGGTCCTTGCCGCCCAGCTCCAGCCCCATGGTGGCGAAGGTGCCGGCCAGCGCCTTTTCAATGGCCTTGCCGCCTGCAACCGAGCCGGTGAAGTTGACATGATCGACAAGGCCGGACCCCAGCAGCTTCTCCGTGCCCTCGTGGGTCATGACGATGTTCTGGAACACGCCTTCCGGCAGACCGGCCTTCTTGAAGGCCTCGGCAAAGCGCTCGCCCACCAGCAGCGTCTGGGCCGCATGTTTCAGCAACACCACGTTGCCTGCCATCAGCGCCGGGAAGATGGTGTTTCCAGCCGTCAGGAACGGATAGTTCCACGGCGCAATGACCATGACGAGGCCCAGAGGCTCCATCTTGAGGTAGCGCTTGAAGCCGGGGCGCTCCGGCGGGACAATGTTCGCCAGCGCTTCCTTGGCGATGCTGGCCATGTAGCGGGCGCGCTCTTCCACGCCGCCCTTTTCACCGCCGAAGCGCACCGGGCGGCCCATCTGCCAGGCCAGTTCCGGGATGATGTCATCATTCATCGCCAGCAGCGCATCAAGCGCCTTGAGGCAGAGGCCGATGCGCTCGTCCAGCGGCGTTGCCGCCCAGCCTGGTTGTGCAGCCTTCGCCGCCGTTACCGCCCGGTCAACCGCTGCAGCATCAGCCGCCGCCCTTTCGGCGTAGACCGATCCATCGACCGGGGAGATGAGTTTCACCATTTCAGACATGAGATAACCTCAAAAAACACCGCCTCTCAGGCGGCAATGCTATGCCATGAGGCCACCCGGCTCCAGCCGGACACCTCTCCGGCGCGTTTCTCAGGCGCGTTCAAACCCGCGGGCCAACTCGTAATCCGTGACCACGCGGTCGAATTCTTCCTGCTCCCATTCCCCGGCGCGGGCGTAGTGCTCGACAACGCCGTCACCGAAAGCCTCACGCAGCATCTTCGACTTGCGCAAGGTCTCCGTCGCATCGCGCAGGGTGCGCGGGATCTGTTTCGCCTTCTGCGCCTGGTAGATATCACCGGTCATTGGCGGGGCAAGCTCCAGCTTTTCCTCGATGCCGCGAATACCAGCCGCGATCTGGGCCGCAAGGGCCAGATAGGGATTGAGATCGGAACCGCCAATACGGCATTCCACGCGCACGCCCTTGGTGCCTTCGCCGCAAAGGCGGAAACCGGCCGTACGGTTGTCGATGGACCAGACCGTGCGGGTGGGCGCGAAGGTGCCGCGCTGGAATCGCTTGTAGCTGTTCACATAGGGCGCCAGGAAATAGGTGTAGTCGCCTGCATATTTGATGAGGCCAGCCATGTAGTGCTTCATCAGTGCCGACATGCCGAGGCTGTCCGAAGCATCGAAGAAGGCAGGCTTGCCGTCGAGCGTCCACAGCGACTGGTGAATATGCGCGGAAGAGCCCGTGCGGTCCTTGTGCCATTTCGGCAGGAAGGTGACGCCATGGCCCTTCTGCCAGGCAATCTCCTTCACCGCATGTTTGGCGATGGTGTGATAATCAGCGCAGAGCATGGCGGGGGCATAGCGGATATTCAGCTCCTCCTGCCCGGCCTCAGCCTCGCCCTTGGTATTCTCCACCGGAATGCCAGCAGCATAGAGATGATTGCGCAGCGGGCGCATCACATGCTCTTCCTTGGTGGTGGCGAGGATGTGGTAATCCTCGTTATAGGCGGAGATCGGCTCCAGATCGCGGAAGCCGGACTTGCGGATCTCGTCAAAGCTCTTCTCGAACAGGAAGAACTCCAGCTCCGTCGCCATCATCGCCTGAAAGCCCATGTCCTTCAACCGGGCCACCTGACCCTTCAGCAGGGCGCGGGGCGAATGCGGCACGTCGGCGTGGGTGTGATGATCCTGCACGTCGCACAGCACCATGACCGTGCCTTCCAGCCATCCGAGACGGCGGATGGTGGAAAGATCCGGCTTCATCACATAGTCGCCATAGCCGCGCGACCAGCTGGTCGAGGCATAGCCTTCGACCGTGTACATTTCGAGGTCCGTTGCCAGCAGATAGTTGCAGCAATGGGTCTCGTCATAGGCGCTGTCGATGAAGTGGCGCGCGTGGAAGCGCTTGCCCATCAGGCGGCCCTGCATGTCGATGATACAGGCCAGAACCGTGTCGACCGTACCTTCCTGAACGGCCTGTTTCAGGGCGTCGAATGTCATGTTGGCAGCCATCTGGATGATCGTTCCGTTCATTCTTGAAAGTAACCAGGCGGCGCGGCCTTCCGCGCCGCCGTTGATCGCAGGCAGCAGCGCGAAGCTCCGCGCCGCTGCAGGCAGGACAGTGGATCAGCCGTAACGGTACGGACGGCCGGCCTTGGCCATGGCTGCGTTGTATTTCTTGATGATCTCGACCACTTTTGCCTTGGTCTCGGACTCGGCGGCGATCTCTTCCCAGAACTTGGCCGCTGCGGTTTCAACCGTCGCCCATTCCTCGTCCGGAATGGAGGTCAGCTGCAGCTTGGTGCCATTGACGCGCAGGTCCGCCTCGCCGCCCCAGTACCACCACTGGCGGTAGAGATGGGAGGAGTCCATGGCGAGCTGCAGCATGATCTTCAGATGATCCGGCAGCTCGTTCCAGCGCTCCATGTTGGCGAAGAAGTGGCCGATCCAGGCACCGGAGATATTGTTGGTGAGGAAGTACTTGGTCACATCCGCCCAGCCGACGGTGTAATCTTCGGTGATGCCGGACCACGCGATGCCGTCCAGTTCACCGGTCTGAACCGCCGTCTGGATGTCTTCCCAGGGCAGGGTGACCGGCACGACGCCGAACTGCGACAGGAAGCGGCCGGCGGTCGGGAAGGTAAAGATGCGCTTGCCCTTGAGATCGGCCAGGGAATTGATCGGATCCTTGGTGGCAAAGTGGCACGGGTCCCAGGCACCGGCGGAAATGTGCTTCACGCCGACGCGCGCATATTCCTCTTCCCAGATTTCCTTGAGGCCATACTGGTTGAACAGCACCGGCACATCGAGCGAGTAGCGCGTGGCAAAGGGGAAGTAGCCGCCGAAGACAGTCACCTCGGTGGGCGAGGCCATGGAATCGTCATCGGACTGTACCGCATCGATGGTGCCCTTCTGCATGGCGCGGAAGAGTTCGGAGGTCGGCACCAGCTGGTCGGCGTAGAACAGCTCGATCTCCATCTGGCCGTTGGCCGCCGCATTGAAGGCGTCGATGGCAGGCTTGATCACGTGCTCGCCGAGGGCAGGACCGGCATAGGTCTGCAGGCGCCACTTGATCGGAGCCTGGGCGAGAACCGCCGGAGCGGCCAGCGTGGTGGCGCCCGCCGCAACAGTTGCGCCAAGGCCCGCATTCTTCAGGAATTCACGTCTGCTGGTCATGTCTGCTAACTCCCCTGTTGGTCATGCCCTGATGGACATTCATGATGCGCCAGACGGGTGCCTTTGCGGCCATTGTTGTTGCATGTCCGGCTTCCCCTGAGCGGCGGGCATTGCGGATTGCCCCGCGCCCGCTCCGGTTTCAGTCCTCCCCTTCCGCCCCGGCTCCGCCCGAAAGCGGAGTAAGCGGCTTGCCTTGCCTGCACGCGGGCTCGCGCCCCCGTGCCCTATCCGTAGACCTGCTGCGGCAGCCAGAGCGCCACCTGCGGAAACAGCATGATGATAACAAGCGCCAGCAGCATCACCAGAACAAACGGGACGATGGAGGCGTAGATGTCGCTGAGCCTGATCTCCGGCGGCGCCATGGCGCGCATCAGGAACAGGTTGTAGCCGAAGGGCGGCGTCATATAGGCGATCTGAGTCGTGATCGTGTAGAGCACGCCGTACCAGATCAGCACCTGATCGGGCGGGAGGCCGAGGTCGAGCTTGGCCACCAGCGGCACGTAAAGCGGCGCGACGATCACCAGCATGGCGGTGTCGTCCAGGAACGTGCCCATGATCAGGAACGACACCTGCATCAGGATCAGGATGGTCCAGGGGTTGAGCCCCAGTTCCACCGTGAAGAAGCTTTCGATCGCCTTCACCGCCCCAAGCCCGTCGAACACGGCGCCAAAGCCGAGTGCGGCAAGGATGATCCACATGAACATGCAGGAAATCAGCAGCGTCTGGCGCACGCAGGACTGGAAGATCTGCAGCGTCATCCGCCGTTTCAGGATGGCAAGCGCAAAAGCGGCTATCGCGCCGATGGCCGAGCTTTCGACGAGGCTGGTCCAGCCCTTGACGAAAGGCACCATCATGATGAGGAAGATGCCTATGGGCAGAAGGCCGGCCGTCAGCAGCCGCAGCTTTTCGGCCATGGGGATGTTGCGCTCTTCCACCGGCAGCGCGGGCCCAAGCTTGGGCTGAAGGGCGCAGCGCACGGCCACATAGAGGATGAACATGGCCGCCATCATGAGGCCCGGCAACACACCTGCCAGCCACAACTGGCCCACGGGTGCGCGGGCGATCATGGCATAGAGCACCAGCACCACAGATGGCGGCACGAGGATGCCGAGAGATGACCCGGCCTGAATGACGCCGGAAACCATCCGCTTGTCATAGCCGCGCCGCAACAGTTCCGGCAGGGCGATGGTGGCACCAATGGCCATGCCGGCAACCGACAGACCGTTCATGGCAGAGACCAGCACCATCAGCAGGATCGTGCCGATGGCAAGACCGCCGTTCACCGGGCCCATCCACACATGGAACATGCGGTAGAGGTCTTCGGCGATCCTCGATTCCGACAGCACATAGCCCATGAAGATAAACATCGGCAGGGTCAGCAGCGGATACCAGGCCATCAGCTTCATGGCCTGTGCGAAGGGAATGTCGTAGGAGCCGGTGCCCCACAGGGCCAGCGAGGCGATGGTGGCAATGCCGCCGATGGCCCCGAAAACGCGCTGCCCGGTGAGGAGCATCAGCATCATCGAGGAGAACATCAGGATGGCGATCATCTCGTAGGACATCAGATTTCCTCCCCACGGATGCGCGCAACGTCCTTCAGGAACTCCGAGAAGGCCTGCATGAGCATGAGCAGGAAACCGAGGCACATGACGAACTTGATCGGCCAGAGATAGGGCCGCCAAGCGGTGCGGCTGCGCTCCAGATAGCCCATCACCTCGCCCGCAGCCTCGCTGCCGCCGGTAACATAGGCCTGGATCAGCTCACCAAAAAAATGAAAGGGCTGATCACCGAAGTAGCCAAGCGAATAGGCAGCCGAACCAACCGCCCCATAGAGCAGTACGCCGAGATAAAAGATCAGGAGGAAGACGGTGAAGGCATCGAACCAGGCCTTCTTCTTCAAGGACCATTCTGCATAAAACAGGTCCATCCGCACGCTGCCACCCGCCTGCATCGCATAGGGGCCGCCGAGGATGTAATAGGCGACCATGGCAAATTGTGCGGCTTCCAGAGTCCACAGCGAAGGCTGAAAGAAGGTCTTGGAAATGGACGACCACAGCAGGATCGCCATCAGGATGAACAGCCCGTACATGACGAGCTTGCCGAGCCCCTGATTGAAGCCATCAACCCAGCGGATATAGGCAAGGGCTGCCTTAGGCATTTTGCCCCTCCCCGCCACCGGCAAGGCTTGCATGCGCAGCTTCCAGAATGCGGGCGAGTCTTGCGCCCCACTGCAGTTCCTGCTGCGCCGTCACCAGCTCGTTGTTGCGCACCTCGATCATGACACAGGCCCGGCCTTTGGATTCCCCATGCCGGTTCACTGTGTAATAGACGCCGTCAGCGGGGGAATAGGGCTCATTGTCGCCCACCGTCAGCCCGCCTTCGGACTTGAGTGCACAGATCAGAAAATCGGCCAGCCGCCGGTCTTCTGCAGCAATGATGCCGATCTCCCAGGGGCGGCTGACGCCCTTATAGACCGGGGTGTAGGTGTGCACCGAAACAACGATGCTGGCCTGTCCGCGCGCCTCACGCTCGGCAAGCACGGCTTCCGCCGCAGCATGGAACGGGGCATGCGCCAGCGCGATGCGCTTCTGCTTCTCTGCGTCCGTCAGGTTTTCATTGCCGGGAATACGGGTCGTCTCGCTGACCGCAGGGATCAGGTCATGGGCATCATGCTGGCGGTTGCAGTCGATGATGAGCCGCGACACCAGCGGATAGATCAGCGGCGCATCCAGAAGCCGCGCCATCTCGCGGGCGGTGCCGAGTGCACCCGGGTCCCAGGCAATATGCGCAACACGGGCTTCCGGGCTGAGGCCAAGGTCGCCATACTCCGGCGGGATCACGTTGGAGGCGTGATCAACCAGCAGAACAAAATCGCTCTGTCCGTGGCGGTTCTCGATGGAAATGGCCGCACCTGTGCCGTGCTCCGGCTGCGGTTCCCCTGCCTGCCCCATAGCTGCTCCCGATACCTCTGGCGGCCAGATCTACGCTTGTATTTTTTGTTACAGATTTGCGAAGTCCGGCTGCGTGTGTATGATTTGATACACAGTTTGAAGCCGTGTCAAACACAAAACGACGGCATCAGGCCAACACGTGCAACCTGCCTCTGCAAGCGGCAGATGCAAGCGGGAACAGCCCATGGAACGCGCACTGACCGAGGAAATCCGGGAGCGGCTGGATGAGTTCACCACCACCGAGCGGCGGGCGGCAGTGGCACTGCTGGCCAATTACCCGATGCTGGGGCTGGAGACGGTTGCTCAGTTCGCGGAGGCCGCAGGCGTCAGTTCTCCGACAATCCTGCGCTTCGTGGCGAGGCTCGGCTTTCCCGGCTTTGCCGATTTCCAGAAGCGGCTGCGCGCAGAGCTTGAGAACCAGCTGAAATCCCCGCTCGCACGCGATCCGGCACTGCCGGAAACTGGCTCTGGCTGCGGCAATGCCTTTGCCGACAAGCTGGTCGAGAACCTGCGTGAGACATTCCAGCATCTGCCGCAGAAGGACATTGAAGCCTTTGTCCGGCTGCTTGCGGACGAAAAGCGGACGATCCACCTCATTGGCGGACGCTTCACCGATGCGCTTGCACGCTATATGGCCGCGCACCTGCGCATCGTGCGCCCCGGCGTGCAGCATGTGGCCGGGCAGGAAGGCAACTGGCTGGACCAGCTGATCGGCATGGGGCCAAAGGATGTGCTGGTCGTTTTCGACATCCGCCGCTATCAGACCGAAATCATCCGCTTTGCCGAAGCCGCTGCCCGGCAGGGGGTGACGGTGGGGCTGATCACCGACAGCTGGATGTCTCCAATCGCCCGCATTGCCGCCCACGTTCTGCCCGCCCGCGTCGCCGTACCGTCGCCGTGGGATTCTTCAACCGCCCTGATGGCCATTGCTGAGGCGCTGATTGCCGGTGTGACCCAGGAAAACTGGGTCCGCAGCGAGCAGCGCATGAAAGCCCTCGAAGCCCTCCGCCACGCCCGCGACCCGGAACGCCCGGCGGATTGAGGGAATTGCGAATGCGGAGGAGCCCCACCCCCGCACTATCCCTATCGGTCATGCCGATGCTCTAACAATGGTATGACGGCCGAAAGGCAGAAGCCCGCCTCCCCTCACCCCATTGCCGCCAGCAGTTCCCCCTCGCGGATGAGGCCTGCAGGCACGCCGCCATCGAGCACGACGACAGGGCCTGCCGACTGGCGTTTGAGGGCTATGACCTCGCGCAGGGGCGTAGCAAGATCGCAGCGGGAACAGTCTTCTGCGGCAGCTGCCTGAGCCTCCAGCGGCACCATTACATCCTGCGCCCGCAGCACGTTGAGCGGATTCATGTGGGCGACGAAATCCGCCACATAAGGCGTGGCCGGAGAGCGGACGATCTCCTGCGGCGTGCCGAGCTGGATGATCCGTCCTCCTTCCATGATGGCAATGCGCGAACCGATCTTGGCCGCTTCATCGAGGTCATGGCTGACGAAGACGATGGTGCGGTGGAGCTTGCTCTGCAGCTCCAGAAGCTCATCCTGCAGCCGGTCGCGGATCAGCGGATCCAGCGCCGAGAAGGGCTCGTCCATCAGCAGGATCGGCGCATCCGTGGCAAAGGCACGGGCGAGGCCGACGCGCTGCTGCATGCCGCCAGACAGCTCGTGCACCTGTTTGCCGCCAACGCCCGCAAGACCGACCAGCTCAAGCTGCTCGGCCACCTTGCGCCGCCGCTCGGCCACCGGCATGCCAGCCACCTCCAGGCCGAAGCCGACATTTTCCGCCACCGTGCGCCAGGGAAGCAGGGCAAACTGCTGGAACACCATGGCCACCCGGCTGCGGCGCAACCGGCGCAGGCGCTCCGGGCCGCAGGTGGCCGGATTGACCAGCCCGTCCTCGTCCCGCACCAGCGCCTCGCCCCGGATGACCGGGTTGAGCCCGTTGACGGCGCGCAGCAATGTGGACTTGCCCGACCCGGACAGGCCCATCAGTACAATCACCTCGCCCGGCATGATGTCGAACGTGGCCCCGGCGACGCCCAGCGTCTGGCCGGTTTCTTTCTGGATTTCGGCGCGGGTGCGGCCTGCATCGATCAGCGGCAGCGCGGACTTCGGATCAGAGCCGAAGACGATGTCGACATTGCGGAAGGAAACGGCAGCTTCAGTCATTCGCGCCTCCCTTGCGGGTCTTGCCCGACCGGCCCTTGAAGAAACGGTCGAGCACGATGGCGACCAGAACGATGGCAACGCCCACCTCGAAGCCCATGGCGATGTTGACCGAGTTGAGCGCCCGCAGCGTCGGCACGCCAAGGCCATTGGCCCCCACCAGCGCGGCAATCACCACCATCGACAGGGACAGCATGATCGTCTGTGTCAGGCCGGCCATGATCTGCGGCAGGGCAAAGGGAAGCTCCACCTTCCACAGCAGCTGCCACCGCGTGGTGCCGAAGGCCTCCCCCGCTTCAAGAAGCTGTGTGGGCGTCGAGGACACACCAAGCTGGGTCAGGCGGATCGGCGCAGGCAGCGCGAAGATCACCGTGGCAATCAATCCCGGCACCATGCCGAGACCGAACAGAATGAGCGCGGGAATGAGATAGACGAAGGTCGGGATCGTCTGCATCAGATCGAGCACCGGCTGAAGGAAGGCATAGAAGCGCGGGTTATGCGCCGCCACGACACCAATCGGCACGCCCACTGCCATGCAGATTGCTGTCGAGCCGAGCACCAGCGCCAGCGTATCCATGGTGGCTTCCCAGTAGCCCTGATTGATGATCAGCAGCAGGGAGCCCAGCACCAGCAGCGGAAAGCCGATGTTGCGGCGGACCACATAGGCCAGCAGGGTCACAACGGCGACGAGGACGAGAGGGTGCGGCGTTTGCAGGCACCAGAGGATGCCGTCGATCAGGCCTTCGATGGCAAAGGCGATGGCATCAAACACCATGTAGGCATGGGTCGTCAGCCAGTCGACCACGGATTTGGCCCAAAGGCCGATCGGAATTTTGTGGCTGGTCAGCCAGTCCACGGCCTGCGAGAGCGGGGAGCCCCCTGCCTGTGCCGTGGAGAAAAAGGAAAGGTCAGGAAAGGACAATATTCACCCCCTTCCAGCCGGATCGGGGCGTCCGGCCAGTCAACGTGTCATCCAGCCGGGAGCGGCCTTGCAGGCCACTCGCCGGAGCAGAGCGGGTGGAATCAGAGACCGAGGGCCTGCTTCACGGCCGGAATGGCCTCGCCGCCGTCACGGGTTGTCACACCCGCAAGCCAGCCTTCGAAGCTGGCCGGATTGGCCTTCAGCCACGCCGTTGCCGCCTTGGCGGGATCAGCACTCTCGTTCAGGATCGCGCCCATGATCTCGTTTTCCATCTCAAGGGTGAACTCGAGATTGGTCAGCAGCTTGCCCACATTGGCGCATTCGGCAACATAGCCCTGGCGCACATTGGTGTAGACGGTGGCGCCGCCATAGTTGGGGCCAAAC
This sequence comes from Pannonibacter anstelovis, assembly GCF_036881715.1. Taxonomy (NCBI): domain Bacteria; kingdom Pseudomonadati; phylum Pseudomonadota; class Alphaproteobacteria; order Hyphomicrobiales; family Stappiaceae; genus Pannonibacter; species Pannonibacter anstelovis. The sequence continues at coordinate 34,089 of NZ_JBAKBF010000009.1, forward strand.
ACGTCATCGCCGCCTTCCAGATAGGCGATCTCGAAATTGGCATTCATCGGATGCGGTGCCCAGCCCAGGAAGACCACATCTTCCTTGCGCTTGGTGGCACGGGCGACCTGCGCCAGCATGCCCTGCTCTGAGCTTTCCACCACCTCGAAATCCTTCAGGCCGAACTGGTCCTGATCGATCATGCCGATGATGAGACGGTTTCCGTCGTTTCCAGGCTCGATACCGTAGATCTTGCCGTCCAGACTGTCCTTGAACTTGGCGATATCAGCGAAGCTCTTGAGGCCCTTGTCATAGGTATATTGCGGCACGGCGAGCGTGTATTTGGCGCCCTCCAGATTGGCGCGAACCGTCTCCACCGAGCCATCCTCACGATAGGGGGCGATGTCGGCTTCCATGGTCGGCATCCAGTTGCCCAGGAAGACGTCGATGTCCTTGTTCTTGAGCGATGCATAGGTGACCGGGACGGAGAGGATCTTGATGTCCGTCTCGTAGCCCAGCGACTGGAGAAGCGTGGTGGTGACGGCGGTTGTTGCGGTGATGTCGGTCCAGCCAACATCCGAGAACCGCACCATCTTGCAGCTTTCAGGTTCCAGCGCCATGGCGCTGCTCGTCAAGGTCATGGCAAGGGCAAAACCCGCTGCCGTCCCGGCGATGAAAGTGGATCTACGCTTCATCCGGTTCTTTCTCCTGCTTTCGCGTTGACGCCCTGTAATAACAGGACTCGTCCCCGGTGTTCACGGTCAAATGAACCCGGCAGGACCCCTTATGCAATGGGGAACCTTTTCTATGCCCGTCTTTGCGGTGCGGTTTACCCCTCTGGATTTTGCTAATGAAACATTTTGCCGCAGGCTTGGCAAGTTTTGATTGATTGATCGATCAATTAAAAATATCCATAGGGCATGGAAAGGAGTGCCTGATGCCGAAAATCGGGATGGAAGCGGAGCGCCGCCGCACCCTCATCGAAGCGACGGTGGACGCGATTCACGAGACGGGCTTCTGTGATGTGACGATTGCCCAGATCGCCCGCCGCGCCGGCGTGTCCGGCGGACTGGCTCACCACTATTTTGGCTCGAAGGATCAACTGCTTGCGGCCACCATGCGGCACCTGCTGCATGAGCTGGGCCAGGGCATCCGCGCAAGGCTTGCCGCAGCCTCGACCCCGCGTGAGCGGATCTCGGCCATTATCGCCGGGAACTTCGATCCAGAGCAGTTCCGCGAGGCTGTGATTGCCGCGTGGCTGTCGTTCTACGCGCAGGCCCAGACAGCCGAATCCAACCAGCGCCTGCTGCGCATTTATGCTGCGCGTCTGACCTCCAACCTGACCTTCAACCTGAAGGCCTTCCTGTCTGCGAGAGATGCAGCGGAGGTCGCTGAAGGCACCGCATCCATGATCGACGGCGTGTGGATCCGGCAGGCCCTGAGCCGGAAATCGCCGGACAGGGAAACCGCCATCCGCATGGTTGAGGACTATGTGGAAGCGCAGATCCGCATGCGTAAATCCGGAGCCGGGAACGAGGTGCAGCCATGAGCGGATATGACTTCATCATCGTGGGGGCAGGCTCTGCGGGCTGCGCCATGGCCGCGCGCCTGTCGGAGGACCCTGCAAACCGCGTTCTGGTGCTGGAATTTGGCGGCACGGATGCCGGGCCCTTCATCCAGATGCCGGCCGCCCTCTCCTATCCCATGAACATGCGCCGCTATGACTGGGGCTTTGCCAGCGAGCCGGAGCCGCATCTGGGCGGCCGCGTGCTGGCCACCCCGCGCGGCAAGGTGATCGGCGGCTCGTCTTCCATCAACGGCATGGTCTATGTGCGCGGCCACGCGAAGGACTTCGACACCTGGGAGGACATGGGTGCCAGCGGCTGGGGCTACCGGCATGTGCTGCCCTACTTCCAGCGGATGGAGAATGCCAAGGCCGGTGATGATGGCTGGCGCGGGCGCAGCGGCCCCCTGCATGTGCAGCGCGGGCCCAAGCACAATCCGCTGTTCAATGCCTTCATCGAAGCCGGGCGGCAGGCGGGCTACGAGACCACCGCCGACTACAACGGCGAGAAGCAGGAAGGCTTCGGCGACATGGAGATGACCGTCTACAAGGGTCAGCGCTGGTCCGCCGCCAATGCCTATCTGAAGCCCGCCCTCAAGCGCGGCAATGTGGAGCTGATCACCGGCGCGCTTGTTCGGCGGGTAGTGATCGAGAATGGCCGGGCCACAGGCGTGGAATATCAGCGCGGCAGCGGCGCGCCGCAGGTCGCCCATGCCCGGCGCGAGGTGATCATCTCCGCCTCCTCGATCAACTCGCCCAAGCTGCTGATGCACTCCGGCATTGGCCCCGCGCAGCATCTGAAGGACCACGGCATCGAAGTCGTGGCCGACCGGCCCGGCGTTGGTGCCAACCTGCAGGACCATCTGGAGCTTTACCTGCAGCAGGCCTGTACCCAGCCGATCACGCTCTACAAGCACTGGAATCTCATCTCCAAGGCGCTGATCGGGGCGCAGTGGCTGTTCACAGGAACGGGGCTTGGCGCCTCCAACCAGTTCGAGGCCTGCGCCTTCATCCGCTCGAAGGCCGGCATCGACTATCCGGACATCCAGTTCCACTTCATCCCCTTTGCCGTGCGCTATGACGGCAAGGCAGCGGCGGAGGGGCATGGCTTCCAGGCCCACGTCGGGCCGATGCGCTCCAAGTCCCGTGGCGAAGTGCGGCTCAGAAGCGGTGATCCGCTGGACAAGCCGTCGATCCGCTTCAACTACATGTCTCATGCCGATGACTGGGCGGATTTCCGCGCCTGCATCCGCCTGACGCGGGAGATCTTCGGGCAGGAGGCTTTCACCCCCTTCCGGGGCAAGGAAATCCAGCCCGGCAGCCATCTGCAGAGCGATGAGGAGCTGGACGGCTTCATCCGCGAGCATGTGGAAAGCGCCTACCATCCCTGCGGCACCTGCCGCATGGGAGCCAAGGACGATCCCATGGCGGTGGTGGACCCGGAATGCCGGGTGATCGGCGTCGATGGGCTGCGGGTCGCAGACAGCTCCATCTTCCCGCAGGTGACCAACGGCAATCTCAACGCCCCCTCGATCATGGTGGGTGAGAAAGCTTCGGACCATATCCTTGGCCGCACGCCCCTGCCCGCCTCCAATCAGGAACCGTGGATCCATCCGGACTGGCAAAACAGCCAGCGTTGATCCAAAAGACCGAACACAAGAGTGCCCGAAGCGGCACCCAGTCAACAGAACGGAGCGAAGCCCATGCGCGCGCAACCCGCAGCCTCCCACTATATCGGCGGCGCCTATGTGGAGAGCCCCGAAGGCTCTGCATTCGACAGCATCTACCCGGCCACCGGCGAAGTGATCGCCCGGCTGCATGGCGCAGATGACGCCACCATCGAGGCGGCCATCGCAGCCGCCCGCGAGGGACAGAAGCTCTGGGCCGCAATGCCTGCCACGGAGCGCGGCCGGGTGCTGCGCCGGGCGGCGGACATCCTGCGCCAGCAGAACCGGGAGTTGAGCGAGCTTGAAACACTGGACACTGGCAAGCCCTTGCAGGAAACGCTCATCGCCGATGCGGCTTCCGGCGCGGACTGCCTTGAATATTTCGGCAATCTCGCCGCCACGCTGACCGGCGAGCACATCGATCTTGGCGGCTCCTTCGCCTACACCCGCCGCGAGCCGCTGGGCATCTGCGTTGGCATCGGCGCCTGGAACTACCCGATCCAGATCGCCTGCTGGAAGGCCGCTCCTGCCCTTGCCTGCGGCAATGCCATGATCTTCAAGCCCTCGGAAGTGACGCCGCTCTCCGCCCTGAAGCTGGCTGAAGCGCTCACGGAGGCTGGCGTTCCTGCCGGGGTGTTCAACGTGGTGCAGGGCGCGGGCGATGTGGGAGCAAAGCTCGTCTCCCATCCGGCTGTGGCCAAGGTCTCCGTCACCGGCTCCGTGCCGACGGGCCGCAAGGTGGCTGGCCTTGCGGGCTCCAGCCTCAAGCATCTGACGCTGGAACTCGGCGGCAAGTCTCCGCTGATCCTGTTCGATGATTGCGATCTCGAAAGCGCCGTCTCGGCGGCGATCAACGCCAATTTCTATTCCACCGGACAGGTCTGCTCCAACGGCACCCGCGTCTTCGTGCAGAAGGGCCTGAAGGACGCCTTCCTGAAGCGCCTTGCCGAGCGCACCGCCAATGCGGTGATGGGTGACCCGCTGGACGAGGCCGTCAACCTCGGCCCGCTCGTGTCAAAGGCGCAGTATGACAAGGTGCTGGGCTACATGAAGCTGGGCCAGGACGAAGGCGCAAGGCTCGTCTGCGGCGGCAAGGCCGCGCAGGTGCCGCAGTTCCCGCAGGGCCTGTTCGTCGAGCCGACCGTCTTTGCCGATGTTCAGGACTCCATGCGTATTGCCCGTGAGGAAATCTTCGGCCCGGTGATGTGCGTGCTCGATTTCGAAACGGAAGAAGAAGTCATCACCCGCGCCAACGCCACCGAATTCGGCCTCGGCGCCGGCGTCTTCACCCGCGACATCCAGCGCGCCCACCGGGTCATCGGCCAGCTTCAGGCCGGCACCTGCTGGATCAACACCTACAACCTCACCCCCATCCAGATGCCCTTCGGCGGTTTCAAATCCTCCGGCATCGGCCGCGAAAACGGCCACGCGGCCATTGCCCACTACAGCCAGATCAAGAGCGTCTACGTGGAGATGGGATCGACTGAGGCGGCTTATTGAGGGGGAATGATCTCGTGAGCTGACGGGGGCACAAATCTCGTTTGAAGCTGGTCAGAATTTTTGGACAAAACGGCAGCCTATTTGACGTGCTCTATCGCTCAATCGACAAGAGTTGACGCGCAATCAAGGCGCGTCAGGCAAAATCTTGAGTGACGCTTCGATCGAAACCTCACGCATGAGCCAATGCATTGTCTGGTTTCATTGCGCTCACGAACGCGACCGTGGCTTGCGTTTTGACTTGCTCAAAAAGTTGGTCAGTACGCTCTCTGCCGGGGTTAAAAATGGCGCAAGATATTGATTTACAACATTAAAATTACTCAGAACCACTCATCAAACGAGTGGCACCATTTCTCAAATAAAAGAGTTGCCAAGCGAAGCTAGCTTCGCTTGGCATTTTACCCCCAACGAGGCTGCAGATGAAAGGTTGTCGCGCTTCAACCAGCCATCAGGATGCGGCTTAGGGACATGAAGTTATTGCCTTTCTAAGTCGCTAGATTTTAAACCCGCATTTGCAGGCTGATCATCTTCTGCCGCCAGCATGCCGAGCCATTCTTGCCTCCTTTCTCCCTACCGCGGGCTTCGAAGTTAGTTTGATCCGCAAACGACGCGCCAACGTCATTTGCGAGGCTTTCCTCCAATTGTTTGGAAGTTTCTTGAAGCGTGGATACCGCCACTTATAATGCATTGAATTCAATTGGATTAATAAGTACTGAGTTGACAATCTGCGAGCAATCGACTATGATTTTTTATACAGAAAGGATGCCAAGCGAAGCTAGCTTCGCTTGGCCTTTTACCCCCTATGGGGCTGCCGATGGAAGGTTGGCGCACTTCAACCAGCCACCGGGATGCTTTTTTTGGGCATGAAACAACCCCTTTCTCAGTTGTAAGATGTTGATCCCACAAATGGGGCCTCAGCATCTTCTGACGATGACATACCAAGCCATTCTTGCCTCCTTTCTCCCTACCGCGGGCTTCGAGGTTAGTTTAATCCGCAAACGACGCGCCAACGTCGTTTGCGGGGCTTTCCTCCAATTGTTTGGAGGTTTCTTGAACGGGCAATTGCCACTGCCCATTGCTGTTTCGTTCAACCAATTCCTCCCCCTTAAGACGTGACAGCGTTGATGCGACGGACGCTTGAGAAGAATTAAAGCCGCTTTTCGCGTGAACAGCCGCTGCGACCTCCTCGGTTGTCAGTGGCCCATCGGCCAGAACCTGAACAATCACCTCTTTGAGGGTCATTTTCACTTCTGTCAGGCGAGGCGTATGCATTACAGTCCCTTCAAGGGCTGCGATCGCAGTGTCAAATTCTTTAAGGGTCGCGCGCAAAGCAGTAAGCTGCTCAGCCACTTGCGCGCGTTCTGCTTTTAGCTTTTCAAGCAAGCTCGACATGATCAATCCCCGACACTCTTAATGAGGTAACAATAACATATCACCGCAAACGCGCAAGCCAAATTTGATTGATTGGAATTTTTTTTGATCGTCAAATCAAAATGACAACCGAATGTTGACTTTCGTAAATTGCAACGTCTTTTGTGAGCATCTCCCCAGGTTGATTGATTGTCAATTGTCGTAAGCGGGTGGCTGTCAAATAAGTAGCATGCCCTCATCCCCCCGCTAGCCGTCCCACCGGCAAAGCCCTATAAGCAGCCCATGACCGATATTGATGTTCTTGTGCTCGGCGCCGGGGCGGCCGGGTTGATGTGTGCGATTGAGGCGGGAAAGCGGGGGCTTTCCGTGCTGGTGATCGACCATGCCAAACGCCCGGCGGAGAAGATCCGGATTTCCGGCGGCGGGCGGTGCAATTTCACCAACCTGCACACCACGCCGGCCAATTTCCTGTCGCAGAACCCGCGCTTCTGCGTTTCGGCGCTGAAGCGCTATACGCCGCAGCATTTCCTCAAGCTGGTGGAGGCGCACCGCATTCCCTGGCATGAGAAGACCCTCGGCCAGCTGTTCTGCGACAACGCCGCCATGGACATCATCCACATGCTGCTGCGCGAGGCGGAGGCGGCAGGCGTGAAGCTGTGGATGGAAACGTCCTTTACCGCCGTCAGCAAGCCGGATGACCGGTTTTCCGTTGCCACCTCACGGGGGGCCCTGCGCACCCGGGCGCTGGTGGTGGCGACCGGCGGGCCGTCGATCCCGAAGATGGGCGCCACCGGCATCGGCTACGAGATTGCAAAGCAGTTCGGCCTTGCCGTGGTTCAGCCCCGCCCCGCGCTGGTGCCGCTGACCTTTTCGGACGACAACAAGATCCTCTGCACCAAGCTTGCGGGTGTGTCGGTGGATGCGGTCGTCAGCTTCGGCAAGACGCGCTTCCGCGAGGGGCTGCTCTTCACGCACCGGGGGCTTTCCGGCCCGTCGGTCCTGCAGATCTCGTCCTACTGGCGCGAAGGGCAGCCGATCACCGTTGATCTGCTGCCGCAGACCGATGTGTTTGCCGCGCTGAAGGCGGGCAAGACCAGCCACGGCAAGCAGGATGTGCGCACTGCGCTTGCCGGGCTTTTGCCCAAGCGGCTGGCCGAGGAGCTGAGCGCGGCCCATGGCTTTGGCGGACGGCTGGCAGATCAGCCCGACAAGGTGCTGCAGAGGACGGGCAGCGCAATCAACAGCTGGCAGCTGCTGCCAGCCGGAACGGAAGGCTACCGCACGGCGGAAGTGACATTGGGCGGCGTGGACACCACCGCCCTCTCCTCCCGCTCCATGGAAGCCAATGATGTGCCGGGGCTTTATTTCATCGGCGAGGTGGTGGATGTGACCGGTCATCTCGGCGGCTTCAATTTCCAGTGGGCCTGGGCCTCGGGCCATGCGGCAGGACAGGCTGTCCTCGGCTGAAAGCAGCACTTGCTGCATTGCACAAAATTGCTGACAAGCCCGATGCGGCCGCTATAGTCGGGGCAGCTGGGGAGTGATGATGCAGCGTGTGACCATTCATGATGTGGCGGCGCGGGCCGGAGTGAGCCTTGCCACCGTCGACAGAGTGCTGAACGGCAGGCCGGGTGTGCGGGCCGCAACGGTGGAGCGGGTTGAAACAGCCGTGCGGGAGCTGGGCTATACGCCCGATGTCCATGCCGCCAATCTTGCCAAACGGCGCCGCTACCGGCTGCATTTCCTCATTCCCCAGAGCACCAACGCCTTCATGGAAGACCTGAAGCGCGAGGCGGAACAGGTGGCGCTGCGTGTTGCGGGCGAACGGGTGGTGATGACCATCACCCCCATTGATGCCTTCGACAGCCATTCGGTCGCCGGAACGCTGGCCGTACTCGACAAGAGCATCTGCGACGGGGTGGCCGTCGTAGCGCCAAGCTCGCCGGAAGTGCGCGCCGCCATCGACCGGCTGGCCATGCGGGATGTGCCGGTGGTCACCCTCATCTCTGATCATCCGGCCTCGGCGCGGGCGCATTTTGCAGGCATCGACAATGTGGCGGCAGGCCGCTCTGCCGGGCAGCTGCTCGCCCGGTTCATTGCCGGCAACCGCCCCGGCTCAACGGCCAAGGTCGGCTTCATTGCCGGCTCGCTGGGCCTGCGTGACCATGCGGAGCGCCACGGCAGCTGCCTTGAGGTGCTGGAAGAGCTTCAGCCCGGCTTGCAGGCCCTGAAAGTGCGTGAGGGGCGCGACGACAACGAGCGGACACGCGACATCACCCTGCGCCTGCTCGACGAGCATCCGGACCTTGAAGGGCTCTACAATGCAGGCGGCGGCAACCGGGGTGTCATTTCAGCACTGGAGGAACGCGGCGTGGAACGGCAGGTAACCTTCATCGCCCATGAACTGACGCCATACACGCGCCGGGCGCTGCTGAACGGCACCATTGACGCGCTGATCGCGCAGAACCCCGGTCACGAGATCCGCAGCGCAGTCCGGGTGCTGAAGGCGTTGATTGACGGCACACCGGTGATCGCGGAACAGGAGCGGATAGGCATCGACATCTTTTTGCCGGGGAATCTCCCCCCGGAGACGGCCAAAAACTGACGTATCGGCACCAATGCCGTGAGCCGCAGAATGCTGCGGTCCTTACGCGTTTATCCCATTGACGGTAGCCCCTGTTGAGGACATATTAAAACCTATGCGTCTTACTCAACAAACCAACTATGCCGTTCGCACGCTGATGTACTGCGCAGCGAACCCGGACCGTCCCAGCAAGGTGGCAGAAATTGCCGCCAGCTTCGGTATGTCCGAAACGCACCTCTTCAAGATCATGAAGATCCTGGTGGATGCGGACCTCATCAAGACCTTGCGCGGCCGCAACGGCGGGATTGTTCTGGCAAGACCTGCCGACAAGATCACGCTCGGCGAGGTCGTGCGGGTTGCCGAAGAATCCTTCTATCTTGCCGAGTGCTTCAACTCCGGCCGGAAGGATTGCCCGATCCTGACGACCTGCGGCTTCAACGGCGTTCTGCATGAGGCGCTGGAAGCCTTCATGGACGTGCTGGACAGCAAGACCATCGAAGACATCTCCGAGAACCGCACGGACCTGCGCCAGCTGCTGAACATCGGCGAAATTTCTCTCGCCGCCGCCAGCTGACCGGTTCCCTGCTACGGCAGGCCGCAAGGCGATTGAATTGAGACGCCGGTCCCGACAGGTCCGGCGTTTTTTCTTGGGCAGCAACGGTCAGGCGGCCACGCAGCATCAACCGGAGGGTTGTGCTCGGATGACTGTCTGTTGCGGGAAATCTGTTCGGGAAGAGATTGCCTCAAGGGGCAGCAAACGGGCCCGCAGGCCTCCCCGCTTGAAGCGGGGAACGCCGGGCTGGCTTGCTGTCTGAGGGAGAGGAGAAAACAGCTGGCTTGCCAGGCATTTTGACTGAAGGTCAGCCTCCTGAGAGCGTGTGGTTCGAAGGACGCGATTTCCGAAGCACCGCCGCTCAGGCCTTGTCTTGATAGCTTATTATGAGTATTACAGTCAAGTTAAATGTTGCGGGCGCACCGCACATTGGAACTTGTCCAAACTGTTGAGCTGTCGAGGTAATTTCATGCGCCACGTTCCCCCTTCCCATGCCGTGTCCAGCCAGAACAGCCTGCGCCAGGAGAAACTGAGCCTTCCGGGAATGCGCAAGAGCGCAGCGGCAGAGCATAACGGCATGCTGGAAAGCACATCCCTGTTCAAGGGCTCGCGCGAAGTGCGCATCCGGCACAATGACGAAACCTACCGGCTGACGATCACCAAGCTTGGCAAGCTGATTCTCACAAAATGACGCAGGGAGGGGTCACGAAGGCCTTGCGCGCGCCGCCAACTGCGCGCAAGTGAAGGCGCTGGCTCGCGGCAGGAATCATGCCCGGCCAGCGCCTTTTCTTGCCGGAGTGCATCCTGACATGGCTTCCCTTCCCGTTCCGCTGGTGACCATCGGTCTCCTGCTTGCCTCCAACATATTCATGACTTTCGCCTGGTACGGCCATCTGAAGTTCAAGAGCACCGCGCTCTGGATCGTCATCATGGTCAGCTGGGGCATCGCCTTTTTCGAATATTGCCTGCAGGTTCCTGCCAACCGCATCGGCTACGGCTATTTCAATGCCGCCGAACTGAAGACCATTCAGGAAGTCCTGACGCTGACGGTCTTCGTGCTCTTCTCCGTGTTTTATCTGGGTGAGCCGCTGCGCTTCAATCACCTGATCGGCTTCTCGCTGATCGCCGTTGGCGCGGGGTTCATCTTCCGCGGCTGATCAAAGCCGCATCCAAACGAAAACCGGCAGCCTATGGGCCGCCGGTTTCATGTGATCGTTTATGCCAAGTGCCAGCCCAGCCTTGGGCCGGACACCTCACATCACTTCATTTCGGTCAGGACTTCGAAGCCGTTGGCGCCGACCTTGAACAGGGAGTAAGCGCCCGGAACATCGCCGGCCTCGTCGAAGGAATGTTCGCCTGCAGCGCCCTGATAGTCGATGGCCTTGCCAGCGGCGATCAGCTCCTTGGCCTTCTTCCACTCGCCCGGCAGGATCGGCTCGCCGCCTTCAGCGCCGGCAACCTGACGGATGGCAGCAGCCACCTTGGACTTGTCACCGCCAGCCTTTTCGATGGCCAGAGCCATCAGGAAGGCGGCGTCATAGGAGGTGGTAACGAAGATCGCATCCGGATCACCGCCCTTGGCCTTGAAGGCTGCATTGAAGGCTTCGAGGGCTGCCGACTTCTCGCCAACCGGCGAGGAAGCAACGAAGGTGGCGAGGTTGTCTGCGCCCAGCTCGCGGATCGGAGCGTCGGACTTCATGCCGTCGCCGCCGACGAACTTCTCGAAGAAGCCGTTTTCCAGCGCTTCGCGCAGCATGGTCAGGCCGCTGCCGTCACCATAGTCGAAGATGACGAGCGTATCGGCGCCGCCCTGGGCGAGCTCGGCAAGGTTGGACCGGTAGGAGGCCTTCTCGCCTTCATGGGCAGCGAAACCTGCGATCTCGCCGCCGATGGCTTCGTACTCGGCCTTGAAGGCATTGGCGAGGCCGGAGCCGTAGTCGTTGTTGAGATAGGCAACGGCCACCTTGCCGTAGCCCTGAGCCTTCAGGGTACGGGCGAGAGCACGGCCCTGGAAGTCGTCGGACGGCACGGTGCGGAACACGGTGTCATTGTCCTTCAGGCCGGTGATTTCCGGCGAGGTGCCCGATGGGGTGATCAGCGCGATACCGGCCGGAATGGTGACCGAGTTGGCTGCGGCAATTACGGCGCCCGAGCAATGCGGGCCAACGACGCCGACAACGCCGTCGATGTTCACGGCCTTGGTGGCTGCGTCCGTGCCGTTCTGCGGGTTGCAGGCGCTGTCGCCGATGACCGGCACGAGCTTTTCACCGGCGAGGATGCCGCCCTGCTCGTTGACTGCGGAAATTGCCAGCTGGGCCGAATCAACCATCGCCGGAGCCATAGCAGCGATCGGGCCGGAAATGCCGCCGAGCAGGCCAATCTTCACATCTGCCTTGGCCGGAACGCTGGCCAGAGCAGTCGCGGCCAGGAGAGAACCTGCCAGAGCGAGAAGCTTATGCGTCATTTCATTACCTCCACAAAGCGGGGGCTTTTGCCCCTCATTGCAAACTTTAGTCCCGCGGCCAGGTCAGGCACCAGTCCCCTGCTTCTGCGGCCTGGGCGGGTTGTCCGGAAGAGTTTCCGGCAACAGCCCCTCGGAGCGGAAGCGCAGGACCAGCTGCAGCATCAGTCCGATGAGGAAGACGCGGATGTACTTGGCCTTGACCGCATATTCATGCGGCAGGCGGTCCGTTGCAATCTCTGAAACAGACCAGATGATCCATACAATCGCCGCACCCAGGATTGCGCCCTTGTTATTTCCCGATCCGCCGAGGATCAGCATGATCCAGACGAGGAAAGTGGCAATCATCGGGTCGATGGCTTCCGGGGTGATCGAGCGGTTGAAATGGGCAAAGAGCGCCCCGCCCAGCCCCATGAGCGCCGCGCCGAAGATGAAGGACTGCAGGCGGCGGTAGGCAATGTCCTTGCCCATGGCCGTGGCTGCCAGCTCGTTGTCACGGATCGCGCGCATCATGCGGCCCCAGGGCGAAGCAATCTGCCGCTGGATCATCATGTAGGCAATGCCCAGCACCACAATGACAATCGCCAGATAGGCCATCTGCGACTGCACATAGGGCAGATCGCCGAAGGGGCGCGGAATGCCGGTGATGCCGCGCGCGCCGCCCGTCAGTGCGTCTTCAGACTTGATGACGAGGCGGATGATCTCGGCAATGCCGATCGTGGCGATCGCCAGATAGTCGGAACGGAAGCGCAGGCAGATCTTGCCAATCGGCCAGGCGATGGCGCCCGCCGCCAGCATGGCACCGGCCCAGCCCAAAAGTACCGGCAGGTCAAAGCCGCCGAGCCGGCCATCCACATGCGGGCTGGTCAGGATGGCGGAGGTATAGGCCCCGACCGCGAAGAAGCCCGCGATGCCGGCATTGAACAGGCCGGTGAAGCCCCACTGAATGTTCAGCCCCAGCGCCAGAAGCGCGTAGATGCCGATGAAGACGCCCATGAACAGGGCATAGTTTGCAAGGCCGATGAGTTCCATGGCGCAATCTCCCTGTCAGAGGACCTTGCCGCGCAGCAGGCCCGTGGGCCGCACAAGCAGCATGAACAGCAGGATGGCAAAGGCCATCCCCGCCTTGTACTCACTCGGAATGAACATCACGGACATCTCTTCCGCGATGCCGACGATCAGCCCTCCGAGCACAGCCCCTTCCACACGCCCGACGCCGCCCAGAATGGCGGCGGCAAACATCGGCAGCAGCATGGACCAGCCCATCATCGGCTTCAGTTCCGTGTTGAGACCGAGGAACACGCCTGCAGCCGCGCAGAGGCCACCGGCAATGATCCAAGTCAGCATGACGACCTTGCGGTTGTCGATGCCCGACAGCAGAGCCAGGTTCGGATTGTCCGACATGGCCCGCATGGCCTTGCCCCACTTGGAGCGGGACAGGAACAGCTGAAGCCCGGCCACCAGAAGCAGCATGGCGATGAGCGTGTAGATCTCCCGGTCGCGCACGCGGATGCCGAAGTAATTCTCCGGCCGCACCAGCCCGCGGGAATAGGTCTGGGTATCGACACCCCAGACCACCTGCACCACGGCACGGACCATAAGCGCCGCACCCAGCGTCGCCATCACGGTGATGATTTTCGGCCGGTTGCGCAGATGCTCATAGAACACCTTGTCGAGACCCACGGCCACGCCCGCCGTCGCCAGGATGGCGAAGGGCAGTGCCGCCAGAGGTGGAATGCCAAGGGCTGTCACCAGCGCCAGAGCCAGGAAGGCACCGAGCGTTGCCAGATCACCATGGGCCAGATGCGCAAAGCGCAGGATCGCAAACACCAGCGTGATGCCGACGGCGCCCAGCGCATAAATGGAGCCCATGACGAGCCCCGGCACGATGTAGAAATTGATGAAATCCAGAAAGGTCATCTTGTCTCAGCCTCACCCGCCCAGGAACATTTCTGCGACCTCGCGGTCGGCGAGAAGCGCCTGCCCCGTGCCTTCGTGCCGGTTGGCACCTGCCGCCAGCACATAAGCCCGGTCGGCAAAGGCAAGGGCCTGCTTGGCATGCTGCTCCACCAGCAGGATGGCGACGCCCGTATCGCGGACATCGCGGCTGATCTGGAAGATCTGCTCCATGTATTTCGGCGAAAGGCCCGCCGTCGGCTCGTCCAGCAGCAGAAGCTTGGGATCGAGCATCAGCGCCCGGCCCATGGCCACCATCTGCCGCTGCCCGCCGGAGAGATTGCCCGCCGGTGTCTTGCGGCGCGCCTTCAGATCCGGGAACAGGGTGTAAACCCGGTCAAAGGCGGCCGAGAGATCGCCTTTGCGCAGGAAGGCACCCATCTCGAGGTTTTCGTGGATGCTCATTTCGCGGAAAATATTGTCCACCTGCGGCACGTAGCAGATGCCGCGCTGGACGATCTGGTTCGGCGCCCAGCTGGTGATATCGGTGCCATCGAAGGTGATGGAGCCGCCGCGAATGGTGAGAAGGCCGAAGATGGCCTTCATCGCGGTGGATTTGCCCGCCCCGTTGGGGCCGACGATGACCACGATCTCGCGGTCATTCACGGTCATCGACACCTGATTGAGAATGTTGGTCTCGCCATAGCCCCCGGTGAGGGACTGCATTGCCAGGAGCGCGCTCATGCTGCATCTCCCTGCGTTTCACCGAGATAGGCTTCGAGCACCCTTGGATCGGAGCGCACGGTCTGGAAGTCTCCGGCGATGAGAACCTTGCCTTCCGCCATGCAGACGACCGGATGGCAGAGCTTCTCGATCATCTCCATGTCGTGCTCGATGAGGATGAAGGTGTAGCCGCGGTCGCGATTGAGGATCTGGATCTTTTCTTCCAGTTTGCGCAGCAGCGTGCGGTTGACGCCGGCAGCGGGCTCATCCAGCAGCACCAGCTTGGCATCCGTCATCATGGTGCGGCCCAGTTCCAGCAGCTTTTTCTGCCCGCCGGAAAGATTGCCGGCCCGCTCGCCCGCCACATGGGTGAGCTCAAGGAAGTCCAGCGTCTCCCAGGCCCGGCGGACAACCTCTGCCTCGGAACTGGCCACCCTGCCCCAGTTGAACCAGTTGGCCAGAAGGTTCTCGCCCGGCTGGGCCGGGGCCACCATCATCAGGTTTTCCAGCGCCGTCAGCCGGTGAAACTCGTGCGGGATCTGGAAGGTGCGCACCAGACCCTTGTGGAACAGCTTGTTGGCCGGCAGACCGGTCACATCCTCACCACAGAAACGGATTTTGCCCGCCACCGGAGGAAATGCACCTGCAATGAGATTGAAAAGCGTTGTCTTGCCAGCGCCATTGGGACCGATCAGGCCTGTGATCGTGCCTTCCTTCACCTGGAAGGTACAGTGATCAACAGCCGTGAAGCCGCCAAACTGCATGACAAGCTGGTCGAGTTCCAGCATCTGATTTTCCCCGCCGCTGCGATTGGCAGCGCCCTTATTGTTTCTTCTTGCGCCCGGTGTCAGGTTACCCTCAGTCCCTCGCTAGCGTGCGCAGGACCGCCCTGACAGGCGCCGCATCCAGTCCTTCTAGCCGGATGGGCAGAGCAATCAACTCATAATCCCCCGGCTCGATACCCGCCAGTACCAGATTTTCCAGAATCCGCATGTCATGCCGGAACACAGTCATGTGAGAGGGAAGGTCCTTTGACGTGTCCGGGTCAACGGAGGGCACATCGACCCCTACCAGCCGCACGCCCCGTGAAGCCAGCAGCTCGACCGTCTCTGGCGCCAGTGCGCGGAAGCCTTCCGGCCACACATCCGGATCAAGGCTTTCCTCGCAGCGCAGAAGCACCCGCTGCGGCACGTCAACCAGCGCTGCCTCGATGTCCTGTGGCGCAACGAGAGGGCCGGCGCCTCTTGCGTCAATCACGCGGGCTGGACCGATGTAATCCTCCAGCGCCAGCTGATCGATCGTGGCGCCATCCTTGGCATAGTGCAGCGGCGCGTCCGCATGGGCGCCACAATGCACGGACATGGAAAAGGCTGCCACATTGACCGGGCAGCCGGGACCGATGGAAAAGGTGTGCCGCAGCTCGAAGCGCGCGTCACCCGGAAAAACGGCAGAACTGGCCCGAAGCGGCGGTGTTATGTCGATAAGGCTGGGCAAGGCAAACTCCGGTTACGGCCAATGATACCAACTCTCAATCGGCCGACGCATGGAAATGCTGGTCAATCCCATGGGGCGCCTGCGCAATCAAGGTGAGATGCGGCAGCATCCCGGATGCTTCGGCACTGCGAGAGGCGATGAAGCGCGAAAGAAGTCAGAAAATGAGATTACTTTGAATTTAAAATATATCAAGGCGCCTTTTTGGCTTTCTTGACAACGCCAGACAGGCAAGCTGAAAACCTTTTCCAAGAGAGCCGGAGCCGGGCAAATCACAACTACCTAAATACAACCATAAATACATAAAACCTCACCAAAGGCCCCAGCCAGGAAAGCATAGAAGCGAAATTCCAAGTATTTTCAGCATCTTCCTTATTTCAACGGCTTGCCCCTGTTTACCATAACCACGCACAAGGACGGCGAAAAAAGCCGGAAACATCATAATCTCAAACGAATTTGGCAACGCGCATGCATTAAAATTTACTTATTCGTAACTATCCCGATTAAGCCTTGGAAAACACATTCATTGAATACTGAAATGTGAGACTACGATTAGAGATTGAAAGCGGCTTGGCATTTCTTTGGATGTTCCAGAACCTGTCAAACCTCACGATGCGAACATCAAAGCGTCATTTTAGAGGCAGTTGCCGAGTTTCGAAAATTGACCCCAAGGATATACGGCACCACTTAGATGAAGTCAGAGACGGACGATTTCTTCCGGACTTGCGAGGTAGAGGCAGAAGAGCTGCTTGACCAGCTCGGGCGTATCGCGACCGCACTCTGGATCTACGACTTCGATCTGAAGCGTATCTTGTGGGCCAATGCCAGCGGCCTTGAGGTATGGGGAGCATCGAGCCTCGAACAATTGCGATCCCGCGATCTCAGCTCGGATATGTCCCGGACGGTTGCGGAGCGGCTGAACCAATACAAGGCCGACTTCCAGCGAAGCGATGCAACCTTCACCGAGACCTGGACGCTTTATCCTCTTGGGGTACCAAAGACGCTGCAGGTTATCTTTCGGGGAACCCGTCTGAAGGATGGCCGCACCGGCATGCTGTGCGAAGGCATTGTCAACCACGAGATCAGGCCGGAGACGCTGCGCAGTGCAGAAGCCTTGCTGCATACGCCTGTCATGATCTCCCTGTACTCCCGCAATGGTGCTCCGCTTTACCGTAATCCCGCCTCACGCGCCTCGCAGATCGAAACCGAGCTGACCCTCCAGAACCGGCTTGTGGACGGGTCTATCGCAGAAGCGATGATGGGAGCTCTGGATTATGGCTCGGATTGCAAGGTGGTGGCCCAGACCCGTACAACGAATGGCATCCGCTGGCACGAGATAACAGCCCGGACCTGCCGCGATGCGGTCACCGGTGTGCAGGCTTATCTGGTCAGCGAAATTGATGTCACCGAGCTGAAGGAAACCCAGGAGCGGGCCAGATTCCTGGCGGACCACGACTTCCTGACCGGATTGCCGAACCGGCTCTACCTTCAGTCTCGCCTGCCGGCCATGATCAACGCTGCCCTGACCGAAGGCCGGAACCTCTACCTCTATTTCATCGATCTCAATGGCTTCAAGGTCATCAACGACACTCTGGGCCATATCACTGGCGATCTGGTGCTGAGCGCAGCTGCAGCCAGGCTGTCCGGGTTTGCCGGCGAAAGGGGAACTGTTGCGCGCCTTGGCGGCGATGAGTTCATCGTCTGCATTCCCGAGCGGGCCGCCGGTCTCAACCCGCAGGACACCGGCCGCCAGCTGCTGGATCTTTTCAGCGAACCCATGGATATCGGCGGCCAGCTGCTCCAGGTGAGCGCCGCCGCTGGCATGAGCGTCTGCCCGGATGATGGCAAGGACATGGACACCTTGATGCGCCATGGTGATCTTGCGCTTTACGAGGCGCGGGGCGGACGCGCCAACACGATCACTCCGTTCTCCATGGACCTGCGCCAGCGTCTTGATGAACGCGTCGCGCTGGAGCAGGACCTTTGGCGTGCACTGGAGAACAATGAATTTCTCCTGCATTTCCAGCCGCGTGTCTGCGTCAGGACCGGAGCCATCCTCTCAGCCGAGGCCCTGATCCGGTGGCAGCACCCAAGACGTGGCCTGTTAAACCCCGGCAGCTTCATCCCGGCCTGCGAAGAAACCGGCATGATCGTGGAGGTGGGCGAATGGGTTTACCGGCAAGTTGCGCTGCACCAGAAGCACCTGCAGGATGCGGGCATCGATATCAGCCTGTCCCTGAACCTTTCCGTACGCCAGTTCCAGGATCAGGAACTGATCGAAAAGCTCCTGCTGCTGCCACAGGAAACAGGTTGCGATCCGCACAGAATCGGTTTCGAAATAACCGAATCCATGCTGCTGGGCGACAGCCCGGCTATGCGCTTCTCTCTGTCACGCATGAAGAAGTGCGGCTACAACATACTGATAGATGATTTCGGAACGGGCTATTCCAACCTGGCCTATTTGCAGAATTATCCCATTGACGTGCTGAAGATCGACCGAACGTTCATCAATGATCTGAAGACGGCAGCTCCGATCACGCGGCTGATCATTTCTCTCGGCAATGTGCTGAATGTGCGGATCGTGGCAGAAGGGGTCGAGACGGCGGAACAGCTTGAGTGGCTGCGGGCCAATGGCTGCGATGAGTATCAGGGCTTCCTCTTCAGCCGGCCAGTGCCTTTTGCAGACCTTGTCCAGCAATGCGAAGAGGACCAGGAGCGGCGGCGCAACCAGTCCAAGGTGCTGAAAGTGCGCAAGCCCCGGCAGGCCATTACCCGCCGGGCCTGAGAGGATCCCGATGAGCCTCGCCCATCGGGACTAACTGTAAGGTCACAGATCCGCGCGCAGGTCCCAGAGTTCCGGGAAGAGCACCACTTCGAGCATACGGCGCAGATAGACGACTCCACTGGTGCCGCCGGTGCCGCGCTTGAAGCCGATCACGCGTTCCACCGTGGTCACATGATTGAAGCGCCAGCGCCGGAAATAGTCCTCGAAATCGACCAGCTTTTCCGCCAGCTCGTAGAGCGTCCAGTAGCGGGCCGGATCACGGTAAACCCCGATCCAGGCCTGGCGGACCGACTCGTCCGCCGCGTAGGGCTGCGACACATCCCGGTTCAGCATCGCGTCCGAAATCTCGAAGCCGGAACGGGCAAGCAGCCGGATGGCCTCGTCATAGAGGCTGGTTTCCTGACGGATGGCTTCCAGCCAGCCATGAACGCCGGGCACATGCTCATGCGGACGCATCATGGCTGCATTCTTGTTGCCGGCCATGAATTCGATCGCCCGGTACTGGAACGACTGGAAGCCGGAAGACTGACCCAGCGCCGCGCGGAAGGTGGTGTAGTCGCTGGGCGTCATCGTGCGAAGCACGTCCCAGGCAGAGTTCAATTGCTCGAAGATCCGCGCCACGCGGGTGAGCAGCTTGAAGGCGGGCTGCACGTTGCCGCTGGCGATATGGGCCTTGGCCGACGTCAGCTCATGCAGCGCCAGCTTCATCCAGAGTTCGGAGGTCTGGTGCTGGATGATGAACAGCAGCTCGTCATCGGCCTCGGACAGAGGGGCCTGTGCCGTCAGGATCTTGTCCAGTGACAGATAGTCGCCGTAGGACATGCGCCCGTCAAAGCGCATCTGCGCGCCGTCTTCCGACGGATCATAAGGTGTCTTGGCGCTCATCTCAGGTCACCTTGGCGCGAGTCTTGAACTGCGGCGCGTCCCAGCTGCGGGTGGCGAGAATGTCCACCAGAATGTCGACGGCCTTCACCACATCAGCATGTGACAGGTAGAGCGGTGTGAAGCCGAAGCGGACGATATCCGGCGCCCGGAAATCGCCAATGACGCCGCGTGCGATCAATGCCTGCATCAGGGCATAGCCCTCGGCAAAGCGGAAGGAGACCTGGCTGCCGCGCTCATCAGCATTGCGCGGGCTTGCCAGCTCCAGCCCCTCGCAGCGGCTTTCCACTTCCTTGATGAACAGCTCACACAGGGAAACGGATTTCGCCCGCAGTACGTCCATATCCACATCGTCAAACACATCCAGCGCCGCATCGAGTGCGGAGAGCGACAGGATCGGCGGGGTGCCGACGCGGAACTGGTCCACCCCTTGTGCTCCGCGGTAATCGAGATCGAACGCGAAGGGCGCATCGTGACCCATCCAGCCGTTCAACGGCTGGCGGGCAGCAGCCTGATGGCGCTCTGCCACATAGAGGAAAGCCGGGGCACCTGGGCCGCCATTCAGATACTTGTAGCCGCAGCCGATGGCAAAATCGGCGCCGCAGGCATCCAGCTCCACCTTGAAGGCACCGGCCGAATGGGCGAGATCCCAGATGGCAAGGGCACCGGCCTCATGGGCAAGCCGGGTCAGCTCTGCCATGTCATGACGGCGGCCCGTGCGGTAGTCGACCTGTGTGATCATCATAACCGCAATCTCATCCGTGATGGCGCCTGCCACCTCCTCCGGGGCGACGAGACGCAGCTCATGGCCGGCATTCAGCAGGTCCCGCAGGCCTTGCGCCATGTAGAGATCCGTCGGAAAGTTGCCGGTGTCGGAGAGGATCACCTTGCGCTCCGGGCGCAGGGCAAGGGCGGCGGAAAGCACCTTGAACAGATTGATCGAGGTGCTGTCACCGGCGATCACCGTGCCGGGCGCAGCGCCCACCAGACGGCCGATCCGGTCGCCCACACGGCGCGGCAGATCCACCCAGTCATGCTCGTTCCAGGCACGGATGAGGCTTTCGCCCCACTGCTTGCTCACGACATCTGCGACGCGCTGCGGTACATGGGCCGGCAGCGTGCCAAGGGAGTTGCCATCCAGATAGATGACGCCCTCTGGCAGGGCAAAGGCGGCACGCTTGGGGCCGAGTGGATCGCCCTGGTCAAGCGGATGAAGGCTGGATGCTCCGGTCATTAAATCTCCCTCTGCCGGTCTTGTGGTGCAAGCAAGCGCACTCACCTCCGCAGGTCTGCGGCTCATACGGCCACGCTAACAGGGGACCTGCACGGCCGCAAGGATTATATATAATTTGACAGGTCATATATTCCTGCTCAGATGCATAGACAGACCACAACCGGAAATCCAAACGGCATGCCGAAGACGGAAGACGCCTACAACGCCCTGCGCAACGCCATTCTGGAATGCTCCCTCGCCCCTGACGCGCCGCTGACCGTCTCCCTGTTGAAGGAGCGGTTCGGCTTTGGCTGGACGCCCTTGCGCGAGGCGCTGTCGCGGCTGGAGGCAGAGCGGCTGGTGGTGCTGGCACCCAATCGCGGCTACAGGGTCTGCGGCGTCTCGGCAGAAAGCCTGCGCGATCTTCAGGATGCGCGGCTTGCCATAGAGCCGAGGCTTTTCATCCGCTCCATTGCTGAAGGGAACGAAGACTGGGAAGGACGTGTGGTCGCAGCGCATCACCAGCTGGCTTCCACGCCCGTGCCAGTGCCGAACGCCGCGCGCGATGCCATCCACCTGTGGGAGCGGCGGCACGATGCGTTTCACGCTGCCCTTCTCTCCGGCACCCAGGCCCCCTGGCTGCAGCTCTTTGCCAGCCAGGTCAATGACCAGCTCCGCCGCCACCAGCGGCACATGCTCAGCTCTCCCGAGGTGCGCGCCCGTATGGATGACGACCCGCAAGGGCGGCTGCGGGAAACCTATGAAAAGACGCTTGGCCTTGGCCCGCACACGGAGCTGATGCAGGCAGCCCTCGACCGGGACCCGGAGCGCGCTGCCCGCCTTCTGAGCGATCATATCGGCTTCTCGCTCGCGGTTTTTGAGGCGCTGTGGTCCTGAGGGCGTGGCACTGCTTGCCGGATTGAACCTGCGCAGTGCCGCCGGACACAGCCAGATATGGGCCGCAACATCTCACTGGCGCGCGCGAAGTTACAAGGAAAGCTCGACCGGCGGCCTTGCCGCGAATATTGTCGTGAGCTGAAACCCTGACGGGAGATGGGCAATCCTGTCGCATCATGGCAAGGGACACGTGCAGCCGCCCACACTGGGAGAAACACCTTGCAGCAGACAGCACTTCTTCTCAGCGCCACTCCCATCTATGCAGGGGTTCTGGGGCTGATCTACATCTACCTGAGTTTCCGCGTCGTCGGCCGCCGCAAGAGCCTTCAGCTGGCGCTGGGGGATGGCGGCGACACGGAGTTGCTGCGCCGTCTGCGCGTCCACGGCAACTTCGCCGAATATGTGCCGCTCGTGCTGATCCTGATCCTCATGTGCGAATTGCAGGGCGCACCGGTTCTGCTCGTGCATGCCCTCGGCCTCGCTTTCACGATCGGCCGTGTATCGCACGCCTATGGCGTTTCCCAGCCGAAGGAGCAGCTGATCTTCCGTATGACCGGCATGATCCTCACCTTCGCCACCCTCACCATCTCTGCGGTCACGGGCATCGTTCTGGCAGTGATGTGAAACAGGCAGCCCGGACAGCCGAACGGCCGTCCGGGCGCTATCATGTTACACGCCCCAGACGGCAGCGCGGTCGTGATACATGCGCTCTTCCATGGCCTTGGTGTAGGAGGCGCACTGCTTGATGTAGTCAACGTAGGAGGCGTGCACCTTTTCGGCCACGGCATCACCCTTCGGATAGGCTTCCAGCACCTCGCGCGAGGCCTTGCCCAGCGCTGCTACCACGTCATCCGGGAAGGCCGAGACCTTGGCACCCTTGCTGACCAGATCGGCCAGAACACGCGTGTTGTTGTAGCGGAACTCGGCAATCGTATCCTCGCCCTGCGCCTGTGCGGCGCTAGCGAAGATCGCCTGGAGCGACGGGGACATGTTTCCCCAGACGTTCTGGTTCACAATCATTTCCAGCGCGGCACCCGGCTCGTGGAAGGCCGGCAGGTAGTAGTAGGGTGCGATCTTGTAGAGACCCAGCGCCACGTCATTCCACGGGCCGACAAACTCGGCCGCATCGACGACGCCGGACTGCAGGGCCGGATAGATTTCCGGCGGCGGGGTGAGCACGGTCACAACGCCCAGTTTGCGCATCACGTCGCCGCCCAGACCGGCAATGCGCATCTTGAGGCCGGCCAGATCATCCAGCTTGGTGACCGGATTCTTGAACCAGCCACCAGCCTGCGCACCCGAACCGCCCGCATAGAACGGCTTCACGCCGAAGGGGGCATAAGCCTCGTCCCACAGCGCCTGCCCGCCGCCATAGGCAATCCAGCCCGACAGTTCGGTCTGCTCCAGACCGTAGGGCACGGTGGTGTAGTACATCGCGGCGCGTACCTTGCCCGCGTGGTAATAGGACGCCGTATGGCCCATGTCAGCCGCGCCGCTGGATACGGCACCGAACACCTCGAAGGGAGGCACCAGTTCACCGCCGCCGTAATAGGTAATCTTCACCTTGCCATCGCTCATCGCCTCAATGCGCTTGGCAAGCTTTTCGGCCCCGGTGCCCACACCGGGGAAGCCGCGCGGAAAACCGCCAACGAGCTTGAGGTTCAGCGTTGCCTGCGCAAGGGCGGGTGCAGCAAGGGCAGGTGCAGCCGCAGCCGCAAGCGCGCCCGTTTTCAGAAAATCACGGCGTTTCATTGATTAACCTCCCGGCGGGCTCTGAGCCCGAAGCAGAATTTCCACCTCTGATCGTAGACTGCATCAAGGCCGGTTGACCAGATGGCCCTGATCTTTTTACCGGCTCTTTCAGGGTGCATGGGTCATGCAGGCCCTCACCTCAGTTCTGTTTCAGGCGGGTCTTCTGGGCGTGTTCGATGTGGCGGCGGGCGGCGGTCTCGGCTGCATCCAGATCGCGCGAGGCTATGGCCCGCACGATGGCGGCGTGCTCTTCAATGGCCGTTTCACGCCGTTCGGGCGTATCCAGCGTCGAGCCCGCCATCAGGATCATCGACAGGCGCAGGTGGTCGATCTGGCCGACGAGATAACGGTTGTGTGAGGCGAGATAGATGCGCCGGTGGAACTCCCGGTTGGAGCGCACCATGGATCTTTCGTCGGCCACCCGCTGCCGGTCCGCCTCGACCAGTTCGGTCAGGATCTCGATTTCGGCGTTGGAGGCGTGCTGGGCGGCAAGGCGGGCGGCTGTGCCTTCCAGCACCTCGCGCATGTAATAGACCTCGGAAATCTGCCGGTGGTCCAGAGTCGGGATCACCATGCCCCGGTTCGGCTCGTGAATGGCAAGCCCTTGTGCTTCCAGCCGCTTCAGACCTTCGCGGATCGGAGTGCGGCTGACGCCGAAAATCTCGGCAAGCTCTGCCTCGCGCAGGCGGTCTCCGGGCTTCAGCGTCCGGTCCTCGATGGCTTCCACCAGCCGGCGGTAGATTTCAGCACCGTTCAGCCGCTCATCCTGCCGCTCGCGGTTTCCGAAGACCTCGTCTTCGTCAATGGGTCTGCTCTTGTCCATGTATCTTCATGCGCCTCAGGCTGAGGGGCGGTAGAGGCGTCCGCCGATCACCGGCTCGCGCGCCCCCGTCGTATGCGGATAGCTGGTGGGAAGACCTGCCATGAACCGGGCGCCAAGGAAAGCCATTGCCTGCGCTTCCAGGGCATCGCCGTCAATGCCATGCACATCAGAGCTCACGACTTCCGCATCCAGCCGCTGCGCCAGTTCCGCCATGATGGTCAGATTGCGCCGCCCGCCGCCGCAGACGATCCAGCTTTTCGGCGTGCGCGGCAGCAGCGCGGCGGACCGGGCCACAGCCTCTGCCGTGATGGCTGCGAGCGTTGCCGCGCCATCCAGCCAGGACAGACCCTCGACCCATTTCAGCGAGAAGGCATTGCGGTCCAGCGACTTGGGAGCCGGCTGGGCGAAATAGGGATGGCGCAGGGCGATTTCCACCCGTGAGGCTTCCACATGCCCTGCCCCGGACCATCGTCCGTCCCGGTCGAAATCACCGAGACCGGACAGCCGGATCCAGTCGTCCAGCAGCGCATTTCCCGGCCCGATGTCAAAGGCCATCAGATGCTCACCGCCGATATAGGTGAGATTGGACACTCCGCCGATGTTGAGGAAGCAGAGCGGCTGCTTCAGGCCTGCGGCCAGTGCCCGGTGATAGACAGGCACCAGCGGCGCGCCCTGCCCGCCTGCTTCCATATCCGCCTGGCGCACATCGCCCACGACCGGCAGCCCCAGCACATCGGCCAGCTTCTGCGGGTTGCCGAGCTGCACGGTCTCACCTGCAGCCGGATCATGCCAGACAGTCTGGCCATGGAAGACGACCAGATCCGGCTTGCGCTCCAGCCGCGCCAGAAAGGTAGCAATGGCAACCGCATGATCGCGCGTCACGGCCTCGGCCAGCCCCGGCCAAAGATCCCGGCGGGATGGGCCTGCCGCGATGGTCGCTAGAATGGCGGCGCGGGTTTCGGGAGCATAGGCTTCGGTCTCTGCTGGCCCTGCCGACAGCAGCCGCTCACCATCTGTCGTGATCAGGGCCATGTCGATGCCATCAGCAGACGTGCCGCTGATCGTGCCAAGCACTGTAATCGGATCCATGGCTGAAACTCCGGTTTGCCGGCGCGGGGGCGGCACCACCGAAAGCTGCCGTTCTGCGCGCCGCTCAGGCTGCGCGGTATTCCGCGCTCGCAATCATGATGTCGGACAACGTTGCATAGGCCGCCATCCACGCCGACCGTACCTCAGGTGTGAAGGCTTCGCCAAGGTGGCTCTCAAGTGTCCACATCAAAGCCTCCCCTGCATCAAGATAATGAACAGCGCAGACACCATAGGTTACGTGACGCTTGGCGAGGGCCTCCAGCTCAGGCAACAGCATCTGCAGGTTGGAGAGCATGGCAACCACCGCAGAAAGTGCTTCCAGCAAATGCACCTCCTGCAAAGGCAGCGCAGTGCGGAACAAGGGGCGCAAGGAGGGCGAAAGTTCAAAGAACCGGCAATAGAAACCCGAGATAACGGCAGGCCCCTGAGGACGCAGCCGGTCGAAGCTTTCCTGCACGAGCTGTATCTGCTCAGGCGACACCTCAACCTCCCGGAATTGCGCGCGCACAGCATGCATCATAACGGCGCCGTTTGCGCGTAATGGTATTACCCCATTATCAATATTAAAAACCTTGCCCGCAAACAAGCGGCGGAACCGCAAAATTGGCACCACCGCCGCAAATTAGTATTTTCAGCTTTAGCTTATCACATCAGGCGTAGGCATTGCCCACGTAACGCCGCACGAGGGCAAAAGCCCGCTTGGCATGAGC
Source organism: Pannonibacter anstelovis (assembly GCF_036881715.1). Lineage (NCBI taxonomy): Bacteria > Pseudomonadati > Pseudomonadota > Alphaproteobacteria > Hyphomicrobiales > Stappiaceae > Pannonibacter > Pannonibacter anstelovis. The sequence continues at coordinate 60,026 of NZ_JBAKBF010000009.1, forward strand.
AATCACCCGTGCCTCGTCTTCCGGAGGCAGCGCAATGGCATCAAGCGCAGCGGTGAACGTGCGCCAGTGCAGCCCGCGCCCTTCCGGATGGCCTGCAAGATGGCGGGCGCCATGGCTTTCCGACAGACCAAGCTTTGCGGCAGCCTTCAACAGGAAGGCCGCGCCAAGGTTGGAGCCTTCAGCCACATAAAGCCAGCCCATGGCAGCAGGTATGTCATCCCCCGGCCCAGCCTCGTCCGCGTCCCGTTTCACCTGCGGCAGCGGGGCGCCGAGATCGGCCAGATCCCGCGCCACGAGATGCAGGCGGCGGCGGCCGTCCAGATCCGGCAGCAGCTGGGCAAGGGCGGGCATGCGGTAGATGCCGTCCATCACCGAGTGAAACCGGTACTGCACCTCGAGAAAACGGATGTAATTGCCGATACTGCCGAAGGGATCGCGGCTCATGATGTCCTTGTCGAGGCCATCGTGAATGTCGTGCGTTGCCTGCTTCAGCATCTTCGCCCGGCTGCCGGGTTCGATGGAGGCGGGTTCGATATTCTCAGGAACATCGTGGGTATGCGCGTCCATGTGTTTCTCCTGGGGTTTGATCAGGCGCCTTCAGTCCTCTCTGAAGGCCCGGGCGATCTGGTCGTTGAGGGGTTTCAGGAAATAGGAAAGCGCCGTGCGCTCTCCGGTCTGGATGAAGGCCTCCGCCGGCATGCCGGGGACGAGGCCCAGCCCGTCAAGGCGTGCAAGTTCCGCACGCGGGATGCGTATGCGCACGAGGTAATAGGTCTGGCCCGTGCGCTCATCCTCGCTGAGATCTGCAGCGACACGGTCCACCTCGCCATTGAGCTCCGGTGTCGTGCGCTGATTGAAGGCGGTCAGGCGGAGCAGGGCTTTCTGGCCAAGCACGATCTGATCGATGTCAGGCGGATTGACCCGCGCTTCCACTGTCAGCTCGTCATTGCCGGGTACGATCAGCATGATCTTGTCGGCCGGGGACACGACACCGCCGACCGTATGCATCGCCAGCTGATGCACCGTGCCGGACTGGGGCGCCTTCAGTTCGATGCGCGCCAGCTTGTCTTCCGCCGCGATTTTGCGCTCCACCAGTTCGCCAACCTGCACGTCGATGTCGCGCAGTTCGTTGCCCGCTTCCGCCCGGAGATCCTGCTCAAGCTGCAGGATCTGCAGCCGCGTCTCGGCAATGCGCCCGGCCGCCTGCGCCTGATAGGCCACGGCCTCGGCCCTGTCGGCGCTGACGGTTGCCGCTTCCCGCTCCAGAGCGTTGAGCCTCTGGGCTGAAACAAGCCGCTGATCATAGAGGCCCTGGAGCTTGGCAATCTCGTCCGCCAGGATGGCAAGGGACCGGTCAAAGGCCTCCTGCTGGCTGCGGAAACCGCTGACCTCATGCTCCAGCTGGGCGATCCTCTCTTGCAGCTGGGCCCTGTTGCCATCCCGCGCCTGCCTGCGAATGGCAAAGAGGCGCATTTCGCTGGCCATTGCTTCGGCGGCCAGCGGCTCGTGCGCACGGGCGAGAAGCTCGGGCGGGAACTGGAGTTCAGGTAAGCCATCGCGCTCGGCCACCAGCCGGGCCTGGCGGGCGGTCAGTTCGTCAAGGCGCTTGGACACGATGGCAAGCGCTGCACGCTCCTGCGTTGCATCCAGCCGCAGCACGGTCTCACCGGCCTCGACATAGGCCCCTTCGGTCACCAGAAGCTCGCCCACGACGCCGCCGGTCGGATGCTGCACCGCCTTCACATAGCTGCCGACAACAAAGGTTCCCGGAGCCACCACAGCGCCTGCAAGGGTGGAGGCCGTGGCCCAGCTGCCAACCCCGGCAGCCAGCAGCACGGCGACAGCTCCACTTGCCAGCATATGGCGGCGCAGCGACCGGGCGAGCGAATAGGACGATGCCGCACTCATTCCGCCGCCTCCTTGTCTTCGCCCGCCTCAGCAGGCGCTTCTGCCTGCACGCTGGCCTGAACGCTGGCCTGTGCGGCCACCACTTTCAGCGGCGGTTGCAGGCGGGCAGACATGCTGCCGAAACCGGCGCCCGGCTGCTTGGCGGCTGGAGCGCCCTTGAGCACACGGGAAAGCACCTCGTCACGCGGGCCGAGGGCCTTCATCCGGCCTGCCTCCATCATCAGCACCTGATCCACGGCACCCAGCGCGCTGGGGCGGTGAGCCACGACAATGGCGATGCCGCCGCGCTCGCGCTGGCGCTTCATCACCTCCACCACGGCGGCCTCGCCCTCCGCATCGAGATTGGCGTTCGGTTCGTCCAGCACCAGCAGGAACGGGTTGCCATAGAGCGCCCGCGCAAGGCCGATGCGCTGGCGCTGGCCACCGGAGAGCCCGGCGCCGTCATGTCCGATGCGGGTCTGGTAGCCCTGCGGCAGGCTTGTGACGAAGCCATGCACCCCGGCAGCTTCCGCCGCTGCGATGATCGCTTCCGGCGCGGCATCGGGATCAAACCGGGCAATATTCTCCGCCACCGTGCCCTCAAACAGCTCGGCCTGCTGCGGCAGATAGCCGGTGTGCCGGCCAAGCGCCTCCAGGCCGTATTGATCGAGTGCTGCCCCGTCCAGCCGCACATGGCCGCGCAGCAGCGGCCACACGCCGGTGAGGGCGCGTACCAGCGTGCTCTTGCCGGAACCGGAAGCCCCGATAATGCCCAGCGCGCTGCCTGCCGCCAGCCGGAACGAGATGTCCGTCACGGTTGGCAAAGTCCCGCCGCCTGCTGCGGAAGGCGGCGCGATGACGAGCCCCTCGGCTCGCAGTTCACGGCTGGGCGCAGGCAGATCAAGCACCGGCGCCGCTTCCTGAAAGACCGGCTCCAGCTTGCGCAGGCGTGCCCAGCCCTGACGTGCTGCCACAAAACTGCGCCAGCTGCCAATCGCCGAATCCACCGGAGCCATGGTGCGGCCCATCATGATGGACGAGGCGATCATCACGCCGGCCGAGGCTTCCTGCTGGATCACCAGCCACGCCCCAACCGCAAGGATGGCCGATTGCAGCGCCTGCCGGACAGCGCGGGATATGGCGCTCATGGTGCCGCTGGTGTCACCAGCGCTGCGGTTGGCGGCAAGGTAGGCAGCGTTCTCCACTTGCCAGCGGTCAGAGATGCGGTGGGCAAAGCCCATGGCCTGGAGGCTTTCGGCGTTGCGGCGGGTCTGTTCGGCAAGGCTGGAGCGGGCAGCACCGCGTTCGGCAGCAACCCGGGAGGGCTGGCGCGCTGACACATCGGCAAAGACGGTGATCGCCACCATGATCATGGTACCGGCCAGCGCAGTTACCCCAATCCAGAAGTGAAAGAGAAAGCAGATGGTGAGATAGACCGGGATCCACGGCAGATCGAACAGGGCTGCCGGGCCGGGCGTTGCGAAGAAGGAGCGGACCGTGTCGAGATCCCGCAAGGGCTGCAGGCCATCCCCCTGCCCGCGCGACATCAGCGGCAGCCGCGCAATGGCGCGCATCACACAAGCAGAAAGGCGCGCATCGGCGCTTTCGCCAAGGCGTAGCAGCAGCCGGGCGCGCAGGCTGTCCAGCAGCGCCTGAAAGCCGAAGAGACCGGCGGACAGCACGCACAGGGCAACCAGCGTCGGGATGCTGCGGCTGGCAAGCACCCGGTCATAGACCTGCAGCATGAACAGCGAGCCGTTGAGGGCGAGCAGGTTGAGGACGGCACTGGCGCAGAACAGCGCCACCACCACCCCTCTCAACGGAAGGCCAGCGGCCCCGGCATTGCGCCGGGGCCGCAAGCCATGCTGGCAGGATGCCAACATGGGGGTCAACCGGTCAGGCGAACAGGAAGTCGGATGCGTCGATGACGCTCGAACTCACGCCCGCCAGCGTCACCGAGTTGCCGCCGTAGGAAATGACGGTATCGGAACCGGAAGCGGCCACAGCCAGGTCGCTGTAGGCCGTGGCCCCCCAGACAGACACATCCAGCGTGTCCGTACCATCCTGATAGCCATAGGTGCCGGTACCGCCCGCGGTCACAGTGTCATTGCCGCCAAGGAAAATGAACGTGTCGGCGCCGCTGAAGCCAACGAGGACATCATCCCCCGTGGTATCGATGATTTCGGTGCCAACGGCACCCAGGTAGTTGTAGATCCCAGAGAGGGAATCCTTCGAGAAATAGTAGATGGCGTAGTCAAAGAGATCCCGACTGCCAGCCAGCGAGTAGTCCGGGTCTGCATAGATCGTCAGCTCCGCATCAACAGCAAAGCCGCTTGCGGAGGATTCACTGTAGTTGGAGCCGAGGACCACGGTATCGACCGTCCCGGTCAGGTTGCCCTGGCTGTACTGCATGTCACCGCTCATGACGACGCCGGAGCCACCGGTTGCACCGCTGCCCCACTGGTCGTAAACAGCCGTGCTGGACGGAGCGGTGGTGATGCCGGACGAGGCGGACCAGAAAGAACCGTAGCTTGGGGTGAAACTTGCAAGCCAGTCGGCAAAGAAGCTCACCATGTCGAAAGACGTTCCGTTCAGTTCGATAGTCGCAGCCATTTCAATCTCCTTGGTTGGCTGTGGCGTGCCGCCCGTTGCGGGAGCGGCGGTTTCCTGGCCGGGCTGCCACCCGGCCAGGAATGACGGGCGGAAGGGATGCCTTCCGCAAAAAGTCAGAACTTCACATTGAACCGCGCCTGCAGGGTGCGCCCGGCCGCTGCCATGGAACTGTTGGCCGGGACGTAGGCCACATCCGTGACGTTGTTGGCTGAAAGATGCAGCGTGGCGTTCTTGTTGACCTTGTAGGAGCCGTAAAGATCCAGCGTGGTGTAGCTATCGCTGTATTCGGTGAGCATGCCGGTATCCACGTCCAGCACCGCCGTCTGGCTGGGCGTCACATGGGTGACACGCGCACCAAGGCTGAGCTTCTCCTCAAAGAAGCGCAGTCCCGCGTCACCCGTCACCTTGAAGCGCGGCGGGATGTTGCCGTTCCAGGCGAAAACGCTGCCACTGGTCACATCCGTGCCGTTGCTGAAGACTTCGGTCTTGCCCGGCCAGTTGGTGGACAGGAAGGTCGCCGAACCGCCAAACCAGAAACGGCCGGCATCATAATTGGCTTCCACCTCCACACCACGGGTGCGGGTGATGCCATCCATGTTGACGAAGCTCGTATAGGTCCTGGCAGTCTCCTGCGAGGCATAGATGGTGCCGAGGACGATGTAGTCGTCGATTTCCCGGTAGAAGGCGGCCGCCTTGATCCGCAGCCGGTCACGCTCCGTGATCAGGCCGTTCGTTATGATATTGGCGCCGATTTCATAGGTTTCCGCCGTTTCCGGGCGTAGCCATGGATTGGGCGCAGTCTGAGCCGGCTGACCATCGCCAGGCTGAAAACCGCCGCTCATGAAGGCTTCGGTGATGGTGGGCGGACGGTAGGTCTGATTATAGCTGGCATAGGGCTTGAACCAGTCAACCGGAACGAATTCCAACGTCACCGAGGGCAGCAGCTTGCCGCCGGAACGGTCGATCTCCTCGTCGTAAATGACGTCCTCGCGGACGGCTGCAGTCGAGGATAGAACCGAACCCTCCTGAACCCAGGTTCCGCTGGAATTGTATGCGCCACAGGGATTGGAATTCCATGTGGCAAACCATTCGGTTCCCCGGCGCCTTAGGGCTGAGTTCCTGGAATTCCGCAATCTAAGATAAGTATCATAAGTCGACGATCCGACAGGGTAAGCTTGCTGAAAAGTAGCAACGCACCCTGCACGCACAACCGCCGCCGGAGTTATAAGCTTGCCGAAGTTATAGTAGCGGGCGGTACCTTTCAGCCGGTACCAGTCATAGCGCAGGCCGCCGGACACGTTGAACCAGCGGACGGGTTCAAGCTTGCCATTGAGGAAGATGCTGGCCATGTCGCGGCGGCCCGGCGGGTTGAACACGCCATAATTGTCCGCATAGTAAGGCGTCTGCGAGATCGACGTGCTTGAGGCAGACTTGTTGGCCACATCACGGAAGGCCTCGACGCCATAATTGAGGGCAAGGCCACCAAGAGGTGTGTTGGCCGTGCTGGTGTTCTGCAGGGTGATGCCGAAACTGGTCAGGCTCTTGTCGATTTCCGTTTCGGGAGACAGGTTGCCACGGGCATCACGAGTTTCCAGAACGGAAGAATCGTTGAGCCAGAGGTTGGCCTTGAAGTCGACCCACTCGCTGTCCGGATCCCAGCCGAAGTTCAGGGAGCCGCTGTCATTGGTGTTCTCGAACCGGCTGATATCGCTATACGCACCGCCGGCGTTGCCGCCGACGCTGTAGGCATAATCATTTTGCTGATGCATCCAGGATGCCGAGGCCCTGATGTCCTCATGCTCCATTTCCAGCTTCAGCATGGAGCCCCAGGTGTCCCGCCCGCGCAAGTCCTTGCGGATGCCATTGGAATCGACCGTTGAGGTTGCTTCGCCCATCCGGCCGGCGCGGTATTCATTCAGTTCTGTCTTGCTGAGGCCCATGGTCAGGGCAAAGACGTCCGACAGCCGGGCGGAGCCGATGACAGATGACTGAAGATTATACCCATTGCTGCCGGTGGCCACATCGGCCTCCGCCCCCCACGACTTGCCGTCCTGAATGATGTCAGCGGCGCCAACCGTACGGAAATCGACGGAACCGGCCAGCGTGCCCGTGTTACCAGCCGTTGCACCAGGGTTCTTGTCGATTTCAACCTGGCGGATGAAAGCGCCATCGACAACGGCCGTACCGCCTGCGCCGATGCTGGAGGAGCCGTAACGCCCGCCGTCCTGCGCATTCTGCCGCGCCCCATCAATGGAGACGGCAACGCGCCCGGAATCCTGTACGCCGCGCAGGTTAGGGGAAACCGTTGGGAAACTGGCAACGCCCTCGCCTGCATAGGCACCGGCAACAGCATTGAACGCCTCCCGGATATCGCGCACGCCCGCATCGCGGATGGCCTCCCCCGAGACCACGGCAACACTCGACGGCGTGTCGTAGACCCAGTCGGGCGCGCCCATGTAGCCGCTGGAGCCCTCGCCCGTCAGCGTCACCGTCTCAAGCTGCGTGGCGCCACCTGCCCCATCCCCGGCAGCACCGGAAGAGGTCCGCGCCGCACCGATCACCGCTGTGCCGTCAGCCGTTATGCGGAAGGGAACACCGGTCTCCTGCAGCATCCGGCCCAGCGCCTCCCGGGGCGTCATGGCACCCTGCACGGCCCGCGTCGTCACTCCATTCGAAGCGCTGGCGGCGAGCGTCACCTGCAGCCCGGACTGGCGGCCAAAGGCACTGACTGCACTGGCCAGCCCCTGCGCGGGAATGCTGAAGTTCCGCACCGCAGCCGTCTGCGCCTGTGCCGCCCCTTGCGGCACCAGCAAGCTCACACCCGCAGTTGCCAGCGGTATCACGGCGATGGTGGCCAGAAGCCTTGCACGATACTGGGAAACGGCTCTGTTCCTGAGAACAGCAGCCCCGAACTCTCTACTCGAAAACATGCCTGCCCTGTCTTTTGTCGTCCCGGCGCAGCCCCTCCGGCGCTGCGCTCCCGACCCTAAAGACGAACAGGCTTGTCAAATTTCTCAGGATTTCACGCCCTCAGGCAAAAATATGAGAATAAAATTCATATTTCTTTTTCAACGGCCGGAAATCAGCCGGATATAAGGGGAAACGGAGACCACTTCGCCGTCAAACGGCTCCACCAGTGCACGCAGGGCACGGTCCGGGTCGCGCAGGTCATAGAAGCCCGTGACGTGCTGGCGTCCGAGCGCCTCATCGGTGAGCCTGACCCAGCCGGGATGATAACGGGCAATTTCCTCCAGCACCGAGCTGACGGTGGCATCCACCACATAAAGGCGGCCCTGACGCCAGGAGCCGATATCTTCCGGTGCGATCTGTCGGGTGACGAGCTGCCCCGTGGCCCTGTCTATGCTCAGCATCTCGCCCGGCACGAGCATCTGCTCCTGCACCCTGCCGCCCACGCTGACCTTTGCCCGGACAGACCCTTCGGCAAGGCTGACATCAATCATGCCGGTGGTGACACGCACATCGAAGGATGTGCCAAGCACCGTTATCCTGACTTCTCCGGCAGCAACGGTGAAAGGCCTTGAAGGGTCTTTCACGACGTCGAAATAGGCATCGCCTGCCAGCAGTTCCACGCCCCGGTCACCGGCGCTGAAGCCGGTGGCAATGGCGCTGGCGGCGGCCAGGGTCACCTGCGAGCCATCCTCCAGCATGACGGCACGCTGCTCGGTCTTCGCCGTGTAATGGTCTGCTTCAAGACGCAGCAGCAGCACCGGCCCAGCCGCAATGGCAAGGCAGGCTGCCATGGCCCCGGCCACGGCAGACAGCATGGCCCGGCGCCAGCGGCGTGGTTCGCCGGCGCGGCGCGCCTGCGGCCCGCTTCGGCGAGGAGAGGCAGTGACCGCTGCGATAGGGGAAGGGGCGGCTTCAGCGACGACGGTTTCTTCGGCAGCAGAAACCGCTACAGCTTGAGATCCATCCAAGGATCCGGCCAATGATCCAGTCTGTTCTGCCGCATGGCCCAGAAGATCCCAGGCGCGGCTCACACGCTGAAAGGCAGCTGCATGCGCAGGAGCTTGCGAGCACCAGAGTTGAAAGGCCTGCCGAAGGGCCTCGTCTTCAGGCGCCTCCCGCAAGCGCACGAGCCAATCCGCCGCCGCTTCAAGCAGTGCTGGTTCCCTGATGTCCCCGGTCTGGTTCACTGGCATGTTGCGCGCGTCTCTTCCCGGAACGGCACTGCCTGCCGCGCCGGATGCCCCTTACTCCTACCAAGACGAGCGAGCCGCAAGAATTTTTCAGAATGACTCCAAAAAATCACGTTTCAGGCTCCAGCAGGGCTGCCAGAGCCGCCAGTGTCCGGGTGACATGGCGGTGCACAGTGGCAGTGGACAGGCCCAGATGAGAGCCGATCTCATCCAGCGTGTAGCCGCCAAAGCGGTGCATTTCCAGCGAGGTACGCACCTCGGGCGGCAGCGTGGCTAGATACTCCGAGATGCGGCGCAGATTCTCGCAGAACAGGGCGTCCTGCTCCGGCGTCTGCACATCCTGCGGCTTCGTCCAGTGCGGCAGGTCCGCCGGTTCCTCACGTGATTCGAGCTGGCGGCGGCGGCGGATGTCGAAGGCAAGATTGCGGACAATGCGGAAGAGGTAGGCCCTGAGGGACGAGGCAGGCGGGCTGTTTTCCGGCACGAAGCGGATGAAGGCCTCCTGCACCACGTCCTCGGCATCGGCACGCGAACCCAGCAGCCGGGTGCCATAGTCGATCAGGGCACTGCGATGTGCCAGATAGGCAGCATACCGGCTATCGCTTTCCCTGAGAGGCATGGACCTGTTCATTCACCTGCGGCCGGACGGCCTGCTTCAAGACTTGCACCGCGGAGCGGTTTCCGGGACCGGCGTGCCGGGCATCAGCATACAGGCAGCAGTTGCCATGCGGCGGCTTGCCTTGCGCACCAATACCTAACTCTTAAACTCATCTTTTAGCAAGTCACCTGCAGGCCGCAAACCGGAACCATGCAACTTGTGACCAGAAGGGCCGCAGGATAACAGTATGCCCGGCATCTTTCAGGGGAGGGACGAATGAACGGCGAAGAATTCCGGCACTGGTCGCGGCGGGCAGCGGATTGGGGCGCGGATTACAGGGCTGGCCTCAGGGACCTTCCCGTTCGTGCGCAGACTGCTCCCGGCGAAATCGCCGCCCGTATTCCCGCTTCCCCGCCCGAAGAGCCGGAAGCGATTGAGGCGATCTTCCAGAGTTTCGAGGCCGATATCCTGCCCGGCATGACCCACTGGCAGCATCCGCGTTTCTTCGCCTATTTCCCGGCCAATGCCGCGCCGGTATCCGTTGTTGCCGAATATCTCGTCAGCGCCATGGCCGCGCAATGCATGTTGTGGCAGACCTCACCGGCAGCAACCGAGCTGGAAGGCCGGGTGACGGACTGGTTCCGTCAGGCGATTGGCCTGCCCGCAGAATTTTCCGGCACGCTGCAGGATACGGCCTCCTCCGCCACTCTGGCCGCCGTTCTGACCCTGCGTGAGCGCGCCCTTGGCTGGCAAGGCAACAGCAAAGGCCTTTCCGGCCAGCCGCGCCTCCGGGTCTATTGCTCGGGCGAGGTACACACCTCCATCGACCGTGCGGTCTGGTTTGCAGGTCTTGGCGCGGACAATCTGGTGCGCATCCCCATCGAAGGGCCTGGCCGGGCGATGAACCCTGAGGCGCTGCAAGCCGCCATCACAGCCGACCGTGAGGCCGGATATCTGCCGGCCGGCATTATCGCCTGCGTCGGCGGCACGGGGTGCGGCGGCACGGACGATATCCGCGCCGTGGTGGAGATTGCCGCCCGCGAAGACCTCTACCTGCATGTGGATGCTGCCTGGGCGGGCTCTGCCATGATCTGCCCGGAATTCCGTGAGCTGTGGGATGGCATTGAGGGCGCGGACAGCATCGTCATCAATCCGCACAAGTGGCTGGGTGCCCAGTTCGATTGCACGGTGCAGTTCCTGCGTGATCCTTCCCAGCAGGTGCGTGCCCTTGCCATCCGGCCGGAGTATCTGAAGACATCCGGTCAGGATGAAATCACCAACTATTCCGAATGGTCCGTGGTGCTGGGCCGCCGTTTCCGGGCATTGAAGCTCTGGTTCCTGATGCGCGCCCATGGCCTCACCGGCCTGCGTGAGATGATCCGCAATCACGTGGCCTGGTCAGTGGAACTGGCACAGACACTCGGCGGTGAGCCCGACTTCGAGATCGTCACCGAGCCCATGCTCTCGCTCTTCACCTTCCGCTACCGCCCGGCGCATCTCTCCGGCGATGAGGAGGCGATTGCCACCGCCAACCGGGCGCTGCTGGAAGCCATCAATGCGGACGGGCGGATCTACCTCACCCAGACGCTGGTGGACGGCCGCTTCGTCCTGCGCTTCCAGGCCGGCCAGTTCGAGACCACCCGCGATGACGTGATGCTGGCCTTTGATGTGATCACCGGCCTTGCGCGCAAGGGAGTGTGAAACTGGCCCTAACTGACAGCCCGCTCCAGCGTCGAGGTCACCCACTTGTTGAGGCTGACCCCGGCGCGGCGGGCGGCAACAGTCAACGCCTTGTGCAAGCCCGGATCAGCCCGGACGACAAATTGCCCCGAAAACGGCTTTTCCGGCTCCTCACCGCGCTCGGCACAAAACGCCAGATAGTCCTCGACGGACTCTGCAAAAGCCTGCTTCAACTCGGCGGCCGACTCCCCCTGAAAGGTAATCACGTCACGCAGGTTCATCACTTCGCCATGAAAGGTTTCAGCTTCTTCATCGAACTCGACAACAGCTTCGTAGCCTTTGTAGTGCATCATCGTCATGGCAATATCTCCGCTTCGGTCAGGAAGCGCCGGACAGATTTGACCGCGCCCTTGTCCGTCTCTTTTTGAGGATGGGGCCGGTGAAACACTGCACGCACGCCGTTCAGGGCGATGCGCACCCGCGACCCATTGCCCTCCGATATCTCCGCCCCGCAAGCGGCCAGCATGGCCTCGATTTCCCGCCATACAATTCCGGCACGCACAGGATCGGCAAAGACGGCTTCAAGGGTTGCCTGATGCTTCCTGCTCAACTCCATGTGATATCACTTTTCAGTATCAATGCAAGTTTCCTAACAGGATAGCGTATCTCACAGCTTCAGGCGATTCCCCCTCACCCCGGCAAATGGAAGGTCTGGCGGAAATAGCGGCGGATGGCGGCCATGGCGGGGGTGAATTCGGCGTTCTTGCGCCAGGCAAGGCCGACATCCATGGAAGGCACGGGATCGCGCAGGTTGATCGTCTCGATGCGCCGTCCCTCCAGCGACCAGGGGCGGTGCACCATGTCGGAGAGGATGGCAACGCCCTGATCATTGGCGACGAGCGACCGTACCGCTTCCACGGACGAGGTGCGCAAGGTGATACGCGGCTGATAGCCGGACTGGCTCCAGTATTTCAGCGAGCTGTGCGAAGCCTCGTCCACCGTCAGCATGATGTAGGACTCTTCCGCCACTTCCCTCAAGCCCACCGACGGCGCGGACAGCAGCCGGTGCTGGCCCGGCACCCAGAGGCGGCGGGCCGAGCTCATCAGCTTTTCCGTGGTCAGCTCCGGATTGAGAATGTTGGAGGTCAGCAGAACGGCAATGTCATGCCGGTTGGTCAGCAGCCCCTCCTCGATGGACTCCCGGTTCATCTCCAGCAGCTGAATTTCAAGCCCCGGCAGGCGGCGGCGGATCCGCTCGATATGAAGGGGCAGGAAATAGCCCATGACCGTATATGTGGCAGCCACCGTCAACCGCCCGGTCAGCTCGCTGCCAGTCAGCGATAGATGCGTCGCCTCCTCCACCTTGCGCAGGATTTCATAGGCGTGGGAGAGGAACTGCCGCCCCGCCTCCGTCAGCTCCATGCCGTGGGATACGCGCTCGAACAGCGGCGAGCCGACAATCTGCTCCAGCTCCTTGATCGCCGTCGTCACCGCCGACTGCGAAATCGACAGATGAATGGCGGCCTGCGACACCTGCCCCTGCTCTGCCGTCGCCACAAAGTAGCGGATCTGCCTCAGGCTGATCGACATGATTGCACCCCTCCCGTATTTTCCAATCACACCTCATCTGATTTTCAGATGAGAGCGCCTTCATCTTGAGCAGTGAGTTGTCGAACTCTGCCCATGAACCGGCATCTTATTGATTTCTATTTTCTAATTCCCCAGCTGCATGGGCAGCATTGTTCTTCTTTTCAGATAGAGAAGCGCAAAACATAAAAATTTTCAAACGCTCTTTTTTCGCCTAGCGTCATCTCTGACGAAAACAGAGGCACCCCACCTTCCTGCTCAAAAGGCAGGCAGGCGGTGAAAGGGCGGACATTGGCACTCGAAGCTGTCGACATCAATTGTGATCTGGGAGAGGGCTTCGGCCGCTGGCGCATCGGCGATACCGAGGATGCAGCGCTGATGGGCCTGATCAGCTCGGCCAACATTGCCACCGGCTTTCATGCAGGCGATCCCAACCTGATGGACCGCACCGTCCGCATGGCCGTGGAGCATGGCGTCGGCATCGGCGCGCATCCCGGCTACAACGACCTCAAGGGCTTTGGCCGCCGCCGGATCGACGGCACGGCGCGCGAGCTGCTGAACGACATCATCTATCAGGTCGGCGCGCTGCGCGAATTTGCCCGCCGCCATGGCGCCAGCCTGCAGCACGTGAAGCCGCATGGCGCGCTCTACATGGAGATGGCGGTCAACACCGAACTCTCCCAGCTGTTCATGACCTACATGCAGACCGTGGCGCCGAACGCCTTCGTTTTCTGCATGTCGGGCTCGGCCACGGAAACCGCCGCGCTTGAGGCGGGCCAGCCGGTGATCCGCGAGTTCTATGCCGACCGGGATTATGACGACAGCGGCTCCATCGTCTTCACCCGCGACGTGGGACGCCCCGACCCGGAAGCCATTGCCCGCAAGGTGGTGCGCGCCTGCCAGGAGGGCGTGGTGACGACCGTCACCGGCACCGACATCAAGGTGCCGTTCGAATCCATCTGCTTCCATTCCGACACGCTCGGCGCGCAGGAAATCGGCCTGGCCATGCGCGAGGGCCTGAAGGCCGCCGGCATCAAGATCATTCCCGTCTCTGAACTCGCAAAAGAAACCTTCCGGAGAAGCGCATGAGCAAGATCGAGATCAGATCGCCCCTTCCGGGCATCTTCTACCGCAAGCCCTCCCCCGAGGCCGCGCCTTTCGCGGAAGATGGTGCCAGCGTTGGCGAGGCGGATGTGATCGGCCTCATCGAGGTGATGAAGACCTTCCACGAGATTCCGGCTGGCCTGTCCGGCAGCAACATCACCTTCCACGTGGAAGATGCCGAGCCGGTGATGGCGGGGCAAGTGCTGGCAGAGGTTGACGCATGACGATCCGCTCCCTCCTTGTGGCCAACCGGGGCGAGATCGCCGTCAGGATCGTCAAGGCGGCAAAGGCCATGGGCCTGCGCACCGTGCAGGTCCACTCCGCTGCCGATGCGGACATGCTGGCGGTGAAGCTTGCGGATGAGGCCATCGATATCGGCCCGCCCTCCGCCGCCAGGTCCTATCTCAACATCGAGCGCGTCGTAGCCGCCGCAAAGGAGGCCGGCGTTGATGCGATCCATCCGGGCTACGGCTTCCTGTCCGAGAATGCCGCCTTCGCGCAGGCCGTTACAGATGCGGGACTGATCTTCATCGGCCCCAGCGCCGAAGCCATCAGCCTGCTTGGCGACAAGGTGAAGGCGCGCGAAGTGGCAGCCGCCGCCGGTGTGCCGACGGTGCCGGGCAGCGATGCTCTGATAGCAGATATCGATGCAGCCCGCGCCGTCATTGCCCGCATCGGCTTTCCGGTGATGATCAAAGCCGCAGCAGGCGGCGGCGGGCGCGGCATCCGCATTGCCGCCAGCATGGAAGAGTTCGAGCGCCAGTTCCCGCTTGCCTCCGCCGAGGCAAAAGCCGCCTTTGGCGATGGCGGGCTCTATATCGAGAAGGTGATCGAGCGCGCCCGGCATGTGGAGGTGCAGATCCTGGGTGACGGCGAGAATGCCATTCACCTGTTCGAGCGGGAGTGCTCGTTGCAGCGCCGCCGCCAGAAGGTCTGGGAGGAAGCCCCCTCCTCCACCTTGCCCGGTGATATCCGCGATGCCCTCTGCGCCAGTGCTGTCGCACTCGCAAAGTCGGTTGGCTACAAGGGCGCGGGCACCGTCGAGTATCTCTATGACGAGGACGCAGGCGCTTTCTATTTCATCGAGGTGAACACCCGCATCCAGGTGGAGCATCCGGTGACCGAGATGATCACCGGCGTTGATCTGGTGCAGGAGATGATCCGCATTGCAGGCGGCGGAAAGCTGAGCCTGCGGCAGGAGGACATCCGCCTATCGGGCCATGCCATCGAATGCCGCATCAATGCGGAAGACCCGGCCCGCAATTTCGTCCCCGGCCCCGGCACCATCTCCAGCCTGAGCGTGCCGGAGGGCGAGGGCATCCGCTTCGACACCATGCTCTACGAGGGCTACACGGTGCCGCCCTTCTACGATTCCCTGCTCGGCAAGCTGATCGTGCATGGCACGGACCGGGCGGCCTGCATGGCCCGGCTGGAACAGGCCCTCAAGGGCCTGAAAATCGGCGGGCTGGCAACCACCGTGCCGCTGCATCTGGCCCTGTGCCGCGATGACAGCGTGAAGACGGGCGCCGTTCACACACGTTTCCTGGAACCCTGGCTCGAAGAGAGCTTCCAGCCGGATGCCGGACTTGAGGAGGTTGCGTAATGGCGATGCGTTACACATTCGGCGGTGACGAGCACCTCTTCGTGGAATGCAGCGAGGACATGTCCCTCGATGCCTTCTTCCAGTCCCTGTCCATGACCAATGGCATCCGAGATGCGGGCATCAGCGGCGTCACGGAAATCTGCCCGGCCAATGCCTCGTTTCAGGTGAAGTTCAATCCGGATGTGATCCATCCGGACGACCTCATGCGCGAGGTGAAGGCCATCGAGGCCGCCGCTGCCAAAGCCGAACCAGTGATCCGCACCCGCATCGTCGAGATCCCGGTGTTCTACAATGACCCGTGGACACATGAGACGCTGATGCGTTTCCGCGAGCGTCATCAGGACCCAACGGGCACCGACCTCGACTATGCCGCCCGGATCAACGGCTATGACACGGTGAGTGATTTCATCACCGCCCATTCCGGCTCGCCCTGGTTCGTCTCCATGGTGGGCTTCGTCTCGGGCCTGCCCTTCATGTACCAGATGGTGGAGCGGCAGCGGCAGATCGAGGTGCCGAAATACCTGCGCCCGCGCACGGACACGCCCCGGCTGACCGTGGGCCATGGCGGCTGCTTCGGCTGCATCTATTCGGTGCGCGGCGCAGGCGGCTACCAGATGTTCGGCATCACCCCCATGCCGATCTACGACCCGGCGCAGGAGACGAGCTACCTCAAGGACTTCATGGTGTTCTTCCGCCCGGGCGACATCGTCAAGTTCAAGCCGGTGGACCGCGATGGCTACGACACGGCGGTGGAGGAGGTGGCCAAGGGGCACTTCACACCGCCGGTCCGCGAGGTGAGCTTCGACCTCACCGAATTCAGCAAGGACATCGACGGCTACAACCAGAAACTGGAGGGCGTCCTCTATGGCGATTAAGGTTCTCCATCCCGGCCTCGCCACCACGGTTCAGGACCTCGGCCGCCCCGGATATTTCCATCTCGGCATCCCCATTGGCGGGGCCATGGACCGGCTTGCCATGCGGGCGGCCAACCTGCTGGTGGGCAATGACGAGGGAGCTGCGGGTCTTGAGGCGGTCTTCATCGGCCCCAAGCTGGAGTTCACCCGCGATGCCACCATCGCCGTCACCGGTGCGGACATGCCGGTGAAGCTTGACGGCGAAGCCAGGCCCGGCTGGACCGCCTTTGCGGTGAAGGCCGGACAGGTGCTCAGCTTCGACTTCCTGAAATCCGGCGCCCGCATCTGCATCGCCGTGTCGGGCGGCATCGACGTGCCGCTGGCGCTCGGCAGCCGCTCCACCTATGCCATCGGTGCCCTCGGCGGCTTCAACGGCCGGGCGATTGCCGCCGGTGACGAGCTGCCGGTGGGAGACGCCGGAGCCAGCACGGCCGGGCGGACCATTCCGGAAGACCTGCGCCGCAAGCCGGGCACCCCCGCGGAGCTGCGCGTGCTGCCGGGGCTCTACTGGCACCGCATCACGGAAGAGGCGCAGCAGGCCTTCTTTGCCGATGAATGGAAGGTGGCTCCGGAAGCCGACCGCATGGGCTACCGCTTCCGCGGCGGGCGCCCGCTGGATTTCGTGCCGCGCCAGCCGCCCTTCGGCGCAGGCTCCGACCCGTCCAACATCGTCGACAGCTGCTACCCCTATGGCTCCATTCAGGTGCCCAGCGGCAGCGAGCCGATCATCCTGCACCGCGATGCGGTGTCGGGCGGCGGCTACTTCATGGTGGGCACGGTGATTTCGGCGGACATGGACCTGATCGGCCAGCTGCAGCCGAACACCCCCACCCGCTTTGTCCAGGTGGACATGGAGGGTGCCCTGAAAGCCCGCAGGGAACGGGCAGAGCTGATCAGCCGCATCAGGGCGCTTTTCTGACTTCGCATAACAAAAACAAGACGCAACCTTTCAACCGGGGAAGACAACATGACACGCACTGCCTTCAAGGGGCCTCTGGCCTCAATGATCCTGCTTGCCTCGATGGCCCCGTCTCTGGCCGAGACCTGGTATCCCTATGATGCCACCGAGATCACCCCTGCCTTCTTGGCAGACGGCAAAGCCTCTGACGTGAAATACACGCCGCTCGAAAAGGCCAGCCAGCCTTACAGGATCTGCGTCTCCTTCCCGCACATGAAGGATGCCTACTGGCTGGGCGTGGACTATGGCGTTGCCGAACAGGCGAAGGACCTCGGCGTCAAGATGACGCTCGTGGAAGCAGGGGGCTACACGGAGCTCGCCAAGCAAATCTCGCAGATCGAGGATTGCGTCGCCGGCGGGGCGCAGGCTGTTGTGATCGGCGCCATTTCCTATGACGGGCTCAACAACCTCGTCACCGAACTGGCGGCCAAGAAGATCCCGGTCATCGATGTCGTAAACGGAATGTCCTCGCCGGATCTGACCGCCAAGTCCCTCGTTTCCTTCTACACCATGGGCTTCGAGACCGGAAAATACCTTGCCGCCAAGCACCCGAAGGGCAGCGATCCGGTGAAGGTGGGCTGGTTCCCCGGTCCGGCAGGCGCCGGCTGGGTGGAAGCGGCCAACAAGGGCTTCATGGACGCGGTGAAGGACTCCGGCCTCACCATTCTGGACCCCAAATATGGCGACACCGGCAAGGAAGCCCAGCTGAAGCTGGTGGAAGACGTGCTGCAGGCCGAGCCGGACGTGCGCTACATCGCCGGAACCGCCGTCACCGCCGAAGCCGCGCAGGGCCTCATCCGCGAGCGCGGACTGAAGGGCAAGGTGGATCTTCTCGCCTTCTACATGACACCGGGCGTCTATGAGGGCATCAAGCGCGGCTTCATCGCCGCCGCCCCCGCCGACTCCATGGTCATCCAGGGCCGCATCGCCATCGATCAGGCCGTCCGCGCCCTGGAAGGCAAGGAGCTGATCAAGCACGTGGGTCCGAAGATCTTCGTGGTGGATGGTGACAACATCGCCACAGTCTCCAAGACCAGCATCCTGCCCCCGGACGGCTTCAAGCCGGTGTTTACGGTGGAGTGATGCGGATGGTGAGGCGCCATTGGTGACATTGCGCCTCACCGCCCCTCAATGACCAGCGGATTCATACATCAGGTTCGAACTCCGCCCGCAATGACGCATTTGCTTTCCGGGAAAACGCCTGCCGCCCCCCTCCCCCTGGTGGGGAGGAGGGCTGAAGCGCCGTGGCAGAGGAACAAATCCTCCCGATATCCACACAGCCCGGAAGACACCACAGGCACAGTCCTGAAGGAGAATGGCAGATGTCCGTGAACCGGAAGCCGCTCGTCGAGATGACCGGGATAGCCAAGCATTATCCCGGTGTGAAAGCTCTTGATGGCGTGAATTTCACGCTGGAAGCGGGGGAAGTACATGTGCTGTTCGGCGAGAACGGCGCGGGCAAGTCCACCCTCATCTCGGTCCTGGCGGGCGTGAACCAGCCCAGCGCCGGAGAGATCCGCATTGACGGGGAGCCGGTGCATTTTGTGGGCGTGCGCGATGCACAGGCCGCAGGTGTCGGTGCGGTATTTCAGGAATTCTCGCTGGTGCCCACCATGACGGTGGCCGAGAACATCTATCTGGGCGACGAGCCCCGGCGCGGCCCCTTCATCGACCGGCGTGCCATGCGGCGCGAAGCCCACGCCCTCTTCGCCCGCCTCGGCTTCGAGGTAGACGTGAGCCGCCGGGTGCTGTCGCTCTCCCGCGCCGAACAGCAGATGGTGGAAATCGCCAAGGCGCTGCACCGCAAGGCGCGCATTCTCATTCTGGACGAGCCCACAGCCTCACTGACCGAGCGCGAGACAGAACGGCTCTTCGCCTTCATACGCTCTGCCGTGACCGAAGGCGTGGGTGTCGTCTACATCTCCCACCGCATCCAGGAATTTCAGGCCATCGCCAGCCGCATCACCGTGCTGCGCGACGGGCGGCTGATCGGCACGGTGGATGCCAAAGGCATCAGCGAAAAGGCGCTGGTGGAGATGATGACGGGCCGCCCGGTGGACGAAATCTATCCGGCCATCACCCGCGCCGCCGTCCCCAAACCGGTGCTCTCCATCCGCGGCCTTCATGCCTGGGGGGTTGCGGGCGTGGATCTTGATATCCGCGCAGGCGAAGTGCTGGGCGTCGCCGGGCTGGTCGGCTCGGGCAAATCCCGCTGCTTCCGGGCCATGCTGGGCCTCAACCGCATCGAGGCGGGCGAGGTGCGGCTGAAGGGCCGGGATGTGACGGGGCAGCCGGTGCGCCGCCTGCTGCGTGAAGGCATCTTCTACCTGCCCTCGGACCGCAAGAGCGAAGGCCTGGTGCTGGGCGCCACCACCCGCGACAACCTAAAACTGGCGCTGATGGACCGGGCGGACATGCGCAGCGCCGCCGGTCTGCTCTCCCCCTCCCGCCTGTCGGCGGAGGCGGGCCGCATTGGCCGGAAGGTGGATCTGGCGGATGCCTATATGGGCCGCATGGCCTCCAGCCTCTCCGGCGGCAATCAGCAGAAGATCCTCTTTGGCAAGGGTTTTGCCGAAGACCGGGAGATCTACATCTTCGACGAGCCGACCGTCGGCGTCGACATGGGCACGCGCGCCGCACTCTACCGCATCATCAAGCAGGTGGCGGAAGCGGGGAAGGCGGTCGTCGTCATCTCCTCGGACCTGCATGAAGTGATGCACCTCGCCCACCGGCTCATCGTCTTCTCGCAAGGGCGCATCTCCGCCGAATTCGATCAGACCCAGATTTCCGAGGCGGCGGTTCTGCGCGCCTTCTTCAGCAACGAAAGGCATGCCGCATGACGCTCGACGCCGGGACCGCCCCCATGGCGGCCAGAACGCTGCCCAGCCGCGCAGGCTCGCTTGCGCGGGAGACGTTCCTCCGAACCGGAGTTCTGCCCCTGTTCATGACCGCCGCCGTGGTGATTTTCACCCTCGCCTCTCCGCAGTTCCTGACGCTTGGCAATCTGACCAATGTGGCGCGCCAGTCGGTGTACCTCATCCTCGTGTCGCTGGGGCAGATGACCGTGCTCATCACCGGCGGCTTCGACCTTGCGGTGGGCACCGCCATCGCCATGACTTCGGTCGTCTCGGCCATGATCATGGTGCATCTGGGCGGCCTCTTCCCCGATGCCGGATGGCTGGTGATCCTGCCCGGCCTTCTCGCCGGTCTCGCCGCCGCGCTGGCCATTGGCATGGTCAACGGCTTCGGCGTTGCCAAATTCGGCGTCTCGCCCTTCATCATGACGCTGGGCGTGCAATCGGCCGGCGCGGGCGCCGCCCTGTTTCTGACCGGCGGCGTCCCGGTCGGCAACCTGCCCTATGAGTTCGGCGACCTCTTCGGCTTCGGCCGGGTGGCGGGCGTTCCGGTGCCGGTGCTGGTGGCGCTCGTTGCCATTGCGGTAATGTGGGTGCTGATGAACCGCACCCGCACGGGTGCCCGCATCTATGCCATCGGCGGCAACATCAAAGCGGCGCAGCTGTCCGGCATCAACACCGCACGCACGCTCTTCATCGCCTATCTCATCTGCGCCGCCCTTGCCTCCATCGCCGGCATCCTGCTGACGGCCCGTGTGGAAAGCGGCGAGACCAATCTGGGCGGCACGATTGCCATGGAATCCATCGCTGCCTGCGTCATCGCCGGGGTGTCGCTGCGCGGCGGCATTGGCCGGGTGGAGAATGTGGTGCTGGGCGCCTTCTTCATCGTGCTGGTCCAGAACGGCATGAACATCATGCAGATCGGCTCCTACATGCAGATGGTTCTGCTGGGCGGGCTGCTCATCCTTGCCGTGGTGGCGGACCAGTACCGCTACCGCATGCTGACCGGCGGGCGGTAACGCCCGTCCGGGACGGGAGGGGGCGGCACCACCGCACCATACTGGCCGTTCCCTCCCGGCCTCCCTTTCGCCTTCAGGTTCCTCAGAACGACGCCGGGGTATTGACCCACAGGAGCACGGTCTCGCCGTCGCTGAGATTACGCCAGGAATGCGGGCGGCGGCTTTCGAAATAGAAGGAATCGCCCGCCTGCAGGGTGATGAAACGGTCCTGCTCCAGAATGATCTCCAGCGCTCCCGACAGCACATGGACGAATTCCTCCCCCTCATGGGCATAGGCGCCTTCGCTGGATGCGCCGGGGGCGAGCACGAAGCGGTGGCATTCCATCTGGAATGGCCCTTCCGCCAGCACCTGAACCACCACCCCCGAAGCCGTGGGCGGCCAGCTGGCCCAGGTGCCGCTGCGCACCAGAGATTCGCCCGTACCTCCGCCCTGCGTGCCCGTAAGGGCTGCCAGCGTTGTGCCGAAATGGCCAGCCAGATCGCGCAGCGCCTTCAGTGACAGGCCCTGCGAGGTTCGCTCGAAGGTCGACAGAACGGAGGATGAGACCGCGATGGCGGCGCTCACCTGCCCAAGCGTCTGCCCGGCCTCGCGCCGCAGATGCCTGAACTTCGGCCCCAGTTGCGGTACAGCGGCACGGCGGACGGCCTTACGCTGCCGGGATGGCTTACCCGCCGTCTCCGCCAGCCCCTCGCGGATGGCTGCCGGATTGATCCCCTTTTCCTGCCGCAGCCAGCTGATCTTCTTCAGCTGCTCCACATGCGCCTCGCTGTAGAGCCGCTGCCCTTTGTCCGTGCGCAGCGGCTCGATCAGGCCCTGGCTCTCCCACAGCCGCAGCGTGGACGCAGATACGCCGGCCATGCGCGCCGCTTCGGCGATCTTGAAACGCACCGGTTCTGTCATAGCCTTGGCCGCTCCGCTGTTCGAATCCACGAGCCACTAAGAAGTGGCATGAACGGGATTGCAACTCTACAGAAAAAATGTAGAGTTTTGATCCGGTGGTGCGGACTGGCAATTTTTGCCATGTTTCCCTGTCTGGAGATGAAGATGCAGAATTCACAGATCGCGGCCCGGCGGGCTGCTGCCATTTCACGCGGTGTCGGCGTGACGACGCAGGTCTATGCCCACAAGGCCGAAAATGCCGAGATCTGGGATGTGGAAGGCCGCCGCTACATCGACTTTGCCGCAGGCATTGCCGTGGTCAACACCGGCCACCGGCATCCGAAGGTGATCGAGGCCGTGAAGGCGCAGCTCGACAGCTTCACCCACACCTGCCACCAGGTCGTGCCTTACGAGAACTATGTGGCGCTGGCCGAGAAACTGAATGCCGCCGTGCCCGGCGATTTCGCCAAGAAGACCATCTTCGTCACCACCGGCGCCGAGGCGGTGGAAAATGCCGTCAAGATTGCCCGCGCCGCCACGAACCGGCCTGCCGTCATCGCCTTTACCGGCGCCTTCCATGGCCGCACTTTCATGGGCATGACGCTGACCGGCAAGGTGCAGCCCTACAAGGCCGGTTTCGGCGCCATGATGCCGGATGTTTTCCACGTGCCCTTCCCTGTGGAGCTGCATGGCGTTTCCATAGAGGATACGCTCTCCGTGCTCGACAAACTGTTCAAGGCGGATGTGGACCCGGCCCGCGTCGCCGCCTTCATCATCGAGCCCGTGCAGGGCGAGGGCGGCTTTTATGAAGTGCCGCGCGCCTTCATGGAAAAGCTGCAGGAGATCGCCCGCAAGCACGGCATCCTGCTGATTGCCGACGAAGTGCAGACCGGCTTTGCCCGCACCGGCAAACTCTTCGCCATGGAGCATTACGGCGTGGTGCCGGACATCACCACCATGGCCAAGGGCCTCGGCGGCGGTTTCCCGATTGCCGCCGTCACGGGCCGGGCCGAGATCATGGATGCCCCTGCACCCGGTGGCCTCGGCGGCACCTATGGCGGCAACCCGATTGGCGTTGCCGCAGGTCTTGCCGTGCTGGAAGTAATCGAGGAAGAGGGCTTGTGCGAGCGCGCCGTCAACCTCGGCAACCGGCTGAAGCAGCGCCTCTCCGGCCTAGCCGCCAGCGTGCCGCAGATTGCCGACGTTCGCGGCCCCGGCTTCATGAATGCGGTGGAGTTCAATGTTCCGGGAACCTCCACCCCCGACGCAGAGTTCACCAACCGGGTGCGCGAAAAGGCGCTGGAGCGCGGCTTGATCCTGCTCACCTGTGGCGTCTACGGTAACGTCATCCGTTTCCTTGCGCCCGTCACCATTCCCGATGATGTGTTCAGCGAGGCGCTGGACATTCTCGAAGCTGCGCTCCTCAGCGCGAAGGAAGGCTGAACCATGACGATTTCCAACTCTCTCCTGTCCCGCCTGAAGGATGCTTCGCTCGCCACGGACAAAGCCTATATCAACGGCTCCTGGCGCTCGGCCAGCGAAAGCGGCGCCACCTTCGAGGTCACCAACCCGGCCAATGGCGAGGTCATCGCCACCCTGCCGGACATGGGCCGCGAGGAAACCGCGCAGGCCATCGACGCCGCCCATGCTGCGCAGGCTGCCTGGGCCGCCCGGACGGGCAAGGACCGGGCAGCCGTGCTGCGCAAGCTCTTCGATCTGATGGTGGCCAATGCGGATGATCTGGCCACCATCCTGACGATGGAAATGGGCAAGCCCTGGGCCGAGGCGCGCGGCGAGATCCTCTATGGCGCCTCCTACATGGAGTGGTTCGCCGAAGAGGCAAAGCGCGTCTATGGCGACACCATCCCCGGTCATCAGCCGGACAAGCGCATCATCGTCATCCGGCAGCCCGTGGGTGTGGTGGCGGCCATCACGCCGTGGAATTTCCCCAATGCCATGCTGGCGCGCAAGCTCGCCCCGGCGCTGGCAGCCGGCTGCGCCATGGTGTCGAAGCCCGCCGCCGAAACCCCGCTGTCCGCCCTGGCCCTCGCCGTTCTGGCAGAGCGCGCCGGCCTTCCGGGCGGGCTCTACAACGTGATCCTGGGCACCGATGCACCGGCCATCGGCCAGGAGTTCACCAGCAACGCCAAGGTGCGCAAGCTCACCTTCACCGGCTCCACCGAGGTTGGCCGCATCCTGATGCGTCAGGGCGCGGACAACATCATGAAGCTGGGGCTGGAACTGGGCGGCAACGCGCCCTTCATCGTCTTCGAGGACGCTGATCTCGACGCCGCCGTCGAGGGCGCCATGGTCTCGAAGTACCGCAACAACGGACAGACCTGCGTCTGCGCCAACCGCATCTATGTGCATGCGGATGTCTACGACGCCTTCGCCGAAAAGCTGGCGGCCAAGGTTTCGGCCATGAAGGTGGGCGATGGCTTCGAGGAAGGCGTCAATGCCGGTCCGCTGATTGATGACGCCGCCCTTGCCAAGGTCAACGATCACATCGCCGACGCCACCTCCAAGGGCGCCAAGGTGATGCTGGGCGGCAAGGCGCACCAGCGCGGCGGCCTGTTCTTCGAGCCGACGGTGCTGACCGACGTGACCCCGGCCATGAAGATTGCCCGCGAGGAAACCTTCGGCCCGGTCGCCCCGCTCTTCCGCTTCAACACCGAGGCGGACGTGATCGCCATGGCCAACAACACGGAGTTCGGCCTCGCCTCCTATTTCTACTCCCGCGATGTGTCGAAGATCTTCCGCGTCGCCGAGGCGCTGGAATATGGCATGGTCGGCATCAACACCGGCCTCATCTCCACCGAAGTCGCCCCCTTCGGCGGCATCAAGCAGTCCGGCCAGGGCCGCGAAGGCTCCCGCTACGGCCTCGAGGACTACACCGAAATGAAGTACCTCTGCCTCAGCATCTGAGAATAGCGGCAGACTGAAACACAAATCCCCCGAAGCTGGCGGGCTTCGGGGGATTTTGCTGTTTCGCTCAAATGTTGTCCGCCGAAACCTGGCATTCAGGCGGCGCGAGCCCGCCCAAGGCCCAGACACACTCGAGGTCAACGCCTCAGCGCGAGAAAAACTGCGCCCGGCAAGTCTATTTCGTTGCCTGAACTGTCTTGGGTGATTTCGCAGGGGGAAGAAATGGCGCGCCCGAAAGGATTCGAACCTCTGACCCCCAGATTCGTAGTCTGGTGCTCTATCCAGCTGAGCTACGGGCGCGCAGTGCCTGTGTGAGGCAGTGTCCGGTTGCTGGCCTTCTGGATAAACCGTTGAAGGAACCGGACAGCTGTTCGTTCACCGCGTTGCCGCGGCGGCTGCGAACGAGGCGGTATCTACCGGCCTCCCGGC
Organism: Pannonibacter anstelovis; assembly: GCF_036881715.1. NCBI lineage: Bacteria > Pseudomonadati > Pseudomonadota > Alphaproteobacteria > Hyphomicrobiales > Stappiaceae > Pannonibacter > Pannonibacter anstelovis. The sequence goes on from NZ_JBAKBF010000009.1 coordinate 85,238, forward strand.
CGGAATGCAAGGGGCGTTTTTGAGTTTTTTTATCAGGCACCGGAAAACCCCAGTCTCTTGCGGAAAAATGACGGGCAAGCCGCTGTGCATGGCGGTGGATAACATATCCGGCAAAGGGCCCTGCGGCCGCGCTTTCGCAAAAACTTTCAACCTGATTTGCTCGAGAGACCGGAACAGCATCCACACCGCCGTGATGACTGACGCCTCGATCCGCCAAACACTTGCCGCTGAATACCAGGACGCAGAGAGACCGACGGGTCTCAGCGGGTCAGGATTGTCGAAAGCCTGTCACGCCTCCGGCGCGGCGCGCTGGGGCAGCTGGATACAGAAGGTGGTGCCGGGCCCTGTATCTTCCAGAACGAGGCGGCCGCCATGGGCGCGCACGATCTCAAGGGCGATGGCAAGCCCAAGGCCAGTGCCGCCGTTCTTGGCACCGCTCTGGAAAGCCCGGAACAAACCGGCCCGCACGGCAGGCGGAATGCCGGGCCCTGTATCCCTGACGCGGATGAGGCAGTCGCCATCAATCAGCGCCGCCTCAATGGTCAGGCGGCAGACATGGGCGGCATCTGCGCCCGCTTCCATCGCCTGCACGGCATTGCGGCACAGGTTCACCAGCGCCCGGAACAGCTGCTCCGGATCTGCCTCCAGCTCGAAGCCTTCGGCCACGCGGCTCTCGAATTCGATGTCCGGATGCTCGGCAAGCGCCAGCAGCTCCGCAACGTCGCTCACCACCCGTTCGAGGCGGATCAGACGGCGGCGCGGCGGCTCTTCCCGTGCCTTGCCATAGGCCATCACGGCCTGGGTGTAGCCCACCGCACGGTCGAGCGTTGCCAGGATCTTCGGCACCAGCCGCTTCACAGTCGGATCGGGCACATGCTCGATACGCTCCATGAACAGCTGCGCTGAGGCCAGAAGGTTGCGCAGGTCATGGTTGATCTTGGACACGGCAAGACCAAGATCAGCCAGCCGCTGCTTCTGGTGCAGAGCGCGGGAGAGTGCCGTCTGCATGTCCGCAAGCCGCTTCTCCGCATCACCGATCTCGTCATCACGCCCGCCCGGCACAATGATCCGCGCCGTATCTTCGGGGTCTTCGGCAAAGCGGGCCATGGACGCCGACAGCCGCTGAAGCGGGCGCACAAACATCCAGCGCAGCGCCAGATAGACGAGGCTTGCCGTAATCACCGAGATGATCAGCGTCAGCCCGAGAATGCGCCCCGAGAAGGCCAGCATGTCCTTGCGCAGCATCGAAACCGGAAGAACGATATCCACCTTCTGCACATCATCTCCGGCGCTGGAGCCCATCGGCAGCGGCTGGCTGACACGCATCAGGCCGGAGCCATCGGAGAACAGCACCGCAACGCTGTCGCGGATGGCACTCCAGGGCGTCTCTTCCTCCATGTCGATGACATAGCGGATCTCCTCCGGCAGGCCACTCATGGCGATCAGGCTGCGGCGGCCCTTATGGGTGAGAGAGATGGCAACGGCGCCCGTCACCCGCATCAATTCTTCCTGAAGGCGCGGTGCAATGGTGTTGGTTTCGGACAGGACGGCGGCAGCCACACCGGCGGTGTTGAGCTTATCCTTCAGCCAGGTGTTACGGAAATTGGCAACTGACGGCACATAGACAAAGACTTCCGACAGCATGACAAAGAGCACTGTCAGGAGCAGAAGCTTGGCAGACAGGCCCGCCGAGCGGCGGCGGACAGCGCCACCTGCGGGGACAGAAGCAGACGCGGGGGCAGACGTGGGGGCAGACGCGGGCTGGACGGCAGGCAGCCCCTCTCCGGCGGGCGGAACGGCCCCTCCGGGCACCATGGGCGGCTGTTCGTGCTTCATCACTCTGCTCCAGCGCCCCTCATCCGCCCCAAGCACCTGCTTCAGCTTTATAACCCGGCGCAAGCGGTATGTCAGCTACCCCGCCATCAAGCCATTGCGGCGCGGCGATTCCCCCGGGCTGGCCGGCAGGCACAGGAATCAGATGCGCGGCAGAACCTGAGCCAGCTGTGCAAATCCTGCCCCCTTCGGCCCGCAGGCAGGGCAAAGCCATGCAATGGCGCCGGAAAAGGCGGTTCTGCGTTGACTCACCGCCAGAGCCCTCGTATAAGCGCGCTCGACTCGGACCGGCATCCGGCCTGTCTCATGGAGCAGGCTTGCCTTGTGGCGGCAGGATGCATCCAGCCTCAAGTTTCAAATAAAAGGGCCGCGCGACGGCGCGGAATAGAAAAATGAAGCGTACGTATCAACCCAGCCGCCTCGTCCGCAAGCGCCGTCATGGCTTCCGCGCACGTATGGCGACCAAGAATGGCCGTCTGGTCCTGTCCCGCCGCCGGGCAAAGGGCCGCAAGAGCCTGAGCGCCTGATAGCGCCCCGCAGCGGCGCTTCGGACCACCCTTTCGAGGCTCTGGATTTCAGAACGCCGCAGCACATGAAAACTCTTAAAAAGCGCTCCGAGTTTCTGGCCGTCGCCAAAGGTGGACGGACAGACCGGCGCGCTTTTGCGTTACAGGGCCTGAAGCGCGCCGATGAAGGTCCCGCCCGCGTCGGCTATACGGTGACCAAGAAGACCGGCAATGCGGTCGAGCGGAACCGGATCAAGAGACGGCTGCGCGCGGCTGTTGCGCAACTTGAGGACGAAGCCGTACCATCCGGTGCGGATTTTGTGATCATCGGACGCCGTGCCGCACTGAATCAGCCCTTTGCAGATCTGGTCAGAGAGCTTAACTCAGGGCTCAAGCCTGCCCTGGAGCGCAAGGGCAACGGATCATGGCAGGGCCGCCGTGACAACCGCAAGCCAAAGGCTGGCGGGCAGACACAAGGCAAGGAACCCGCACAGGGGTCAGGACAGAGACAGGGGTAACCGCAGCTCATGGCTGACAACCGCAACACATTCATCGCCATCGCGCTGTCGCTGGTGGTCCTTCTCGGGTGGCAGTATTTCATTGCCAAGCCGCAGCTGGAGCAGGCTCAGCAGGCCGCGCAGCAGCAGGCCGAGGCACAGCAGGGCGGCACGCCGGTACCCGGCACAACGCCCGGAGCCGCACCCGGCAGCACCGCTGCCGGCGTTCCGGGCTCTGTCGGGGAAGCTGCAGGCCCTCTCAGCCGTGAGCAGGCCATTGCCGCCACGCCGCGCGTCACCATCGAGACGCCGCGCCTGACCGGCTCCATCAGCCTGACCGGTGCACGCGTCGATGACCTGCGCCTCAAGGATTACCGGGAAACCGTCGAGAAGGACAGTCCGCTCATCACCCTGTTCTCGCCCCGCGGCACGCAGGGTGCTTACTATGCCGACAACGGCTGGGTGAGCGAGCCCGGTGCACAGATCGCCCTGCCCGGCGCAGACACCGTGTGGAGCGTTGCAGGTGAAGACAAGCTGACCCCCGGCACTCCGGTGACCCTGACCTGGGACAATGGCCAGGGCGTGGTGTTCAACCGCACCTTCTCGATCGACGAGAACTACATGTTCAAGGTCACCCAGTCGGTGACCAACAACTCGGGCAGCGGCCTGACGCTCTATCCCTACAGCCTGATTGTCCGCAACGGCACGCCGCACACCGCAGGATTCTACATTCTGCATGAAGGCTTGATCGGTGTTGCCGGTGACGAGGGCCTGCTGGAAATCAAGTACAAGGATCTTGCCGAAGAGGGCAAGAAGACCCCCGCAAAGTCGGATCGCGGCTGGATCGGCATTACCGACAAGTACTGGGCGGCAACGGTTGCTCCCGCTCCGGGCACGAGCTTCCAGCCGAGCTTCAGCTACAACAAGGCGACAGACAACTTCCAGGCTGACTACCTTGGCGATGCGCTGACCATCGCGTCAGGGACCACGCAGGAAGCCAGTACCTACCTGTTTGCCGGCGCCAAGGAAACCAAGCTGCTTGCCTCCTACGAGGAGAGCATCGGCATTGACCGTTTCGACCTGCTCGTCGACTGGGGCTGGTTCTACTTCCTGACCAAGCCGATGTTCTATGTCATCGACTGGCTGTTCCATCTGGTCGGCAACTTCGGCATCGCCATCCTGCTGGTGACAGTTCTGGTCAAGGCCATCTTCTTCCCGCTGGCCAACAAGTCCTATGTCTCCATGAGCAAGATGAAGCTCGTGCAGCCGCAGATGATGGACATCCGCGAGAAATACAAGGACGACAAGGCCAAGCAGCAGCAGGCGCTGATGGAGCTGTACAAGACCGAGAAGATCAACCCGCTGGCGGGCTGTCTTCCGGTTCTGATCCAGATCCCGGTGTTCTTCGCACTCTACAAGGTGCTGTTTGTCACCATCGAAATGCGCCATGCGCCGTTCTTTGGCTGGATTCAGGACCTGTCCGCCCCGGATCCGACAACGGTCTTCAACCTGTTCGGCCTGATCGACTGGACCCCGCCGAGCATGCTGATGCTGGGCATCTGGCCGATCATCATGGGCATCACCATGTTCCTGCAGATGAAGATGAACCCGGCGCCGACCGATCCGGCCCAGCAGATCGTCTTCACCTGGATGCCTGTTCTGTTCACCTTCATGCTGGCCTCCTTCCCGGCCGGTCTGGTGATCTACTGGGCCTGGAACAACAGCCTGTCGATCACCCAGCAGTACATCATCATGCGCCGCCAGGGCGTGAAGGTGGAGCTTTGGGGGAACCTCAGGGACACATTCAAGCGCAAGAAGGGCGAGCCCGAAGCGCAAAAGAAGAGCTGATCCCGCTTTTCAGAACCAAAGATCAAAGGGCCTGCCACACGGCAGGCCCTTCTGTTTGCAACATGCTCAACCTGCGCTCGACGGCGCAGCCGCAGCCAGCTAAAAGCACATCATGACTGACTTGCCCGAATATACCGACGAACAGCTTGAAGCCGGCCGGCTGATGTTCAACCGCCCCTGGACGTTCCAGACCAGCGTTGCCGACATGCGCCAGCTTCCGGCCTCGCGCGGCACCGAAATCGCCTTTGCCGGACGCTCGAATGTCGGCAAGTCCAGCCTTATCAACGCGCTGACCGGCCGCAAGGGCCTTGCCCGCACGTCCAACACGCCGGGCCGCACGCAGATGCTGAATTTCTTCGGCGCCGAGGGCGCGAGCGTCACCGTGGTGGACATGCCCGGCTATGGCTATGCCCAGGCGCCGAAAGACATGGTGGATGCCTGGACGAAGCTGGTGTTCTCCTACTTGCGCGGGCGTCCGAACCTGCGCCGTGTCTTTCTGCTGATCGACAGCCGCCACGGCATCAAGGACAATGACCTTGAGACCATGCAGCTGCTCGACAAGGCAGCCGTCGTCTATCAGGTGGTTCTCACCAAGGCAGACAAGATCAAGCCCGGCCAGCTGGCCACGCTGATAACGGCAACAGCGGAGATCCTGCGCAAGCGGCCTGCGGCACATCCGGTGCTCATTCCGACTTCGTCCGAAAAGGGACTGGGCATCGACCTCTTGCGTGCGGAAATCTGCGCGCTGCCCTGAGAGCGTGCCGGAGCACGGACCGGACTGAAGCTTTCGTGTCCGGTTACGCGATCCGTTGAGATACACGGCCAAACCGGCTATAGACGCTGCAAGCCCTTGCTTCCGATCAGAGGCTTCAACGTCCTTTCCCGCCACCGCAGCAGCGAGTGTTCCCGCCCATGAGCACCCCGGACTTCAGCAACAACGCCCATATCATCGCCCAGGCCCTGCCCTACATGCAGCGCTATGACAAGCGGCGTATCGTGGTGAAGTACGGCGGCCACGCCATGGGCGATGCGGACCTGGGCAAGGCCTTTGCTGCCGACATCACCCTGCTGCGCCAGTCCGGCGTGCATCCGGTTGTCGTCCATGGCGGCGGCCCGCAGATCGGCAACATGCTGAAGCGCCTGAACATCGTCAGCGAGTTCCGCGGCGGCCTGCGCGTTACCGATAAGGCGACCGTGGAAATCGTCGAGATGGTGCTGGCCGGCTCCATCAACAAGGAAATCGTCCAGCTTATCAACGCCGAGGGCGGCCGTGCGGTCGGCCTGTGCGGCAAGGACGGCAATCTGGTGACGGCCACCAAGCTGACCCGGACCGAGATGGACCCGGATTCCAACATCGAGAAGATCCTCGATCTCGGTTTCGTCGGCGAGCCCGCGCATGTCAATCCGGTGATGCTGGATCTGATGCTGAAGGAAGACCTGATCCCCGTGGTGGCCCCCGTAGCGCCCGGCACGGATGGTGAAACCTACAACATCAACGCAGACACCTTCGCCGGCGCCATCGCCGGTGCGCTGCATGCCTCGCGCCTGCTGTTCCTGACCGACGTGCCGGGCGTGCTTGACAAGGAAGGCAAGCTGATCAAGAATCTCACCGTCGCCCATGCGCGCGAGCTGATCGCCGACGGCACCATCTCCGGCGGCATGATCCCGAAGGTGGAAACCTGCATCGAGGCGCTGGACCGCGGCGTCGAGGGCGTGGTCATCCTTGACGGCAAGGTCAAGCACGCTGTCCTGCTGGAACTCTTCACCGACCGCGGCGCCGGGACCCTGATCAGCAAGTGACAGACACCACCTCCACACCCAGCGAGGGCCAGGGTGCCCACCGTCATGATCTTCGGGCCTTCACAGGGGTGGAGGCCTGGGTCTTTGATCTGGACAACACTCTCTATCCGGCGGAAATCGATCTGTTCTCGCAGATCGACGTCCGCATATCCGACTACATCGCGAAGCTGCTGGACATCGGCAGGGATGCTGCACGGGTGAAGCAGAAAGAATTTTACCGCGACTATGGCACCACCCTGCGCGGACTGATGATGCAGCACAAGATCGATCCGGATGATTTTCTGGCCTATGTGCATGACATCGACTATTCCCCGCTGAAGCCCGACCCGGCACTTGGCGCGGCGATCAGCCGTCTGCCGGGCCGCAAGTTCATCTTCACCAATGGCGACCGCCCCCATGCAGAACGCACGGCGGCCGCACTGGGCATCAGCGATCATTTCGAGGACATCTTCGACATCGTCGCCGCAGGCCTGATGCCGAAGCCGAACCTCGAGACCTATCAGACCTTCATTGCAAAGACCGGTGTCGCACCCGCAAGGGCTGCCATGTTCGAGGATCTGCCGCGCAACCTCGTGGTGCCTCACAAGCTGGGCATGCGCACGGCGCTGATTGTGCCGAAGGAGACACGGGAAGTCTTCCGCGAAGAGTGGGAAATGGAAGGCCACGATGCCCCGCATGTCGACTTCGTGACGGGTAATCTGGCAGGTTTCCTCGAAGGGGTTCTGGGCGCAATTGAAGCGTGAGGCACTGGACCGGGGGAGCTTCGCCGGTTTATTGATGTAAACTCAATAATCCCGCAAGCCGCCCCGGCCTGCCGAACCCATCGTGTGAACCCATGGTCTCCCTGCGCGCCCTGCATGCCTTTGCACTTCTCGCCCGCAATGGCCGCGCCGCGCAGGCGGCAGATGACCTTGGTATTTCGCCTTCGGCCCTGTCGCATCTCCTGCGCAAGCTGGAAAGCGAGCTGGGTGCAACGCTGGTGCTGCGCGACGGGCGCGGCCTGTCTCTCACCGAAGAAGGAAAGCGCCTGGCCGCCGGACTGGGCGATGCCTTCGAGCGGATCGAATCCGCCGTAGACGGGTTCCGCCGCCGGGGCCGGACGGAGCTGCGCATCAGCACTGTCTCCACCTTCGCCACCCGCTGGCTTATCCCGCGGCTGCCGCAGTTTCAGACCGCGCAGCCCGATGTGGAGCTGCTGCTTTCCGCCTCAACCCGCGTCGTGGACCTCGACCGGGAGAATTACGACTGCGCCATCCGCCTTGGCCGTGGCGACTGGCCAGGCATCGACGCAACGCTGCTGTGGCGCGAGCATCTGGCCGTCGCCATGGCCCCGCGCCTGATGCGCGAAGACGCTGGCTTCGAAGCAACCCTGCCCGGCATCAAGCTGCTGCACAGTGCTTCCCGGCGCGATGACTGGTCCCGCTGGCTGGCCCATGCCGGGCTGAAGCTGCCCGACGCCAGCTCCGGCATGGTGCTGGAGAGCCGTGACCTCGCCATTCAGGCCGCCATTGCGGGCATGGGCGCCATCGTCATCGACCGGCGCTTCGTCATGCTGGAACTGGCGGCCGGGCATCTCGTTATGCCCGACTGGCCGGTGCTGCAGCTGGACAGTGGCTACTGGTTCGTCCGCTCCCCCAACAGGCCCCTCTCCCGTCCCATCTCCGGCTTCCGCGACTGGCTGATCGGCACCTCGGCAGCAGATGCCGGGTAAGTTTCATGTTGCAGACAGCAGCACCAGAATAGCCGCGACGATCAGCACGCAGCCGGTGATCTCGCGGCCATTGATGCGCTCCTTGAAGAAGAACCAGGACGCAATGAGGGTGAAGACAAGTTCCACCTGCGCCAGCGCCCGCACATAGGCAACCTGCTGAAGCGTCATCGCCGTGAACCATCCCGCAGATCCTGCGACACCGGCAAGCCCAACCCACACCGCCTGCCGCCAGTGGCGGATGGAGGCCGCGAGCTGATCCGGCTCGCGCCAGGCCATGTAGAGCCCCATGGCCACCGTCTGCATCAGGGTGACCACTGCAAGGCTGTAGGCCGCCTGCATCAGATAGCCAGGGCCTTCCAGCGACAGGGAGGCCATGCGGTAGAGAGCTGCCGAGCCACCGAAGAAAGCGGCAGAAGCCAGACCAATGAGCGCCGGACGCCCGGTCAGCGAGGCTACGATTGCCCGGGCCGTCAAGGGCACCCGTGCCATCGAAATGAGGATTACACCGGCAACGCCGATACCGATCGCAACTGCCGTCAGTCCCGTTACGTGCTCCCCAAGGATGACCACACCGAAGATCGCTGCCTGCACCGGTTCCGTCTTGGAATAGGCCGTGCCAACCGCGAAATTACGGAAGGAAAAGAGATGAACAAGCAGGAAGGTCGCGATGATCTGGGCAAGGCCGCCGAAGGCGGCTGCCAGCAGGAAGCGGCCGTTCATATCCGGAAAGGGCATGCCGAAGGCCAGATACAGCAACAGCACATAGGCAAGGGCAAAGGGGAAGCCATAGGCGAATCGCACCAGCGTTGCCCCGCTGGTGCCAAGACGGCCTTTCAGATGCTTCTGCAGCGCCGAACGCAGGTTCTGGCAGAAGGCGGCAAAGAGAGTGATGGGAATCCAGAGTTCCATGTGAGGCGGCCTGTGGGCTTGAGAAGATGCGGGAGAAACCGTCTTCAATGTCGCCTGTTTGCGCCCTTTGCGCAGTTGAGCGCTTCTCAAGCCGCATGAACCATTGACTCAAGCCCCGCACCCGCCTTTTATCCGGCGAACCCTAAACGACCCCTCTGCGGAGCCGATCATTTCCATGTCCACCGATCTCGTGAAACTTGCCGCCACCATTGACGCCGCCTTTGAAGACCGCGCCAATATCGACACGCACACGACGGGTGACGTGCGTCAGGCCGTTGAAACTGCCCTGAACCTGATGGACCGCGGCCAGTTGCGCGTGGCCGATAAGCAGGACGGCGGCGACTGGGTGGTGAACCAGTGGGCCAAGAAAGCCGTGCTGCTCTCCTTCCGCCTCAACCCCATGGACGTCATCAAGGGCGGCCCCGGCGATGCGACCTGGTGGGACAAAGTCCCGTCCAAGTTTGACGGCTGGCGCGGTGTGGACTTCGAGGAAGCCGGCTTCCGCGCTGTTCCGGGCTCGATCGTCCGCCGCTCGGCCTTCATCGGCAAGGGCGTGGTTCTGATGCCCTCCTTCGTCAACCTCGGCGCCCATGTGGGTGAAGGCACGATGGTGGACACCTGGGCCACCGTCGGCTCCTGCGCCCAGATCGGCAAGCATGTGCACCTGTCCGGCGGCGTCGGCATCGGCGGTGTTCTTGAGCCGCTTCAGGCTGGCCCTGTGATCATTGAAGACAACTGCTTCATCGGCGCCCGCTCGGAAGTCGTGGAAGGCGTGATCGTGCGCGAAGGCGCAGTGCTGTCCATGGGCGTCTTCATCGGCGCTTCCACCAAGATCATCGACCGCGCCACGGGCGAAGTCTTCATCGGTGAGGTTCCGGCCTATTCCGTCGTGGTGCCCGGCTCCATGCCCGGCAAGCCGCTGCCGGACGGCACCCCCGGCCCGAGCCTCTATTGCGCCGTCATCGTCAAGCGCGTCGACGCCCAGACCCGCGCCAAGACCGCCATCAACGAGCTTCTGCGCGATTGATCTCAGGTTCTTTGAAACCACAAAGCTCGAAAGCTGCTTAGCTAACGGTCACAGCAAGCCCAGGATTTTAGATCCTGGGCTTTTTTCTTGAGCGGAACGTCCAGAGAACCCGCATCAGGCCCGATGAAAACAATCTGGATACACGCGGAGGCTGTACAAACTGTTGCAATCCCGCTTCTTAGCCCGGCGCGGTCCATATTTCCTTCAAGCCTGCAAGACCTCCCGGCACTGCCCGGGCTTGCGCCCAAGTTGATCAAGTGAGCTTCGGCAAAACTGCCGTAGCGTACAAAAGCGGCACCCGCTCAAAAATAGGGCACACACCAAACTTGATGCACTGAAACCCATTATACTTTCTAAAAATTCGGCAAACAAAGAATGAAAACGATATCATATTTACAACTATCGATAATAAACTCAATCAACCCCACCTAATTTGAGATATTCTTTTAAAATTTACCATATTAATACATCGCAACTCTAAGTTATCGTAATAACTTCGGATGATTTATATTTCATTATTCATATTTCTTTAACATAGAATCAGCGATTTACATCGCGGGCATTGTACTGGAGACTAGCAGATGCATCTCTCAATCAGGAATCTCTTAATTACGCTGACAATTCTGATGCTTACCCTTACCGGTACACTGGCGGTGGTCGCACTCCGCGGCACGGATCAGCTGAACGGCAATCTGGTTGACATCAAGGACAACTGGCTGCCAAGCGTGCGGTATCTGGGGGAGATGAACACTGCAACCGCCGACTACCGGATCAATGGTGCAAATCACGTACTGGCTCAGAGCCCAGAGGAAATGGGCCACGCCGAACGCCGCCTGCAGGAAGAAATGCAGAAAATCGAGACGGCGAAGCGGAGTTACGAGCCTCTGATTGCCTCTGACGCAGAACGCAAGCTCTTCATGGACTTTCAGAATGCATGGCAACAATATGAGAAGCTGAACGTTACGCTCCTCACTATCTCGCAGGCGGGCGACAAGGCAAAGGCAGTTGCGCTGTTTCAAGATGACATGCGTGTAGCCTACAACACTGCATCAGATCTGCTTGGAAACCTGACAGAACTGAATGTCAGAGGCTCCGAGAACGCAGGAACAGAGAGCCAGATTGTCTACTCCAGCGTAATGTCCACCACGATTGTCAGCGCCGCCGTGGCCGGCATCATCGGCTTGGCCTGTCTTTACTTCGTTGTCTTCCAGGTGACAGGTCCCCTGAACCAGATCACCGAAGCGATGCGTCAGGTGGCGTCTGGTGCACTGCAGACCTACATTCCCTTTGCGGACAAGAAGAACGAGCTTGGCGGCATGGCAGGTGCGCTGGAAACCTTCCGGGACAACCTGCTTGAAACCGAGCGCCTGCGCGCCGAGCAGCTGGAAACCGAGCGCCTGAATGCCGAGAAGCTGACCAGTGAGCGGCATGCGATCGCAAACAGGTTCGAGGCGACCATGGGTCAACTGGCCACGTCCTTTGTCCGCTCGTCGAACGAAGTCGCCGAAGCTGCCCGCAACCTCTCGGCAACGGCGGAAGAGACTTCCCGTCAGGCGCAGGTGGTTGCAGGCGCGGCTGAGGAAGCCTCAATCAATGTCCAGACGGTTGCTTCCGGCGCGGAAGAGCTCTCTGCCTCGATCCGCGAAATCTCCTCTCAGGTTGCCCGGTCCGCCCAGATTGCGAATGATGCCGCCGTGGAGGCAGAGACAAGCAGCCGCAACGTCCAAAATCTGTCGGCTGCCGCTCAGCAGATCGGTGAAGTTGTTGAGCTGATCACGAGCATCGCCGAGCAGACCAATCTTCTGGCGCTCAACGCCACGATCGAGGCAGCCCGGGCAGGCGAAGCCGGCAAGGGCTTTGCGGTTGTTGCCTCCGAAGTCAAGGGACTGGCCAGCCAGACCGCCAAGGCGACAGAGGAGATCAGCCAGAAGATCGGCGAAATCCAGTCCTCGACCAACACCACGGTGGAGTCGATTTCACGCATCGTCCGCACCATCGGGCATATTCAGGAAGTGGCTCAGGCAATTTCTGCTGCCGTCGAGGAGCAAGGGGCAGCAACCAGCGAGATTGCAGCCAACACCCAGCGCGCCGCCACGGGGGCCGATGACGTGACGCAGAACATCGCCGGTGTCGGCACTGCCGCAGAAATGACCGGCGCCGCCTCCACTCAGCTGATGACGCTCTCCTCTGATCTGAATGACCAGTCCGGCACGTTGCAGCGGGAAGTGGTTGAATTCGTCAAGACCCTCCGCCAGGGCTGACCTCAAGCAAAAGGCCCCTGCCGGAGAGCTCTCCGGCAGGGGCTTCTTTTATTTCCGAAGAGGCTCAGCGCAGCGGCGGATGCCGCACGGCGGTGAAAGACTTGGTGAGGCCGAAGAACTTTTCCTTCTCCATCACCGCATCCGGAAACAGATAGCGCATCTGCCGCAGGTCCAGCATACGGGCGTCTTCCAGCGAGGCCATGGCCTCGTCGATATTCGCAGCCTTCGGATAGAAGCCGGTCGTCCGCGCCAGATGAATGCGGTAGCGCACCGGGTCCGGCAGCCAGTGCAGGAACAGGCTGCGGGCATGCGGCTCGATGGGGAAGGAGAAACTGGGCGTCTGAATGGCATAGCTGCGCGCCACACGGCCTGCCTCACGCGCAAAGGCCTTCTTGTTGGACCAGGAGCCCACATGCTCGATGACCGAGTTAGAGAAGGCGAGGTCATAGGCCCCGTCGGCCACGCCGGCGAGGTCACAGGCATTGCCCTGCGTCATGCGCACATTGGGCATGTCGGTGGTGTTGGGATCGCTGTCCGGAAACAGGTTGACGCAATCAACTGAGAGATTGGCAAAGTCGAGCTCACTCTTCCACACGTCCCAGAAGCCGCGCGTGCCCCCCATATCAATGATCCGGCAATGGCCTTTCACTGCGATATAGTCGTCAATGATGCGGGCAAGCGACTGCACACGCTTCTTGCGGAACGAATTCTGCGTGGAAACCGGCGATACATCGAGCAAGGGACAACTCCCGGATCTGGGCACAGCAAAGGCTCTGCAGTCCCGGCCAGTGCCGGGACCTAATGACGGGAACTATGACAGGCTACTGATAATTGCCGATTAACGCGGGGGAAGAATGCCGCCGCTTCAGCCCGCGAAATAGCTGTCGAGGAAGCGGCGGTAGACGGCGGCGAGCTGGTCGAGGTCGGCGACCGGGGTGCATTCGTCCACCTTGTGCATGGTCTGGCCGACAAGGCCGAATTCCACAACCGGGCAGTAGTTCTTGATGTAACGGGCATCCGACGTGCCGCCGTTGGTGGTCAGATCCGGGCGGCGGCCTGTTACCGCTTCCACTGCATCAGCCAGCGCCGAGATCAGCGCCTCATCGCGGGTGAGGAAGGATTCGCCCGCATCGCGGCGGAAGTCGAGGCTGTAGCGCAGGCCCGGGCGGGCCGCAGCTGCCAGCGTCTCCTGCAGCCTGGCCTTCAGCGCGTCCAGCGTCCATTCGTCGTTGAAGCGGATGTTGAAGCGCCCCTCGGCGCGGGCCGGGATGACGTTGAAAGCCGGATTGCCCACATGCAAGTTGACGATCTCAAGGTTCGAGGGCTCGAACCGCTCGTTGCCCTCGTCCAGAACCAGCGCATCCAGCGCGCTCATCAGCGCCAGAAGGCCGGGGATGGGGTTGTCGGCGAGCTGCGGATAGGCGGCGTGGCCTTGCGTGCCCTCCACCGTGACGATGCCGGAGAGATAACCACGGCGGCCGATCTTGATGGCATCTCCAAGCGCTGCCGGATTGGTCGGCTCGCCGACGATGCAGGCATCAAACACGTGGCCTTGCTCCTTCGCCCAGGCAAGAAGCTTCGACGTGCCATTGACTGCTGGGCCTTCTTCGTCGCCGGTGATGAGGAAGGAGATGGTGCCGCCGAAGGCCTTGCCGCGCTCTTCAATGAAGCCCAGTGAAGCAGCGGCGAAGGATGCGATGCCGCCCTTCATGTCCACCGCGCCGCGCCCGTAAAGCACACCATCGCGGATCTCGCCGCCGAAGGGATCATGCTGCCAGTCGCTTTCCGCACCTGCCGGCACCACGTCCGTGTGGCCGGCAAAGACGAAATGCGGTGCCCCGCTGCCGATGGTGGCGAACAGATTTTCCACGTCCGGCGTATCCGCGTCGGAGAAGGTGACGCGGGAGACGGTGAAACCTGCCTCACCCAGCAGACGCTCCAGAAACGCCAGCGCACCGCCTTCGGCGGGTGTGACGGACGGGCAGCGGATGAGATCGCGGGCGATGGCGGCGGCGGGGGAAAGAGCTTGGGTCATGGTAGGAGTCCTAGCCCCGCTTGGGGGCATGGGTCAATCCGTGCCGCTTCAGCGGCGGCGGTAATAACTGTCGGGCTGCGGGCCGTAGCGGTTCGGGCCTTGCGCACTGGGCAGAAAGCCAAGCGTCAGAACCGCAAAGAAATTGATCACCGGCACGAAGGCAACCAGCGCGAAGAAGCCGGGCAGCCCCACATCCTGCAGCCGCTTGATCAGCAGCGCCATCTCGAACCAGGTGACCACGACGAACAGCACCGGAAACAACGGGTTGGACCCCATGAAGTCACCGAAGGTGAGCGAAGCGAGGTCCACATCATCCGGCAGCGAATTCATCCACATGTTGGCGGCGATGGCAATGATCACCCAGTTGAAGGCAAGCCCATACCAGTAGACCTTGCGTGAAACGCGGCCGATCGGGCTGAGCAGCAGCCAGCGGATGCCGGGGCTCAGCTGGGCAGGGGGAAGTCCGGAAACCATTGTTGCTCCAGCGGGTGTGGACATGTCCTGACGTGGCAGGTACTGCGGCCAGCTGCGGGGATCAAGCAAAAGCAGCAGTACTTTACATATGTAGGTGCAGAATGGAAAATTTCGGTATCTCCTACCGGAAAATACGATTGGCGGCTTGATATTTTCGCGTCACTGTCGGCGCGAAGGTCTGCAACGCAGGGAGGAGAAACCGGCGATGGAAGAGGCCAATATCGAAAACCCAGGCGGCTCGTCTCCGCAGACGGCTCCGGCGCACCGGCCGGACCCCAAGGTGCGCAAGATCAGCGCCGCCGACATCATCACCGCCCTCGGCAAGGGCCTGCGCGATTTCCGGCGGGCGCCGCAGTTCGGCCTGTTCTTCGGCGGCCTCTATGCGCTTGGCGGCATCCTGGTGCTGCTGACGGCATCGGCGCTGCACATGAGCTATCTCAGCTATCCGCTGGCGGCGGGCTTTGCCCTCGTCGGCCCTTTCATCGCCTGCGGCCTTTATGAGGTGAGCCGGCGGCTGGAGCAGGATGCTCCGCTCACCTGGGGTGGCGTGCTCGGCGTCATCTGGGCACAGCGCAGCCGGGAAATCGGCTGGATGGCCTTCGCCGTTTTGTTCGTGCTGATCATGTGGATGTATCAGGTGCGCCTGCTGCTGGCGCTGTTCCTCGGCTTCCAGTCCTTCGCCAGCTTCCCCGAATTCATCGACACGGTGATCTCGACACCGGAAGGCCTGATGTTCCTGCTCACCGGCCACATTGTCGGGGCCATCCTGTCGCTGCTGCTGTTCTCGCTGACTGTCATCTCCTTCCCGCTGCTGCTCGACCGGGACCGGGACTTCATCACCGCCATGATCACCAGCGTGCGCACTGTTGCCACGTCCCCACTGCCGATGATCGGCTGGGGCATCGCGGTGACGCTGACGCTGATCGTCTCGATGGTGCCCTCGTTCATGGGCCTCATCTTCACCCTGCCCATCCTCGGCCACACGACCTGGCACATCTACAGGATCGCGGTGGAACCGGAGGCGGGGTGAGGGATCAGGCTTTCTCCCGGAGCAGCGGAGTGTTCAAGCGCTTTCTCACTCCTCGCCATCATCCCCTTCATCCTCCACAGCCGCAGAGCGGGCGTGCCATTCAGTGTGGGAGGCGATATCAGTGGCGGCGGGGCGGTAGTCGACGCGGGTGAGATAGAGCCCGTCCGGCGGAGCGACGGGACCGCAGGCCTTGCGGTCACGGGCAGCAAGCGCTTGCCGCACGGTATCTGCCGTCCAGCGCCCTTCCCCCACCAGCCTTAAGGTGCCCACCATGGAGCGCACCTGATTGTGCAGGAAGGAGCGGGAGGAGCATTCCGCAATCACGAAGTCCCCTTCCCGGCGGACACTGAAGGTCTCCAGCGTCTTTTCAGGGCTCTTCGCCTGGCAGCGGGTGTGGCGGAAGGTCGTGAAGTCGTGGTGGCCGATGAAGACCTGGCTGGCCTCGTGCATGGCATCCACATCCAGCGGCTGTTTCACGTGCCAGGCCAGCCCCTTCTCGAAGGTCAGCGGCGGCAGGCGGTTGAGGATGCGGTAGCGGTAGGCGCGGCGGATGGCGGAAAAGCGGGCGTCGAAGCCCTCATGCATCTTTTCGCAGGCCAGAATAGCAACCGGGTCCGGCTGGCAATGGAAGTTCATCGCCCCCATCACGGTTTCGGCTGGCCAGTCCTTCTCCAGATCCACATGCGCCACCTGACCCGTCGCATGCACGCCCGTATCCGTGCGCCCGGCCCCGCCAATGGCCACCTCTTCACCGCAGAAGGCCTTCACGGCACGCTCCAGCACCGCCTGCACGGAGGGGCCATTGGCCTGCCGCTGCCAGCCGCAGAAGGGACGGCCGTCATATTCGATGGTCAGCTTGTAGCGGGGCATCGGCCTACTCGAATTCCCTGATCTATTCGAATTCCTGGAAGGGCGTTGCGAAGCTCACTTCCACCGGCAGCTGCGTGCGCCCGGCATCCGTCAGCGCCAGCGCCATGAAAGCAGCCCCTGCATAGGGCGCCTGCACCTGCTTTGCCAGCCCGGCATCAAAGCCGAAACGCGGATAATAGGCAGGCGGGCCCAGCACCAGAACGAGATCCTCGCCCTGCGACCGCAGTTCCTCGAGCCCGGCAGTGATCAGCGCCGAGCCGATCCCAAGCTTCTGCACCTCGGGCAATACGGAAACGGGCGCGAGGCAGGAGATTTGCAGCCGGTGGCCAGCGCCAGCCCCGGTCACCCGGCTGAAGGCAACATGGCCGAGAATGCGCCCGTCATCGCCTTGCGCCACCAGCTCCACCAGCAACGCACCGCAGTGGCGGAGGTTGTGCACCAGCTTTGCTTCCACGGGCTGGTTGAAGGCAGCGGTGATGACACCGGCCACCTCCTTCTCGTCAGCCTCAGTGACAGGACGGACCGTGAAGACGGGGCTGTTCTGCGCTGCAGTCATCACCGGATGCTCCCTCAATCTCAACAAACGCCGCTCAACCAACCAGCTCGCCAGCGGCAAGCTTGGCACCGCGCTGGAACTCTTCGCCGCCCATCGGCTTCTTGCCCGCACGCTGCACGTTGACAAGGCGCACCGCGCCGTCTCCGCATGCAATTACCGGAGCGCCATCCGCGGACAGCACTTCGCCCGGCGCACCCTGCCCTTCGGCAAGCGCAGAGCGCAGCACCTTCACCCGCTCGGCCGTGCCGGAGATCACCGGCTCGCACCAGGCGCCGGGGAAGGGCGAGAGGCCGCGAATGTGATTGTGAACCTCATGGGCAGGCCGCGTCCAGTCGATCCGCGTCTCAGTCTTGCTGAGCTTCTTCGCGTAGGTGACGCCCTCTTCCGCCTGCGGCACCTGCGCCAGCGCATTGCGCGACAGGGCAGCGAGCGCCCGCACGATCAGATCGCCGCCCAGCGCCGAAAGGCGGTCATGCAGATCACCTGCTGTCATGTCCGGGGTAATCGCAACGGTTTCGGACATGCAGACGGGGCCGGTGTCCAGCCCCTCTTCCATGCGCATCACCTGCACGGCGGTTTCCGTGTCACCGGCCATGATCGCCCGGTTGATCGGGGCAGCCCCGCGCCAGCGCGGCAGGATCGAGGCGTGAATGTTGAGGCAGCCCTCGCGCGGGGCATCCAGAACAGCCTTCGGCAGCAGAAGGCCATAGGCGACGACCACAGCCACATCCGCATCATGCCCGGCAAAGACGGCCTGTTCTTCAGTGCCCTTGAGGCTGAGCGGGGTGAAGACCGGGATACCCAGCGCTTCTGCCGCTTCATGCACGGGAGACTTCTTCAGCTCCATGCCACGGCCAGCAGGGCGCGGCGGCTGGCTGTAGCAGGCCACGACATCATGCCCCTGCCCCACGATTTCCATGAGGGCCGGCACGGAGAAATCGGGCGTACCCATGAAGACGATGCGAAGTGTCATGCGCTGCTTCCGAAAATCTGGGCGGGGCCGCGATGGCCCGGAAAATGCGAACGGCCCGCAATGGGCCGTCTGCCGTGTCAGGGCTTGCCAGTGATGCGGGCCTGTTTCTGGAACTTCTTCACCACCCGGTCGCGCTTCAGCTTCGACAGGTAGTCGATGAAGAGTTTGCCGTTGAGATGATCCAGCTCATGCTGGATGCAGGTGGCAAGCAGCCCGTCAGCGAGGATTTCCTGCTGCGCGCCTTCCCGGTTCTGAAAGGTCACGCGCACGGAGGCTGGGCGCTCCACGTCATCGTAATACTCGGGGATCGACAGGCAGCCTTCTTGATAGACCGACAGCTCCGGCGAGGACCACACGATTTCCGGGTTGATGAAGACCATGGGCGCCTTCGGCTGGTCTTCCTTGGCCACATCCAGCACGAAGATGCGCTGCAGCACCCCGATCTGACTTGCGGCAAGACCGATGCCCGGTGCGTCATACATGGTGTCCAGCATGTCGTCGGCCAGCTGGCGGATGTCATCGCCAACGGCGGCAACAGGCGCGCAGACCTGCCGCAGCACGGGATCGGGAAGGGTGATGATGGTGCGTTTCGTCATGTGATCCAGATAGGCAAAGGCGGTTAGCCGGTCAACGCGTTTCCTCAAGGTTTCAGCTGTTGATGGGCGTGTTTCGGTCTTCTGTGCCCTCCGTGCCCGCCACGCAAGGCCAAGGCTGCCCCCACACCCGAATCGTTCTATGTTTGTTTCATGCAAGACACAGTTTTCACCTTCGGCACCCGACCTGTCAGCCTGCTGGAAGCCAGCGTTCTCGCCGCGCTTCTATTGCTGGCTTTTATCACCCTTCTGGTGGTCAGCGCCCTGCGCCAGATCAAGGCGCGGGCCACGAGCGAGGCCATTGCGGCAGACAGGATAGAGGAACTGGAGGAGCATCTGGCCCGGATGCTGCGCTCGCAGGGGGAAATCACCGGACGCATGCAGACCATGGCCGAGGTGTTCTCCAGCCGGCAGGGCGACATGATGCGCGCCGTCAACGAGCGGCTGGATGGCATGGGCCACAAGCTTGGCCTCTCCATGGCCGATACCACCCGGCAGACCCACGATGGCCTGCGCCAGCTGCATGAACGGCTGGCGGTGATCGACCGAGCGCAGAAGACCATCACCGATCTCTCCGGTCAGGTTGGCCAGTTGCAGGCGATCCTTGCCAACAAGCAGACGCGCGGTGCCTTCGGGCAAGGGCGGATGGAAGCCATCATTCAGGACCAGTTGCCGCCGTCCGGCTTCAGCTTTCAGGCCACGCTCAGCAGTGGCTCACGGCCTGACTGTCTGGTGCACATGCCCAACGGCGCGCCGCCGCTGGCCATTGATGCCAAGTTTCCGCTGGAGGCCTTCAATCTCCTGCGCAAGGCCCAGTCGGAAGAGGAGCTGAAACAGGCTCAGGCGCAGTTCCGGCGGGATTTCACCAAGCACATTCAGGACATCCGCGAGCGTTACCTCATTCCCGGAGAAACGCAGGATACGGCCTTTCTCTTCGTGCCATCGGAAAGCGTCTTTGCCGAACTCAACGAGAATTTCGAGGATCTGGTGCAAAAAGCCCACCGGGCCCGCGTCGTCATCGTCTCCCCATCGCTGCTGATGCTGTCCATCCAGGTCATTCAGGCGGTGCTGCGCGATGCCCGCATGCGCGAGCAGGCCCATCTCATTCAGGCCGAAGTCGCCCATCTCACCGCCGATATCGCCCGCCTCAACGACCGCACCGGCAAGCTGCAGGCGCATTTTGCGCAGGCCAGCAAGGACATCGACCAGATCCTCATCTCCACCGACAAGATCTCAAAGCGCGGCCGCAGGATCGAGGAGCTGGATCTTGGTGAAGTGCGTGGCGAGGCTGTGTCTTCTTCAGGAGAGCGTGTACGGCTGATGGCGGGGGATGAGTAGAGGCGGCCCACCCGCCGGAAATAGCTGGCTCCAGGCTGGAAACTGGCTCTGAGTCACCCCGGCCAAGCGCAGCGCGAGCCGGGGGCTACTCGCTTGCAGAGAGATGCCAGTGTCCGGAGCTGCGCGGCAGACACCAGCCCGGTACACGCTTCTCCGCCAGGCTTCAGTTTCACCGCTCAACGAGCGAGTGGTCCCCGGGTCTGCGCTTCGCTCCGCCCGGGGTGACCGCCTGAGTGAACAGGAAGGCAGCGCACCCCCGCAATCTCCTTCCCCTCAAAGCCGCCGGATCGAGGTCAGCGCGCCGTATTCCTTGGCGCCGATGCGGGCAAGAGCAGCATCTAGGGGTTCCTGCGAAACGGTCATGGTGTAGCCGTTCGCATGGGTCAGGAGAACGGGGCTGCTGAGCACACCCACATGTCCGCGCCAGAAGAGCAGGTCTCCGCGCCGCAGATCCTGCGGCAGAGGGCCACCTTCCGTGAAATCCAGACGCTCGCCCGCCTCGGCTTCCTGCATGTCACTGTCACGCGGCAGGGCGTGGCCGGCAAAAGACGCGCAAAGCTGGATCAGCGCCGAACAGTCGAGCCCCAGCGAGGACTTGCCGCCCCACAGATAGGGCGTGCCCAGAAGGCTTTCGGCAATCGCCACCCAATCCGGCTCGAAGCTGCCAACCGGCACCAGATGCCCGGCCACCACAGCCGATCCATCGGAAAGAAGCGCATAGGCCAGACCGCGCGTCTCCGCCTGACCCACAACACGCACCTTCGCACCGAGAGACAGATGCCCAAGAGCGGGAAAGCGCAGGTCCGCGCCCGGATAGCGGAAGGTGCGCAGCGCCCGCACCACATGTGTGGCCTCTTCCACCGGCGCCAGCGCATCGGAAGGAAGCCAGCCGACATAGCCGTCGCCGTCCAGCTGCCCCCACGCCCAGCCTTCCGCTGTGGTCTCATAGACCATCACCGTTTCGCCATGGAGCGCCTGCGTATCCAGTCCGCAATCAGGGCGCGGCTCCTTGCGCAGGGCCACCACATCCGCCGCAATGCGCAGGCGCTCGCCATCGGCAAAGCGGCGCGGGCTTACACGTCCCTCATAGGCGCGGGCGGCAAGATCCGGGCGCACGGGATGGCGGCGGCGGTCGAGCGTGTCAGACATGGATGGCCCTCAATGCAAATCGAAACAGGAAGATCAGCGCGGCAGTTCCTTGGCCTTTTCGGACACCAGATCGCCCAGCCGGTCAAGATAGAGCGCGCCTTCAACGGTGCGGGTGATGATGACGTTGCGCTTGTCGGCCTCGTCACGCTTGCGCGAGAGAAGCCGCATGCTGCCCAGCGTGTCCAGCGCACGGGTGATGGCGGGCTTGGTCACGTTCAACTTTGCCGCCAGCCCGCGCACGGTGTGCGGAGGCGGCTCCAGATAGACCGTGAGCAGGATCGTCATCTGACGGGCGGAGAGATCCTGCTCCCCGTCGCGCACCAGTTCCAGATTGACTTCGTGCCACAGCCTGAGCGCCTGCGAGGCGCGGATCTCCACTGCCATGTAAGGCGCTTCCCCG
Organism: Pannonibacter anstelovis; assembly: GCF_036881715.1. NCBI lineage: Bacteria > Pseudomonadati > Pseudomonadota > Alphaproteobacteria > Hyphomicrobiales > Stappiaceae > Pannonibacter > Pannonibacter anstelovis. The sequence continues at coordinate 107,048 of NZ_JBAKBF010000009.1, forward strand.
AATCCTGTTCAGATCCGGAGAAGAGCACGAAATCGTTTCGGATGCGTTATTTACCTGCGCCGTAGCGCGCTTCCAGCAGGGAGAAGAGCGCACGGATTGCCTGCGCCTCGCCGCCATAGGGTTTGCCGGGCCGCTCGATCGGAGTCCAGGCGAAGATATCGAAATGCGCCCAGGCTTTGGCTTTTGCCACAAAGCGGGACAGGAACAGCGCCGCCGTCACCGACCCGGCAAAGCCGCCGCCGGACTGGTTGACGTTATTCATGTCGGCACATTTGCTGTCGAGATACTTCATGTAAGGCTGCCACAGCGGCAGACGCCACAGCGGGTCATTGACCTTCACCGCATGTGCGGAAATCTCGCCCGCCAGCGCCTCATCACCGGTGTAGAACGGCGGCAGATCCGGGCCCAGCGCCACACGCGCAGCACCGGTCAGGGTCGCCATGTCGATCAGCAGATCCGGCTCTTCCTCATCAGCCAGCGTCAGCGCATCGGCGAGCACGAGACGGCCCTCCGCATCGGTATTGCCGATCTCGATGGTCAGGCCCTTGCGGCTCGGCAGGATGTCGCCGGGACGGAAGGAGTTGCCCGAGACGGCATTCTCCACTGCCGGAATGAGCACGCGCAGACGCACCGGCAGGCGGGCATCCATGATCAGCGAGGCAAGGCCCAGCACATTGGCCGCCCCGCCCATGTCCTTCTTCATAAGCAGCATGGAACTGGAGGGCTTGATGTCGAGGCCGCCGGTGTCGAACACCACGCCCTTGCCAATCAGCGTGATCTTGGGATGGCTTTCCTCACCCCAGGTGCAGTCAATGAGGCGCGGCGCACGGGGGCTGGCGCGGCCCACCGCATGGATCATCGGGAAGCCCTCTTCCAGCAGGGCCTCACCGCTGATGACACGGGACGCCCCATCATGAGCGCTGAACAGAGCGCGGGCCGCGCCTTCCAGCTCGTCCGGACCCATGTCGTTAGACGGCGTATTGACCAGATCACGGGTGAGTGACACTGCGCGCACGATCCGGGCCACCCGGCTCAGCACGGCTTCATCGGCAACGCGGAAGCGCGGCAGCGGCTTGGGCATTTCGGAGCGGTAGCGGTTGAAGCGGTAAGCGGTCAGACCGATGGCGACGAGTGCCGTTTCCGCATCCGGGAAACCGTCCGCCAGCACGTAGTCCCCTTCCGGCAGGGCGTTCGCCAGTGCGCCCGGCGCAAAGGGATCGATCAGGCCATTGTCACCGAAACCGAAAAGAACAGCGGCCTGGGTGCCATCGGTGGCCGGAACCAGCAGGACAGACCCTGCGGCGGCTTTATAGCCCTGCAGGCTGGCCCAAGCCTCCGCAGTCCCGCCAATCCGGGCCAGAACATCGGGCAAAGTCGCCGGGGTTACGGCCTCAACCGGCACTGGCGTCAGGCTCGTATCGCTAGGCAGAAGAGCATGAGGCATATTCATTTCCTTCCAATGTTCCTCAGGATTAGCACAAGTGGTAATGCCCCGGGCCAGTTAATGCAATCACGTGCAAATGCTTCCAGACATTAAGCTTTCGCAATCTGCGGCAGGTTAACCATGCATTAGGGTTAACAAGCTATTGCTGTCATCTGGTCAATTCGGCGGACCTCGCCGCAGGAGCAGGTCGCACAGGGAGCTGTCCATGGAACAGGCTGAGAAACTCCGGACACGGCATCGCGCAGCAAAGGCTGGCCGCATTGCCATGACCGCCCTCGCCGTGATCCTGGTCGCGGGCTGCAACTCAACCCGGCAACAGACCAGCACCAACTCCTCTGCAACCTCTGCAGCTTACGTACAGCCCGGGTCTGCCGAGGCCATGCGCGAGGTTTCCGCATGGTCCAGTGCCTATCAGCGCAATCCGGATGACCGGCAGGTGATCATCGGATTTGCAAATGCCTTGCGCCGCAACGGGCAAACCGAGCAAGCCATGGCGGTGCTGCGCACGGCCATCATCAAGCACGGCTCGGACCGCGAAATTGCGTCAGCCTATGGCAAGATCCTGGCCATGAACGGGAACCTGCAGGAAGCCCTGAATGTGCTTCAGAATGCCCAGACACCTGCGACCCCGGACTGGCGCCTGCTCTCCGCAGAGGGCGCCGTACATGACCAGATGGGCAATCCTCAGAGAGCCCGGGCGCTTTACAATCAAGCCCTGAAGATCGTCCCGGAAGAGCCGACCGTGCTCAACAATCTGGGCCTTTCTTTCCTGCTGGCCGGTCAGGCACCGGACGCGGAATACTATCTGCGCCGTGCGGCTGCGAGCCCGCGCGCTGATAGCCGCATCCGTCAGAACCTTGCGCTGGCGCTGGGGCTGCAGGGAAAATTCGCTGAGGCCCAGCAGGTAGCTCTCAATGAGCTGGACCCGCAGCAGGCTGAGGCCAACATCGCCTATCTGCGGGCCGTTCTCGCCGCCCAGAATCCCCGGCGGGGCAATCCTCCAAGACAAGGCTGAGCGACGCGGCCAAGCAACGCCGCTGTCAGCGGAAAGTGTCCATCACCTGCATGATCGCCGGCCCCATGATCACGGCAAACAGGACCGGCAGGAAGAAGATGATCATCGGCACGGTCAGCTTCGGCGGCAGGGATGCAGCCAGCTTCTCGGCTTCCTGCATGCGCTGTTCGCGCACATCATCGGACATGACCCGCAATGCCTGACCAACCGGCGTTCCGTAGCGCTCGGCCTGAATGAGCGCCATGGTGACGTTCTTCACAGCCGGAACGCCTGTACGGGCCGCCAGATTGAGATAGGCCTGCCGCCGCTCCTGCAGGAACGAGAGTTCGGCATTGGTGAGGGTCAGTTCTTCGGCAAGCGGCACTGACTGGACACCGATTTCTTCTGCCACGCGGCGGAAAGCTGCCTCGATGGACATGCCGGATTCCACGCAGATGAGCATCAGGTCCAGTGCATCCGGCCAGGCACGGCGGATGGACTGCTGCCGTTTGGTGATAATGTTCTTCACATAGAGATTGGGCAGAAAAGCCCCCACTCCGCCAGCGAAGAGCGCAATGCAAAACTTGGTCAAGGGCGGCAGAGACGGCGGCATGACCGCAAAGCCGTAGAACAGCACCAGCAGGAAAAGCACAACAGGCACCACGAGCCTGGAAAGCACGAACGTATAAAGCGGTGCAGGGCCGCGGAAACCGGCCATGCGCAGCTTGTCATTCGTCTGCTCGTCGGCAAAGGCCGTCTTGAGGTTGAGCCTGTCCACCAGATTGCGGACACGGTCCTTCGGCTGATTGCGCAAAGAGACCCGGGTCTCCGCCTTCTCTGTTGCCAGGCGGGCTCTTTCGCGGGCACGCATCTTCTCGCGTTCCAGAGCAACCGACTTCATCCGGCTCTTCAGGCCATCCCGCTCCAGCACAGGCAAGACCAGTGCGAACACAGTGCCAGCGACCGCAACCATCGTCAGCACAGCGATGAGAACCTGGGTGTCAAGGAAGAAGCCGAAAAACGTCATGTCTTCCCCCTAGAAGTCGAAATTGATCATTTTGCGCATAACAAGAACGCCCATCATCATCCACACGGCACTGCCTGCAAGGATGTAATGGCCTCCTGTCGTGGTAAAAAGCAACATGATGTATTTCGGTGCGATTGTATAAAGAATCATGGACACGATGATCGGCAAGGATCCGATAATCGCCGCAGAGGATTTTGCCTCCGCGCTGAGGGCCTTGATCTTTCCCTTCAACGACTTGCGGCCGCGCAAAACCTTGGCGAGGTTGCTGAGCGCTTCGGAAAGGCCGCCACCGGCCTGCTGCTGAATGGCAACGACGATCGAGAAGAAGTTGGCTTCCGGTAAAGGAATTCGCTCCGGCATACGGGCGACGGCGTCCGTCAAGGAGATGCCCATGACCTGAGCCTCGACGATCTTGCGGAACTCGGTCGCCACCGGATCCCGCGATTCCGCAGCCACGATACGGATGCAGTCTGTCAACGGAAGTCCTGCACGGACGCCGCGAACAATAATGTCCACAGCGTTGGGCAGTTCGTCGATGAAACTGTTGAGACGCCGTTTGCGCCGCATATTGAGATAGAAGCGCGGCACACCCAGAGCACCGACGAAGCCGAGAGCCAGTGCGATCCACACTGATCCACCCGAGATGATCAGTCCCAGGAACAGCAAGACAGCGGAACATGCCGCGCTGAAGTACAGGAAATGCTTGCGCTCCCAGTCGAGACCCGCCTGTTCCAGCCGCGCGGCAAGTGTCAGGCTGCTGGCTTTCTTCTGCCGCGCCTTCTGCTTGTCCTCGAATTCCTTCAGCTGGTCCTGCACCGATCTCCGGCGCCGGTCCGCATCCCGCTGCGGACGGCGGTCGGCTACAGAGATTTCCCGCGTTGCGATAGTCTCAAGACGCTCCTTGCTCTTGCGCGATCCGTTGAGCAGCGGTTCCAGCAGCACATACAGAACGCCGCCGATGCTCAGGGCAACAAGGAGCGCTGCCGCAAGGTTCACCGTCTCCGGGCTCAGGGTGACGCCGAAGATCTCCATCAGCCCATCTCCGGCGCTTCGGAGGCATCAAGTGCGGCTGCCAGGCGCTGTTCTTCGCCGTAATACCGGGCACGGTCCCAGAACCGCGGGCGGCCGATGCCGGTGGACCGGTGGCGGCCGAGAATGCGGCCCTGCGCATCTTCGCCCAGGATATCGTACAAGAAGATATCCTGGGTGATGATCACATCGCCTTCCATGCCCATCACTTCAGTGACGTGGGTGATCCGGCGGGACCCGTCACGCAGGCGCGCTGCCTGCACGACCACGTCGACAGAGGAAACGATCATCTCGCGCAAGGTCTTGGAGGGCAGCGAAAAGCCGCCCATGGTGATCATGGACTCAAGACGAGACAGGGCTTCGCGCGGTGAGTTGGCGTGCAGCGTACCCATTGAGCCATCATGGCCGGTGTTCATCGCCTGCAGCAGATCGAAAGCTTCGGGTCCGCGCACTTCGCCGACGATGATGCGTTCCGGGCGCATGCGCAGACAGTTCTTCACGAGATCGCGCATGGTGATTTCGCCTTCGCCCTCAAGGTTCGGCGGCCGGGTTTCAAGCCGGACCACATGGGGCTGCTGCAGCTGCAGTTCGGCAGAATCCTCACATGTGATGATGCGTTCGGAAGTGTCGATATAGGCGGTGAGACAGTTCAGCAGCGTTGTCTTGCCCGAGCCCGTGCCGCCAGAGACCAGCACGTTGCAGCGCGACCGGCCGATGATCTGCAGCACCACTGCGCCTTCCGGCGAGATCGATCCGTAGCGGACAAGCTGATCGAGTGTCAGCTTGTCACGCTTGAACTTGCGGATGGTGAGGGCTGGCCCGTCGATGGCAAGCGGCGGTGCAATGACGTTGACGCGCGAGCCGTCCGGCAGGCGGGCGTCGCAGATCGGGCTCGATTCATCGACACGGCGGCCCACCTGGCTGACGATGCGCTGACAGATGTTCATCAGCTGCGCATTGTCGCGGAAGGCAATGCCCGTCTTCTGCATCTTGCCGCCGGTTTCGATGTAAACCGTGTGCGCACCGTTGACCATGATGTCGGCAATGTCGTCACGTGCCAGAAGCGGTTCCAGCGGACCGTAGCCCAGAACGTCGTTGCAAATGTCCTCAAGCAGATCTTCCTGCTCGGAGATGGACATGACCACGTTCTTCAGCGCAATGATGTCATTCACCACGTCGCGGATTTCATCGCGCGCATCTTCCGGCCCAAGGCGGCTCAGCTGCGACAGGTCAATCGCCTCAACGAGCGCGCTGAAAATGGTGGCCTTTGTGGCGTAATACTCGGCCGAGCGTTTGCGCAGCCGGTCTTCCGCCGGCGGCTCTGCCGGCTGTGGAGAGGTCTGAGCGGCAGCCCTTGAAGACGCCGCCGGAACATCCCGAAGATCGTTGATCAGCTGAGATGCCTGATCCGGCGCACGCGAAACAGGTGCTGCCGGACGGATCTGTCCGCCCTGCTCCGTTCCGCTTGCTGGGGTACCGCGCCTGCCAAACATCTGCAGCTCTTGCTCCTGCGGCTCTCAGGCCGTTACTTGCCCTTCCTGAGCAGATCCATAAGGGCCGCCACCGGTGAGCGCCGGCCCCGCTTGATTTCGCCCCGGCCCGAGACCGAATGGGCAACTTGAGAAATCAGGTCATTCACCGCATGGCGGGAATCCAGCTCGCCAATCATCTGGCCATTGTTGGCCGCGGTTCCGAACAGATGCGGATCAAAGGGAATAGCGGCCAGAACCGGCAGATTGAGGGCCTTGGCAAATTCTTCCGGCTTGATTTCAGGCCGCTTCGGCATGCCGACCCGGTTCAGCACCAGATGTGGCGGCTGGTCGTTGGGGCGCATCTGCCGCAGTGTATCAACAAGGTTCTTGGCATTGCGCAGGTTTGCAAGGTCAGGCTCGGCCACCATCACGACATCGTCAGAAATCTGCAGCAGATGGCGGACCCAGTTGTTCCATGCATGGGGCAGATCCAGCACAATGGCAGGCGTGCCCTGCCGCATCACATCCACCAGCGGGTCGAACGAGGTTTCTGAGTAGTCGTAGCCCCGCTCCAGAGAGGCGGGAGCTGCCAGCAGACTGAGATGATCCGTGCAGCGCGACAGAATACGGTCGAGGAAAGTCTCGTCCAGCCGCTCAGGCGCCGAGACGGCTTCGTAGACGCCCTGAAGCGGGTCCTGATTGTAGTCAAGGCCAGCCGTTCCGAACGGCAGGTCAAGGTCAGCCAGCACAACCTCGCTGCCGAAGGCGCGAGCCAGGCTCCAGGCCACGTTGTGAGACAGGGTCGAGGACCCGCATCCACCTTTGACCCCGAAGAACGCCATGGTCCGGCCCAGCGGTTCGGACTGCGGATCGCTGTAAAGTGCACCGACCGCACCAATGATCTGCAGGATTGTGACGGGCGCCACAAGATACTCGCTGACCCCACGCTGGATCAGATCGCGATAGAGCGCCACATCGTTGATGCGCCCGATGACAATCACCTTGGTGCCGGCGTCACAATACTCGGCCAGCCGGTCCAGATCCGCGACAAGGCTCTGCTGATTTGCACCGCACTCGATCACGATCAGATTGGGCGTCGGGGCCTGCGAGAAATGCTCGATTGCCGCCTGGATACCGCCCATGTGCACCTTCAGGTGCGCCTTGGTCATGCGGCGGTCTTCGCCCGCCGCTTCGATGATGCGTGCTGTCTCCGCGTCCATGCAGAAGGCCTGCATGGATATGCGCGGCACCGGACGGATATCCGGCACAGGCTTGTGGGATGCCTCGCTGGCGAATCCGTCTTCCGGTTCCTGCATGGCCCAGTTCTGGCCGCTTGCATTGCTCATGCCGCCCTCCTTGCCATGCCGTCAGTTGTTGCCCACGCCAGAGACATTGGCACCGGTACCTTCCTTGTATTCCGCTGCCGTCTGCTCGCCCTTGCGGTACTTCTCGAGCACAACCCCGCGCCTGTTCTGATCCGAAGCCCCAGTCGCGCGCGGTCCCAGGAGGTCCGCCGGATTGGCGACCATGGCGGCAAGATTGGACTGCGTTGCGCAGCCGAAATCATAATAGTCGTTGTTCGGGCCGATGGTGCTGGCGATGTTGTCCGGCCATGTGCCGCAAGGCCCTGTCGCGCCCTTCACCCGGGCGTAAGAGAGGCGGACCGGCGTCGAGAGCCGGGCATCCGCAACACCATAGCTGCGGACCTGCACGTTCCGCTGCGCCACACCGCCCTGCACAAGCGCCGCCCGGATCTGCGGCACCACCGTGCTGGCGGCGATCTCGTTGGCTGAACCGGACGGCACCAGCACTTCGACCATCGACGCACCCGAGGCACGTGCTTCCGCACCATACTGGGCGATCCGGGCCGTATAATCGCGCCCCAGATTGCGGGCCGAGGCAGCGAGCGGAATATCCAGAACTTCCGCCTGCTCGGTGACCATGATCGGGTGCCGGGCACGGTAGTCGTTGGATGCCATGACAGCGGGCGTGGGCTGGGTCTGACATCCGGCCAGGACAGCTGCCGCGCAAACGAGAATGGCAGTTTTCCCCTTCAAGGAGCGCTTGGCCTGTTCCCTATTCATAGATGAACCCCACCTGGCCCTGATAGCTGCCCGGAACCGGAGCACCGGCGGTGTTGAACACCCGGTTCAGCTGATTGAAGAAAATGGCCTCGCCATCGGAGGAAGGCGCAAAGTTGCTATCCGGCCGGGCAAGCGCGCTCTGCGCCACCGGTTTGACAACATATGGCGTGACGAAAACCACCAGCTCAGTCTGCTGACGAAGGAAGTCGCGGCTCTTGAACAATGCCCCAAGCACGGGGATCTGCATGAGCCCGGGCACTCCGCTCACGGTCTGGCGGTAGCTCTCCTTCAGCAGACCCGCCATCACAAGCGTGCCGCCAGAGGGAAGCTCAACCGTCGATTCTGCACGGCGCACCTTGATGGCCGGAATCGTGATGCCACCCGTCATTACCGCACCTTCATCCGAAAGCTCGCTGACTTCCGTCTTGATGCGCAGGCTGATATTGCCTTCATTCAGAACAACGGGCGTGAAATCCAGGCCCACACCAAATTTTTTGAACTCGATGCCAAGCTTGTCGCTGTCATAACTCACGGGAATGGGGAACTCACCGCCGGCAATGAAGCTGGCGTTCTCGCCGGAAATGGCGGTCAAGGTCGGCTCGGCCAGGGTGCGTATGACACCGTCACGCTGCAAAGCGCGGATCTGCGCGGAAAAACTGTTTCCTCCGGACGCGAAAGTCCCCAGCAGACTGCTCTGCGACGTGATCCCGGTATTGACAGGGAAGCTGGCTGCATTGGCAATGCCGAGGCCAAAGCTGCCGCTTGACAGCGTGCCGGCCATGGTGACGCCAAGCTGTTTAATGACCGAACGGTCGACTTCAGCAACCGTCACCTTGAGCTGAATCTGATCCTTGCCGCCAACGGTGATCATGTTCAGTACGGCGGTGGAACTCTCCTGGCCTCCGCTGCCTCCGGACTGCGCCAAAAACCGTGCGGCCAGATCAGCCGCCTTCTGCGCGTCGCCAGTGCTCTGGGCCGTGCCTGTCAGCACAACGCTTCCATTGAGTGAATCTGCGCGGATATCCGTGTTTGGCATCAGCTTGCGGATGATGGCATTCAGATCCGAGGTATCCGGCTCAACCCGAACGCTGAAGCTGGCAATCTCGCGGCCGGAGGTGCCGAAGAGTACCACGCTCGCCTGACCCGCCTTGTTGCCGACAACGTAGATACGGTTGCGGCTGCGCACGGTCGCATCGGCGATCTCTGGCTCGGACACCAGCACATCTGCCACATCTTCGGCGATATCTACCACAACAGAACGGCCAAGGCCGACACGCAGGATACGCTCGCCCGCCCTTTCGCCAGCGGCGATGCTGACCGATTTGGGGAAGCCCTGCGCCGCGGCGGGCGCCGCAGCACCCAGGAGAGCGCCGAAAGCCACTTGCCCTGCCAGCAGCATCACGGCCAGCCATCTCCAGGTCATGGCCTTTTCCTTCCGGTTTGCTGTTCTGCCGTCAATACGCATCGCGGCCTCACTGTCCTGCGCCATTGCTGGAAACGCCGTAGCGCACGAAGTTGACGCCGCCCGTATCCCTGCGCGGCGCATCGTCCACTGCGCCATCGGCAGAATCCTGCGCACTGCGCAGCGTCAGCGAGATCTTGCCGAGCTGCTGCGCCTGGGCAATCACCTCAGCCTGCTCCGGAGAGAGTTCCAGCGTGGCCGTGCGCTCAGGCTCCACAATCTTGACATCCCGCTCTCCGGCGATGATCGAGTCGATCGCCAGAACCCTGACGTTCTGCAGGATCGTCTCGGTGATCGCGCTTGTGACACTGCCTTGAATGGTTCTGCTGAGGATCACGTCAACCTTGTTGCCTGGCAGGATGAAGCCGCCAGCCATCGTCTCCGTTTCGACAGAGACAGCAATAGCGCGCATGCCTTTGGGCAGAACGGATGCCATATAGCCATCGGCGGCTGTGATCAGGCGCTGCTCGCGCAGCGGCTCCCCATTGTAGAGCGGAGCCTTGGCAATCTGCCCTGCCATGGAACTCTCTGCCTCAGGCTGCTGGTCACGGGTGATGGCACCAGCCGGCAGTACATCTTTCGGCCAGTCTGCCCATTTGAGGTCTTGCGGTTGAATCAGTTCGCCAGGTTTCACGTCGCGCGTAACGATGAGGACGGGAACCGTTGGCTGGGCAGCAACCTCTGCCTGAACCGGAGCTGGTTGTTGTGGGGCACGCGATGATATCACCATGCGCGCCGCGAGAAGTCCCGCGCCGATCGCGATGCCGAGCACCAGAAGCCTTGCATGTTTCATCGCAACTCATCCACCAACACAAACCAGCCCTTTGCAGGCTTGCCGTCAGTGTGGCAGGCAATTCGTCAAAACATAGTTAACCAAGGGTGAGGAGAATTGGTTAACTCAAGTTAACTGATCTTGAGCACTTCCGGCACTCTTCTAAAGACATGAATGCAGATAAAACAGAAAACAGCTAAGTCACTGACCGATCAATGCGAACCAATGACTGAAAGGATAAACGTGAAGCGCGGCCGCTGCGATGGCAATTCCGTAGGGAATGCCAGACTTCTGGTCAAGCAGGCGGGCAGACCAGTCATGCCGTCCAAACATTTCAGGCACGAATGGCATCTGGCGCAACTGTAACAGCCCAAGCGTCAGCACCATGCCGTAGACAGCGGTCAGAAGCACGAATTCGGTCAAGGGCTGGCCAAGTCCGAACCAGAGCGCAGCAGCGGCGGCAAACTTGGCATCACCGCCACCCATCCACCCCAGAGCGAACATCATAAAACAAGCGGACAGAACAAGAGCGCCTGCCGCGAGATGCAGACCAAACATGGAGACAGGCATGCCCGTCGCGGCCGCCAGGATGCAGAAGGCACCGGCGAGCAGGAGAGACACCCTGTTGGGGATCTTCATGGTCAGCAGATCAGACGAGGCAGCAAAAGCGGCCAGAACCGGAAAAACGACGAGAAGGGCTGCTTCAATCATCCTGTTCCACCGGGGTATAGTATTGATACCAAGACACTGATACGCCAGCACACCCGTGTGACATAAGAGCTCAAGCCTTCGATTGCCGCATGCCCCGCTCCGTCCAGAAAACGGGGCATGCGAGCAATTGTTGCGGATCAGCCGCCGCCGCCGCCCAGCGCTGCCTGAAGAGCCGTGTTGACATTGGTGAACACTGCGGTCAACGAACCGCCCGTCGCCTGCAGAACGCCCACGATCACGACCGAGATCAGACCTGCGATCAGGCCATATTCAATGGCGGTTGCGCCGGATTCATCCTTGGCGAAACGCGCGAAAAGCTTCTTCATCTGGTTTGCTCCATTGTCACATGATTGACAGCTCCGCTCGTCGGCCTTGTTTCCGGCCGATCGAACTTGAGCTGACGCTACGACCTCCGCGTTTCCATCTAGTTAAAATTATCCGCATTTATCAGAAGCTGCCTCGATGTTACTTTATTGGTTAATGAAAAACTGTCCTTATAGGTAAAATTTTCCTATAATTTTTCAAATAATCAAAAGTATCGATACATGGTAAGCGGACCTTGCAGATTAGAAACTGGAGCTTCGCATTAGGGTTTCATTCACCAAAAAACGCCATGATTGAAAATATTCATGAGCTTCGCCGCCCTGATGGAGTGAGACATGCCGCGCATCCCACATTCGCTCATACCGCTGGCTGGACTGGCCGTTCTGCTGCCGGTGGCGCTGGCTGCCGCCGAGGGTGTCTCCGTTCCGGTGGATCAGTCGAAGGTCTTCCGGATCGAGCAGCCTGCGAGCACCGTGATCGTAGGCAACCCTGTCTTTGCAGGTGTGACAATGCATGACCGTTATACTGTTGTTGTCACAGGGAAGTCAGCGGGCACCACGAATCTGATCATCCTGGATGCCAACTCCGAGCCGATTATCGATGAGCCGCTCATCGTTACATCGGGATCGCAAAACACCGTCACGGTAATGCGCAAAGACACGCGCTACAGCTACAGCTGCGCACCGAATTGTGACGCGATACCCGTGACTGGTGATGGCAAGGATGCGTTCTCGACAACCGCCGAGCAGATTACTCAGCGCGACCAGATGGCACTGCAAGCTGCGGGCAAGGCAAGCGCAGGTCAGCCGATACAGCGCTAGAGCAGGCTCAGCAAAAGCGTCAAGCGGTTTTGCATCGGGAATTGCGTGAAGACAAATAGATAGAGCACTTCCGGTAGCTCCGCTTTCATTGAACGTGCTCTGGACAGGGGAATACAGAAGGTGCAGCAGGACAGCAGGCACAAACAACGGCGAGGCGTGTTCCGTGCCTTCCGGCGTGACCGTTCCGGGGCGACGGCGATCGAGTTTGCGATTGTCGCCATGCCGTTCCTGGCCGTTATCTTTGCCATTATCGAGTTCGGCCTTGCCTTCTTCATCAACCGGATTCTGGATAATTCGGTGGCGGATGCGACGCGGCTGATAAAGACCGGTCAGGCGCAGAAACAAGGCCTTAATGAAGCTCAGTTCAAGACGGCCGTCTGCCAGCAGCTCACAACTGCCCTTTGCAACGAAAGCCGGCTTGAAGTCGATGTGCGGGTCTTCAACAGTTTCTCGCAGATTGCCTTGCCGGATCTTGTTGATGCAGACGGAAACACGACGAACCGGTCCAGCTATGCCACCGGCAAAGGCGGGCAGATTGTCGTCGCCCGCGTGATTTACCGGTGGCCGATGTTCACTTCACTGCTGCAGACGAATGCCGGAGACACCGGAAACATGGAACGTCTGCTGATTTCTACTGCCGTTTTCCGCAATGAGCCTTTCCCATGGTGAGCCTTCGCATCCTGCTTGCAGCCCTGCACAAGGCCTTGGCGGCGCGCGGATCTTCAGCCCGCCGCCTGATACGCGACTGCCGGGGTGTGGCTGCCGTCGAATTTGCACTCATCCTGCCGCTCCTTCTCGTTTTGATGATCGGCATGGCAGAGACCACGACAGCGCTCAGCTATAAGCGGAAGATATCTCAGGTAGCCTTTTCGATGGCTGACCTGGTGTCGCAATCATCCAGCCTATCCTCTGCCGAGATGGACGACATCATGGTGGCAGCCCGAGCCATCATGGAGCCTTTTCCCGCAGATGACCTCACAGTGGTGATTGCAAGCGTGAGCTTTGACTCAAAAGGCAAGGCAACCGTGGACTGGAGTGTGAACCAGGCCGGCGGCACCCCCTGGAGCAAGGGCTCGGCCCCGCCGCTGAACTTCCCTGAGGGAACAGCGCAAGCGGGAACCAGCATCGTCATTGGCCGCGCCAGCAGCACTTACGTCCCCCTTTTCGCCAGCATGGCGCAGAGCCTCTTCCCGCGTGCTGCATCGATTTTCATGGAAGACACTTATTTCCTGTTGCCGCGGCTGAGCAACCAGGTGACATTTAATTAGGGTGCCAAAATTTTCGTCAGGGACCTTTGAGCTGCGTCATGGGCAGCTGTCATCATCGCTGCGAAAAGCCGTGCGATGCTGTGTCAAACGGCAGGCACAGGCAAGACCGAGGCAGAACGCATGGCAAGCAACCGCACCTACGACCAGATCACCATTGGCGAAACGGCAACCGTTTCAAGAACCTGCACTGCGAACGACCTTTATATCTTCGCCCATGCCTCCGGCAACACCAACCCGCTGCATCTGCCGAAAGCGGAAGGAAGCGTGCGCGACGGTGAGCCTCCCTTTGCGCCCTCCATGTGGATCGGCGCCCTTGTCTCCGCCGTTCTTGGCAACATCCTCCCCGGCCCCGGCACAATCTACCGCAGCCAGACATTTTCCTTCCATGGCCGCGTCCTTCTGGGCGACACGCTGAATGTCAGCGTGCAGGTGCTGGCCAAGGAAGCTGACCGGATCGTGCGGCTCGCGACACGAGTAACCCGTGCCGATGGTACGGCCGTGGCGGACGGCATCGCCATCGTCACTGCACCCGACGAGCAGATCACCTTCGACACGGCGGACCTGCCGTCGCTGCTGCTGGAGCGTCACCGCCATTTCGACCGCTTCATCAGCGCCGCCCGGCGTTTGCCGCCGCTGGTGACGGCTGTGATTGCCCCTGAAGACGCAAACTCGCTGGGCGGGGCGCTTCTTGCCGCGAACGAAGGCCTGATCCGGCCTATCCTGATCGGGGACCGGGCGAAGATCGAAAAGACCGCCCAGTCGCTGGGAGCTTCCCTGGATGCTTTCGAGATAGAGCATGTGCCCGATGAAGCCGATGCCGCCGCACGCGGCGTTGCCATGGTGCATGAGGGCCGCGTCTCGGCGGTCATGAAGGGACATCTTCACACCGACCTCCTGCTGAAGCATGTGGTGAAGCGCGACGGCGGCCTGCGGACACGGCGGCGTATCAGCCATGTCTTCGTCATGGATGTGCCCGGCCATCCCACGCCGGTGCTCATTTCCGATGCTGCGATCAACATCGCTCCGGATCTCGAGACCAAGGTCGACATTATCCAGAATGCCATCAATGTCGGCCTCGCCATCGGCCTCGACGAGCCCAAGGTAGGCGTACTCTCGGCCATCGAGACGGTGAACCCGGCCATTGCTTCCAGTCTGGATGCGGCGGTCCTGTCCAAGATGGCTGAGCGCGGCCAGATCACCGGCGGCCTCGTGGACGGGCCGCTGGCCATGGACAATGCCATCGACCTGCAGGCCGCCCGCACCAAGGGCATCAATTCGCTGGTGGCAGGCCGGGCAGAGGTGCTGATCGTGCCGAACCTCGAGGCCGGCAACATGCTCGCCAAGGAACTGACCTTCCTCGCCCATGCCGAGACAGCCGGTCTCGTTGCCGGTGCGAAGGTGCCGGTGATCCTGACCAGCCGCGCCGATGATGACCGGGCACGCCTTGCCTCCTGCGCGCTGGCACTGCTGTATCAGCACTGGCTGACCACGGGAGCCTCAGCGGTCAGCGGCGAAATGGATCCCGCCGAATGAGCGCCGCACAGATGGGTCAGGCGGTGCTGGTACTGAATGCCGGCTCCTCATCGCTGAAATTCAACCTCTACCAGGGCACGGCAGAGCTGCTGAAAGGCCAGGTCGAGGGTATCGGCAGCATGGCCATGCGGCTGAAGGCACAACGGCCCTCCGATGGCACGCGGCTTGACGCGACACTGGAAGCCCCTGCCGGAGCAGCTTCGGCCACCGGTCACGAAGCAGCCCTTTCCGCGGTTCTGGGCCTCATCCGTGAAGCCTTTGAGGGCCTTCGGATTTCAGCGGCAGGGCACCGGGTGGTGCATGGCGGCATTGGCTTCGAGGCCCCTGCCGTCATTGATGATAGTGTGATGGCCGAGCTGGAGCGACTGGTTCCCCTCGCCCCGCTGCACCAGCCGCATAATCTGGCCGGTATCCGTGCCGCGCAGAAGGCCTTCCCCGATGCGCTGCAGGTCGCCTGTTTCGACACAGCCTTCCACCGTAACCACCCTTGGGTGAACGATGCCTTTGCCCTGCCGCTCTCACTTTATGACGAGGGCGTGCGGCGCTACGGCTTTCACGGCCTGTCCTATGAATACATCACGCAGCATCTGGCGGAGACGGCGCCGGAGGCCGCAAAGGGCCGGGTGATCGTAGCCCATCTTGGCAATGGCGCTTCCATGTGCGCCATCGCGGAGGGCCGCAGCATCGGCTCCACCATGGGCTTTACCGCGCTTGACGGCCTGCCCATGGGCACCCGATGCGGTCAGCTGGACCCGGGCGTGCTGCTCTATCTGATGCAGGAAAAGGGCATGACGGCAGCGGCAATATCGGATCTGCTCTACAAGCAGTCCGGCCTCAAGGGCCTGTCCGGCCTCAGCCAGGACATGCGCGAGCTGGAAGCCGCCGGCACGGAAGCGGCCCGCAAGGCCATAGACTATTTCACCTTCCGCGTCCGCCGCGAAATCGGTGCCATGGCGGCCATTCTCGATGGCGTGGACACCATCGTCTTCACCGGTGGCATCGGCGAGCATGCGGTCAACGTCCGCCAGGCGGTCTGCGCCCCGCTCGGCTGGCTGGGTGCCAGCCTTGATGAAGACGCCAACCGCAGCAGCGCCCGCATCATCTCCACGCCCACCTCCCGCGTCACCCTCATGGTGGTCCCCACCAACGAGGAAGAAATGATCCGGCGGCATACGGTAAAGGCACTGGAGACGTAAACAACAGCCCGGTTCACGGCGGCGGGAGGTCCCCTTCACCGCCGTCTTCCGGCACAGGCGCAAGAGCAGCAGATTGCTGACCGGCAATCTCCTTCAGCATCGCCTGCCATTGCGGCTCCAGCGGCAGCATCACGGCGGAGAAGTCTTCCGGCAGCACCGGCACGAAGCCGCCGCCGAAATCCGGCTCGATGGCGAAATAGGCGCCCGGCGCTTCGTCCTGCAGGGCGGAGAGCATCTGCCGCAGCCGGTCCTTCAGCTCGGGTGCCACATCGGAGCGCACCACATGTACGGCAAAGGGAATGCGCGGCGACTGCCAGACGACCGTCAGCCGGCCCACATCCAGCCGCATCCTGTCATAAGCCTGCATCAGGGTTCCGGCACTGTAGCCGGTGTCTGCCTCGCCCAGCAATGTGGACCAGCCCAGCGCAGCTTCGGCCAGTCCGTCATAAAGCGCGGCAAGCCCTTCCTCAGGGCCGGAAACGGGCACAAGCGCGGAGAAAAACTGGCGCGGATCGCGTCCTGAAGCGGCAAGACCGGCCAGTGGCACGCGGAACGCTGCCGTGGAGCGGGCAGGTCCAATGGCCAGCCGCTTCCCCGCCAGCGCCTCCAGAGACGGCACTTCACCGGCCTTGGTCATCAGAATGGCATGAAACCCGTCTGCCCCGTCCCCGTCACGGGGCGCGGCCAGCGGCTCGACACAGGCGCAGGCCTTGCGTGCAGCCGCATAGGCCGTGGCAGACAGACGGCCGTACTGCACGTGACCGGCGATAAGGGCGTCCGTCAGTTCACCCAGCGTATCCATGAGAAACAGGTCGGCCGGAAGGCCCAGCCGGTATTCCAGCTCGTCGCGGAAGGGTTCGGCCTCGGACCGGGCATCATCGCGCCCGGCCGTGACCACCCCGATGCGGAAACGGCTGCCCATGTCCTGCGCCAGTACCTGCCCAGCGGCCAGCGGGGCAAGCACCGCAAGGCAGCAGAGGGCAAGGCAGTAGACAGCAAGGACCGGCAGCCAGCCGCCGTCAGTTCGGCAGATAGGGCTCTTCGTCCTCGGCAGCTTCCAGGAAGGGCACATCCATCCACTCGTCTTCATCGCCATCCCAGGACCATTCGCCCAGAAGCTCGACCGTGTCCTCGAAGGGGAAATAGCGGTTCGACGCCATCCAGAGCTCACGGGATTCTTCGTTTTCTTCCGACAGGCTGGCCGCTTCCAGATGAAGGGCGAAGTCTTCCGGGTCCACCGGACGGAAGCCGCCCTCGTCCATCATGATCGAGCCATCGGTGAACAGCTTTGCGATCGGCTCTTCCAGTTCCTCAAAGCCGAGGTCACCGGCGGCACCGATGTAGCTGCCCCAAAGATAGCTGTCCGGTGCCGGGCGCACGGTCTTCGGGAAGGCCTTCAGCACGGAGAGGGCATGTTCGCGCGGCACTTCGCCGGAGAGCACGCCATAGACCCAGGCCACCATCATGGCATCGCGGGCGTAGTCGTCGGCGTTGCGGTCGGAGAACCCTTCCTCGAAGACGCTGTAGCCGCCCGGATTGAGCGCGATCAGGATCGGCCCCATGGTTTCGATCAGGCAGTCGCCAAACAGGGCTTCAAGATCCTGATCCGTGCTGCGCAGCAGGCGCATCAAGGGCTGGAAGGCTGCGGTGACCTTGAGATCGGCCAGGATATGCAGCGCGAGGAAGCAGGCATCACCCTTCGCGTCGAGCTGGCTGAGCTCACCCGTGCCGCCCGCCACGCGGTCTTCCAGAATGGCCATCAGCGCCGGAACGGAGGCGGACGGAGTGGACAGGCATTCGCGGACGTCAGCCTCCGGGAAGCCCTCGCCTGCGGTGAAACGGGCGATGATGTCCTTGGGGTCAAAGGCGGCGGCGATCATGGCAGATACTCTCTTGGAACTGAAGTTGACGCAGATCTACCACGAAGGCCGCCGATAAGCGACCACCAAGCTCTACGTTCCACGTGGTTTGGCGCGCCTTGTCGCTTCTGCGGATGCGGGGTCATCCGGCCAGGGATGGCGCGGATAGCGTCCCTTCATCTCTGTCTTCACATCCGCCCAGGACCCAGCCCAGAAACCGGGAAGATCCCGCGTGATCTGGATAGGCCTGTGAGCGGGCGACAGAAGTTCCAGTGTCAGCGGAATGCGGCCATCAGCAACGGCCGGATGCCGGGCGAGACCGAACAGCTCCTGCACGCGGATGGAAATGGAGGGGCCGCTCTCTGACCCATAATCAATCGGCACATGCGAGCCGGTGGGCGCGGTAAAATGTGATGGCGCCAGCCGGTCTATCTCCGCCGCGCCGCCATAACCCAGCAGCCCGGCAAGCGCATTGCCGAGGCAGGCGGCATCCACGTCCGAAACACGGGTGAAGCCCGCCATATAAGGCAGCAGCCAGTCTTCCAGCGTTTCCTGAAGGGCAGCGTCGGAAAGGTCCGGCAGATGCTCTGCCCCTGAGGCCCGCACAAAACCGGCTCTTGCGCGCAGGCGCAGCTGATCGTTGCTCCAGGGCAGACGGGCAACACCCCGGCGGGCAATTTCTCCCAGCAGCGCCTTTGCCACCATCGCCGCATCCGGGCTGGCTATCTGCCGGGAGGCAAGCTCCAGCGCACCCAGCCGCACAACACGGCGCGCCCGCACCAGACCGGAAGGCTCCAGCCGCACGTCATCGGTTTCCGCGATATCAGCGGCAAAGATCGTCTCGATGGCTTCAAGCCCAAGAGGCGCTGCCAGCATGATGCGGCCTGACTGGGCCTTGCCCTGAATATCGGCAATGGCAAGGAAGGGCTCACCGGCCAGCGCATGCTCTTCGGGCAATTCCGCCCCCCGCCCATTGGCAAGGCGGAAGCGCCCGCGCTGGCCGCGCCCTTGCGCCACCCGCTCGGGAAAGGCCAGTGCCAGCACTTCGCCGGCCAGTTCCGGCGCGCCGCCATCACTGTCCTGCTCCGTCTTCGCACCGCCTTCTGCAGCCATCTTCTGCCAGCGTGCCGCAAGGGCGCGGGCATCGCGGCTGCGCGGATCATTGTCCCGGCGCAGGCGTCTCACCCTCTCGCGCAGATCCACATCCATGCCGCCAAGGCCGGGCTCGGACAGAATGGCCGCCACCTCACCCGCCAGCCGTCCAAGACCCAGCGCCTCTGCCTCCACGATCATATGCGCCAGGCGCGGCTCGATGGGCAGACGCGCAAGGCGCTGACCATGCGGCGTCAGGCGGCCTTCGGCATCAAGGGCGTGAAGCTGCGTCAACAGGCTGCGCGCTTCTGCCCAGGCACCCGAGGGCGGGGCATCGGGAAAGGACAGAGTGGCCGGGTCCGCCGTGCCCCAGGCTGCCAGATCCAGCACCAGCGAGGAGAGGTCCGCTTCCAAAATCTGCGGCCGTTCGGCCGGCATCAGCGCCTGTGTCTGCGCTTCATCCCAGAGCCGGTAGCACACGCCCGGCTCCGTCCGGCCCGCACGGCCGCGTCGCTGGTCTGCCGTTGCCCGTGACACGCGCACGGTTTCCAGCCGCGTCAGCCCCGTCTGCGGCTCGTACCGCGGCACGCGGGAGAGGCCGCTGTCGATCACTGCGCGCACACCTTCGATGGTAAGCGAAGTCTGGGCGATGGAAGTAGCCAGCACCACTTTGCGCTCGCCCTCCTTTGCCGGGCGGATGGCAGCATCCTGCGCCTTGCCGTCGAGCGCACCATAAAGCGGGGCGATGTGCACATTGGCTGGCACCTGTCCCTCAAGCGCTTCGGCCACCCGGCGGATTTCGCCCTGGCCGGGCAGGAACACCAGCAGCGAGCCATGCTCCTCGGCCAGCGCCTTGCGCACCGCCCGCACCACTTGCGGCTCGATCCGCTCTTCCGCCTTGCGGCCGAGATAGCGGGTTTCAACGGGAAAACTGCGGCCCTTGCTTTCGACGACAGGCGCCCCGCCGAGCAGCTTTGCGACACTGGCTGCATCCAGCGTTGCCGACATGGGCACCAGCCTCAGGTCATCGCGCAGCGCGCCCTGCACATCGAGCGCCAGTGCAAGGCCGAGATCGCCTTCAAGCGAGCGTTCGTGAAACTCGTCAAACAGAACACAGGCGACGCCGGCGAGTTCCGGGTCATCCAGGATCATGCGGGTAAAGACACCCTCGGTGATCACCTCGATGCGGGTGCGGGCGCTGACGCGGCTTTCCATGCGCACCCGGTAACCAACAGTGCCACCCACCTCCTCGCCAAGGCTTTCGGCCATGCGCCGGGCTGCGGCACGGGCGGCAAGGCGGCGCGGCTCCAGCAGCAGAATACGGCCATCACCGCGCCAGGGCGCATCCAGCAGCGCCAGCGGCACACGGGTGGTCTTGCCCGCACCGGGCTCTGCCACCAGCACCGCATTGCTTCCCGCCTCAAGCGCCGCCAGCAGTTCCGGCAGCGCCGCATCAATGGGCAGGGGCGGTGACCGCCAGGTGTCCACTTGTTCAGCCACGCGGACCTCTCCTGCTGCCTGCCCCGGTCATGCGCGCAGGCATCAATCCTGCGCGGACCAGTGGCGGCCCTTGGTGCCGACGGCAAAGCGGCCCGGGGTGCGGGCGTATGCGGCAAGTCCGTCCACCGCCGGGTTGGGATGATGGATCAGGAACACAGGGATCGAAGCCATCAGCTTCGCGTGCGGGGCCTTGGCTTCGAAGGCGGCGCGGAAGCCGCCCTTGCGCAGGAAAGGCGCAATGTGGGACGACACGCCGCCCGCAATGTAGACGCCGCCACGGGCCAGCACCGACAAGGCAAAATCCCCCGCCACACGGCCAAGGCAGCGGGCGAAGACCTCCAGCGTTTCCACCGCCACCGGATCGCCAGCACTGGCGGCCTGCGTGATTTCTGCTGCAGAGGTGAAGCGCGGTTCGGCCTTGCGGGCGCGGGCGACAGCCCCGGCAAGGCGCGGCAGGCCGGTGCCGCTCAGCACCTCTTCGGCGCCGATGCGCCCGCCATTACGCGGGATATGCGGCCAGATCTCATAGTCTTCCGGCGTTACCGGTCCCAGTTCCACATGCCCGCCCTCGCCGGGCACGGGCACCCAGGTGTCCGCCGCGTAGATCATCGCCGCCGCTCCAAGACCGGTGCCGGGGCCGACCACGAACTTGGAGGCCCCCGCCAGAGGCTCCCCGCCGCCGATCTGCTCGATATCGTCACCGGAAAGACCAGGAAGCGCCAGCGCCTGCGCCTCGAAATCGTTGAGGATCACCACGTCCCTGAGGCCAAGAACGGCAATCATCTGCAACGGCTCCACCACCCACTTGGCATTGGTCAGCGGAATGCGGTCACCGGTCACGGGGCCGGCAACGGCAATGACCGCCGAGCGTGGCGCAGGCACGTCCTGCCCCTCAAGGCAGGCGCGGATGGCAGCGTTTATGTCCGGGTGCGCAGCCGTCGGCTGGGACGGCAGCTTAAGGGCGGGCGTCGCGTCATCCAGCACAAGGGCAAAGCGTGCGTTTGTTCCGCCCACGTCCCCGACCAGAACGGGGAAATCGAACGGGCGCTTGCGTGTCTCAGTCAGGCTCATGTGCGCGGGCCGGCCACTTCTGGAGTATCGGAAGAACTGCGCAGACCGGTGAGCCGGGCCGAACGCAGCAGGATTTCGGCGGTCGACAGGTTGAGCGCCATCGGGATGTCGTAGACCAGCGCGAGGCGCAGCAAGGCCTTCACATCCACATCATGCGGCATGGGCGAAAGCGGATCGGCAAAGAAGATGAGCCCGTTGAGGCGGCCTTCGGCAATCATCGCGCCAATCTGCTGGTCACCACCGAGCGGCCCGCTTTTCAGCGGCGTCATGTCGAGGCTGGGGCAAGCGGCCTTGATACGCCCGCCTGTCGTGCCCGTTCCGACCAGCCGGTAGGCAGCCAGCTTTTCCTCATTGCGCTGCGCGAAGGCAACCATGGCGTCCTTCTTGGCGTCATGGGCCACAAGGGCCAGCACCGCGCGTTCTGCCTGCATCCGCATCATCTCCCGCAAGATCACACCGGCGCAAAGGCGCCATGACATTCACGGCACCAGCTTTAACGCCTTGCGCCGGAAACGCAAAGTGCGAGCTGAGCCGCGATCACAGGAAGATGCCGGAAACCGGAGGGCAAGAATTAGGGGTCCTCATAGATGAAACGCCGCTGCTGCCAGCGCCGTTCGCCCTCCAGACAGAAGGGATCGATGCCTTCCGCCACACGGATCACTGGAGCTTCGCGCAACTTGCGGGGCTGAGGCAGCGCCGGCATGGCGATTTCCAGCACCAGCTTGCGGCGCACCGCTTCGGCAAAACGCTCCGCACCGCGCACCGGCACGATGAAGGAGCCGGGGCCGCCGATGACGCAGGTCTCGTAGTAGCGGTCGAGATCTGCCATGTCGAACCAGCCCGGCCGCACATCCTTCAGCTGCAGCGGCAAGCCGTTGATGACGATGCCCTGCGCCACCACCTGATCGCGGGCGGCAGGCGCATAAGTGCCCTGGTTGTTCGGGCCATCGCCGGAAATGTCGATCACCTTGCGCGCGGCCCTGTGGGGCATGCTGGCAAATTGCTGTGCCGAAAACAGCAGGGCATCACCAATTGCGGTGCGGTAGGCGCGGCTGATGGGAGCTTCTCCCAGAGCGTCGGCAAACCGCTGGGCGCTGGCTTCGTCCGAGACCACATGCCAATCCACCAGAACCGAGCGGGACAGGGTGCCCGCCCATTCCACATAGGTGACCGCAATGCTTCCGGTCAGGCCGCCCCGGATCGCCTCCAGAACGTCCGGCGAGGTGATCGCCTGCATGTAGCCCTGCCGCTGCAGCCGCTGCTCGTCGATATCCATGGAGTAGGAAATATCGACCGCCAGAACAAGCGCCACATCTACGTCCTGCCGCGTGTTCTCCTGTGCGGCCGTGCCACCGGTGACAGCTGTAACAGCCAGCAGGCCCAGTGCCGCGCTGAGCCATCCGGTGCATGAGCGCAACCGGCGCAGAGTGTCGAAGGGCGTCATTCCGGACCTCCCCTTGCTCCGGCAGCGCCAATACGCCGCCTGACATGGAAAAGTCTGTCAGTCCCGCCGGGAAAAGCCGAATCCCATCTTCGTGAGCGGCGGCAAGCCACCACCTCACATCTAGTCAAACAGGTTACAGCTAACCATCTTCCGGCCTGCTGCGGGCATGATCAGCGGCTGGTCCTCCATCAGCCCGGCGATCTCAAGCACCAGCTTCATGCGGATGGCATCGGCGAAGCCGTCCTTGGAGCGTACCGGAATCGCAAAGGCTCCCGGCCCGCCAATGACGCAGTCTTCGTAGTAGTGATCGAGATGGAGCATCGCTTGCCAGGCGGAGGTTTCAGACTTCATCATCAGCGGCAGCCCGTTGATGGTGACGCCTGCGGAAATCACCTTGTCACGCATATCTGTGACGGTACCGCCCTGATTGTTCGGCCCATCGCCGGAAATGTCGATGACCCGGCGCAGCCCTTCATATTGGTTGGAAGCTATCAGATCAGCGGATTTTTCAAGCGCTGCGAAGATCGAGGTTCTCTGCACCTGCCGCAGAGGCGCCTCTGCGATACGTGCAGCAAAGGCGGCAGCGGTTGCCTCGTCCTGGATGATGGACCATTCGGCAACAGTGAAATGCTCGCCCACCCCGCCCCATTCAAAGTAGGTGACTGCAATTCTTCCCGTCGGCCCCTCGCGGATGGCGGCAAGCACTTCCTTCGAGGTCAGGGCCGAGACATAGCCCGCGCGCTGCACCTCCTGCTCGTCCCGGTCCATGGACTGAGAGATGTCAACGGCGAGCACCAGCTCCACATCCACTTCGGCATCCGCCGAATAGGCCGTGTGAAACTTGCCGGAACGTTGCGGCTCTGCAAAAGATGTCATTGAAGTAAGTGCCAAGATGGCAAGACTGCCTATCGCAGCACCGCAAGTTGACAGTCTGGATCTGCACAGTGTGAGACGCATGGTTTTCTCCATGTTCTGGCCAAAGCCGGTTTCCCACACCCCCCTCTTTACTTTTATCCTTGCGGCTGAACAGACGGTTAATCCGAAAATATCGACAATTTGCCTGTATTTTCAGAGCCGGAACACTTGCCGTGTAGAATAGTTCCAAGCAAGCGTTATGCCACAGATGAAATGGTGAAATTGTGCTGGCAAATCAAAAAGACGCACAGATTGCGCTTGTATAAGATGCCCGGCAAAAATTGCCTATCAATCGGCATATTTTGCCGGATCAGGGCATTCACAGGGCAATTACTGCCCATCGTCCGCGCACACTGTACTCACACCCAAGCAGCCCTGCGGCCATCAATACACCAAACGAAAAGCGCAAGTTTCAGCCGGAAAACCCGCCAAATCCGCTTGACGGCGGACAAGCAGGCAGGCATCCTCCCTGAAAGAATTCACAGCGGCTGAAGAAAATTTCAGTCAGGCAGGAAATCAGCAGCCAGGCGGAAGACCTGGACAAGCAGACGGGGCATTTCGTGCAGGACGAGGATTGGACAACCTATCTCTCGATCCGCGCCGCGTGGCTTTCCTTCGTGGGGGGCAATACGCAGGGCGAGATTGCAGCGCGTCTTGGCGTTTCTCCCGCCAAGGTACACCGTCTCATTGCCCATGCCCAGAAGGAAGGTCTGGTCCGCTTCCAGATCGAGGGCCGCCCGATCGAGTGCCTGGAGCTGGAAGACGAGCTGACACGGCATTTTGCTCTGACCAGCTGCATCATCGCACCGGACCTTGGTGGCGGCGACCAGACAACGGCAATCCGGGCTGTCGCTTCCGTTGCAGGCCCTTTCCTCTCCACGCTGCTTGCAGGGCCTGAAATCCGCCAGCTTGGTGTTGGCATGGGCCGGACACTGAAAGCTTCGGTGGCGGCCATGCCGCGCATTTCCAGGCCGGATCTCGCCATCATCTCCATTTCCGGCTCGCTGATGCGCAAGCTGTCGGCCAACCCGTTTGACATTGTGCAGCCGCTGATCGAGCGCACGGGCGGGGAAGGCTATTATCTGCCGGTGCCCTATTTTGCCGAGAGCCTGGAGGAACGCGACATGTTCCTCGGCCAGCGCAGCGTGCAGGATCTTCTGGCGCGTGCGCGGCGCTCGGATGCCTTTGTCGTTGGCATCGGCTCCATTGATGATGACGGTCATCTGGTCCAGCGCGGCATCATCCAGAAGGACGATCAGGACGGACTGATGCGGAGCAGCGCGGTCAGCGACCTGATGGGCCGTTTTGTCACCATTGAGGGCACACAGGTGCCCGTAAGTCTTGGCGAGTGCGCCGTCGGTCTTCACTACGAAGAAGTCCGCGGCTCTCGTGTCATTGCGCTGGTGGGCGGGGAGAGCAAGGCGGAAGCCACGCTCGCTGCGCTGCGCACCGGTGTCATCACCGACCTGGTCGCGGATGAGACCCTGGCAAGGGCTCTGAAGCAACGGCTCGGATCGAGCGGACCTGTGGCGGCAGCAGCGCTGCCCGGCAGTGTCCATGAGGGGAAGTAAGCGGGGCCAGCCATGGTGGCTGGACCAGTGCCGGAGGATAAGAACGTGAAGAAGTTCCTGATGACGGGCGCCGCCATTGCAGGCGTCATGATGGCCAGCACCGCCTTTGCAGCGGATTTCAAGCCGGCGGTCGTCTATGACCTCGGCGGCAAATTCGATAAGTCGTTCAACGAATCCGCCTATACGGGCGCCGAGAAGTTCAAGAAGGACACGGGCGTCGAATACCGTGACTTCGAAATCCAGAACGATAGCCAGCGCGAGCAGGCCCTGCGCAATTTCGCCAAGCGCGGCATGAGCCCGATCATCGCCATCGGCTTCTCGCATGCCAACGCAATCGAGAAGGTCGCCAAGGAATTCCCGGACATCCAGTTCGCCATCGTCGACATGGTCGTGGACCTGCCGAACGTCCGTTCCATCGTATTCAAGGAGCATGAAGGCTCCTACCTCGTCGGCCTGCTGGCTGCCAAGGCATCGCAGACCGGCAAGGTCGGCTTCGTCGGCGGCATGGATATCGACCTGATCCACAAGTTCGCCTGCGGCTACAAGCAGGGCGTGATGGCCACCAACCCCCAGGCTGAAGTCTTCCAGAACATGACCGGCACCACCGGCGCGGCATGGAACGACCCGGTCAAGGGCGGCGAACTGGCCAAGTCCCAGTTCGACCGTGGCGCGGACGTTGTCTATCACGCCGCTGGCGCCACCGGCATTGGCGTGCTGCAGGCAGCAGCTGACGCAGGCAAGCTCGGCATCGGCGTCGACAGCAACCAGAATGCCCTGCATCCGGGCAAGGTCCTGACCTCCATGCTGAAGCGCGTGGACGTGGCCGTGGACAAGGCCTTCACCGACGCCAAGAACGGCCAGTGGACCAGCGGCATCGAAGTGCTCGGCCTCGCCGAAGGCGGCGTGGACTATGCGCTCGACCAGTATAACGAGAAGCTGGTCACCGCCGACATGAAGGCTGCAGCCGACCAGGCCAAGGCCGACATCATCTCGGGCAAGATCACCGTCCACGACTATATGACGGACAAGACCTGCCCGTAATCACCTGAGGGAACGCGGCCCTTGCTCCTGAGCCGGAAGGCCAGAGCAAGGGCCAATTCCTTGATGATGCCGTGCCGTACGCCCGGCCCCTTCACCGACTGACGCCGGCCCTGTGGCCAGACGCGCGGGAGCATCCATGACCGCCGCCATCGAGCTTCGCAAGATCAACAAGTCCTTCGGGCCCGTGCACGCCAACAAGAACATCGATCTTGTGGTGGGCAAAGGGTCGATCCACGGCATCATCGGCGAGAACGGGGCCGGAAAATCGACCCTGATGTCGATCCTTTACGGCTTCTACAATGCCGACAGCGGCGAGATCCTGGTGGATGGCAAGGAAGTGACCATCCGCGACTCCCGCCATGCCATCGGCCTTGGTATCGGCATGGTGCATCAGCATTTCATGCTGGTGGATCCCTTTACCGTGCTGGAAAACGTCATGCTGGGCGCCGAAGGCGGCAGCATGCTGGCGGGCGGTGCGGGCAAGGTGCGGGCCGAACTGGCCCGGCTGGAAAGCGAATATGACCTGAAGATCGATCCCGATGCGGTCGTCGGCGACCTGCCGGTCGGCCTGCAGCAGCGGGTGGAGATTCTGAAAGCACTCTGCCGCGGCGCGGAAGTGCTGATCCTGGACGAGCCCACGGGAGTGCTGACCCCGGCCGAGGCTGACCATCTCTTTGAAATCCTGAAAGTCCTAAAGGCACAGGGCAAGACGGTGCTGCTCATCACGCACAAGCTGCGCGAGATCATGGCCATCACCGACACGGTGTCCGTCATGCGCCGCGGCGAAATGGTGGCCACCCGCAAGACGGCAGAAACCTCCATGGAGGAACTGGCCGAGCTGATGGTGGGCCGCAGTGTGCTGCTGAAGGTCAACAAGCAGCCAGCCAAGCCCGCCGAACGGGTGCTGGCCGTCGAAAACCTCACCGTCACCGACAGCCGGGGCGTCGATGTGGTGAAGGATGTTTCCTTTGAGATCCGCGCCGGCGAAATCGTCGGCATTGCCGGTGTCTCGGGCAACGGCCAGTCGGAACTGCTGGAGACTCTGGCGGGCATCCGCCGGGCCCGCAAGGGCCGCATGTGGCTGAATGGCGAGACCATAGATCTTGCGGCCAACCCCAAAAATCCAGCGGAAATCCGCGCCATGAGCATGGGCCATGTGCCCGAAGACCGCCACCGCATGGGGCTTGTCACGTCCTTTGCAGAATATGAGAACGCCATTCTGGGCTATCACAACGATCCAGCCTATTCGAAGGGCCCGCTGCTGGACATGCGGGCCATCCGCAAGGCGGCCGAAGCGGAAATTGCCAAATACGACATCCGCCCGCCCAACCCTCTGCTGAAAACCGCCAATTTCTCCGGCGGCAATCAGCAGAAGGTGGTTCTGGCCCGCGAGATCGAGCGGGACCCGAACGTGCTGCTGGTCGGGCAGCCAACGCGCGGCGTCGATATTGGCGCCATCGAATTCATTCACAAGCGGCTGATCGAGCTGCGCGATGCAGGCAAGGGCCTGCTGCTTGTCTCCGTGGAGCTGGACGAGATCCGCTCCCTGTCCGACCGCATCCTGGTCATGTTCGACGGCCGCCTTGTCGGCGAGCGCGGACCGGATGCCACCGAAAACGAATGCGGCCTGCTGATGGCCGGTGTCACGGATGACGTGCCCGCCCGCGCCGCCCAAGGAGGCAGAGCATGAGTGCCGGTTCCCTGCCCCGCTGGATCGACTTCGGCCTGATCCCGCTTGTCAATCTCACGGCGGCTTTCCTCGTCTCCGGCCTTGTGGTGCTGCTGATCGGCGAGAACCCGCTGGATGCGGTTCAGATCCTGCTGTGGGGGTCCCTCGGCTATGGCGAGGGGATCGGCTTCACGCTGTTCTACGCCACCAACTTCATCTTCACGGGCCTTGCCGTGGCCGTTGCCTTCCATGCCGGGCTTTTCAACATCGGCGGTGAGGGGCAAGCCTATCTCGGCGGTCTTGGCGCTGCGCTTGCCTGCCTTGCGCTGGACCAGTATGCGCCCTGGTGGATCACGGTTCCGTTTGCCGTGCTGGCGGCAGCCCTTTATGGCGCAGCCTGGGCAGCCATTCCTGCCTGGCTGCAGGCAAAGCGCGGCAGCCATATCGTCATCACCACCATCATGTTCAACTTCATCGGCACCGCGCTGATGGGCTATCTGCTGGTGAAGGTGATCAACAAGTCCGGCTCCATGCAGCCGGAAACCCGTACCTTCTCCGAAGGCGGGCAGCTGCCGCTGCTGGGGGATTTCTTCGGCACGGATTTCTTCGGCTCGTCGCAGGTCAATCTTGCAGTCTTTCTTGCGCTGGCAGCCCTTGTGCTGGTGTGGCTGCTGATCTGGCGAACGCGGCTTGGCTATGAGATCCGCACCTTTGGTGCCAATCCCTCTGCCGCCGTCTATGCCGGCATTTCACCCGTGCGCATCACCATCATCACCATGCTGATTTCCGGCGGGCTCGCCGGGCTGATGGCCATCAACGAAATCGTCGGCTCGCAGCACCGGCTGCTGATCGAATTCGTCTCCGGCTACGGCTTTGTGGGCATCGCCGTGGCGCTGATGGGCCGGGCGCACCCGGTGGGCATCATGCTGGCGGCGATCCTGTTCGGCATGCTCTACCAGGGCGGTGCCGAGCTTGCCTTCGAAATGCCGGCGATCACCCGTGACATGATCGTGGTCATCCAGGGCCTCGTCGTGCTGTTTGCCGGGGCGCTGGAGTACATGTTCCGCCCGGCGCTGGTGCGTCTGTTCAGCTTCTCCGCCAAGCCGGCCGCCGCTGCCGGCAAGACGGCCTGACGGGAGAACGAGCCATGTTCGAGACCCTTATCCTCATCCTCGACTCTACAGTCCGCCTTGCTGCGCCGCTGCTGCTGGCCTGTCTTGCCGGGCTTTATTCGGAACGTTCGGGCATTGTCGACATCGGCCTCGAAGGCAAGATGCTGGGCGCCGCCTTTGGTGCCGCCTCGGTTGCCTTCATCACCGGCAATGCCTGGGCCGGGCTTGGTGCGGGCATTGTTGTCGCTGTCGGCCTTGCACTGCTGCATGGCTTTGCCTCGATCACCAACCGGGGTAATCAGATCGTGTCCGGCGTCGCCATCAACTTTCTAGCGGCAGGGCTGACGGCGCTTCTGGGGCAGGCCTGGTTCAATCAGGGCGGGCGCACGCCGTCACTGTCAGCTGGCGGGCGTTTTCTCGACATCGAACTGCCCTTTGCCGCCGCCCTGAAGGACGTGCCGGTCATTGGCGGCATCTATTCGGAGCTGATTTCCGGACACAATATCCTCGTCTACCTCGCCTTCCTTGCCGTTCCTGCCACATGGTGGGTGCTCTACCGCACCCGTTTTGGCCTGCGGCTGCGCGCGGTGGGCGAGAACCCGGCAGCGGTGGATACGGCAGGCATCTCCGTCACCTTCCTGCGCTACCGGGCCGTGATCATGTGCGGCATTCTCTGCGGGTTTGCGGGCAGCTATCTGGCCATTGCCCAGTCCTCCGGCTTCATCAAGGACATGACGGCAGGGCGCGGCTACATCGCGCTGGCAGCACTGATCTTTGCCAAGTGGAAGCCAGTGAACGCCCTCTACGCCTGCCTCCTGTTCGGTTTCCTGGATGCCGTGGCGATCCGGCTTCAGGGCCAGCAGGTTCCAGGCATCGGTGAGGTGCCTGTGCAGGTGTTCCAGGCCCTTCCCTACATTCTTACGGTCATCCTGCTGGCGGGCTTCATCGGCAAGGCCATTCCGCCCAAGGCCAGCGGCATCCCCTATCTGAAGGAGCGCACATGAGCGCGGTGGACAAGCTCTTCGAGGCGGCAAAGGCCGCGCGCGAAAACGCCTATGCCCGGTACTCGGACTTCAAGGTCGGCGCGGCGATCCTTGCCGCCGACGGCAAGATCTATCCGGGCTGCAACGTGGAGAATGCCGCCTATCCGCAAGGCGTCTGCGCCGAAGCCGGAGCGATTTCCGCCATGGTTCTGGCCGGTCAGCAGCAGATCGAGGAAGTGGTCGTCATCGCTGACGCCGCCCTCTGCACGCCCTGTGGCGGCTGCCGGCAGAAGCTGAAGGAATTCGCAGGCGGTTCCGTCAAGGTCCACATCGCCAATCTCGAAGGCATCCGCCGCACCTTCACCGTCGACGAATTGCTGCCCGCCGGTTTCCAGCTTCTCGACTGAAGCAAACCTGCAAGGCTGAAACAGAACAACACAAGGGACGAACGCCATGAGCAGCTATGGCAATGACTGCGCGGAAATCGTCCGCGCCGCCCGCCCGGGCAGCTATCGCATCGGCATGATCCTGGGCTCCGGGCTCGGTGAACTGGCGGGCGAGATGGAGAATGCGGTCCGCATTCCCTACAGCAAGCTTCCGGGCTTTCCGGTTTCCACCGTCTCGTCGCACGGCAGTGAGCTGGTGGCGGGCGAGCTGGAAGGCGTGCCGGTGGTGATCCTCTCGGGCCGCGCCCATTACTATGAGAGCGGCAATCCCTCCATCATGCGCACGCCGGTCGAAACGCTGAAGGCGCTCGGCTGCGAGATCCTGCTAGCAACCAATGCCGCCGGGTCCCTGCGCGAGGAGGTGCAGCCGGGCAGCCCGATGCTGATCACCGATCACATCAACTGGTCCGGCCTTAATCCGCTGATCGGCGAGGAAGACGAAAAGCGCTTTCTCGACATGACCGCCGCCTATGACAAGGACCTGCAGGCCGCCATGCACCGCGCCGCGAAGGCCGATGGCCATGCGCTGGCGGAGGGCGTCTACATGTGGTTCTCCGGCCCGTCCTTCGAAACCCCGGCAGAGATCCGCATGGCGCGCATTCTGGGTGCTGATGCCGTCGGCATGTCCACCGTGCCGGAGGTGATCCTTGCAAGGTTCCTCGGCATGCGCGTCGCCGCCATGTCGATCATCACCAATCTGGGCGCAGGCATGCAGGCCCATGGCCTGTCCCACGACGAGACCAAGTCCGTCGCCAAACTCGGCCTTGCGCGCATGAAGCAACTTGTGCGCGGCTTCGTGAAGGAGATTTCCCATGGCTGATGCAGCCAGCAAGGCGGAACTTGCCGCCCGTGCTCTCGCCCTTGTCGATCTGACGAACCTGAATGACGGCTGCACCGCCGCCGATATCGATGCGCTCTGCGCCCGCGCCGTGACCGAGCATGGCCATGTGGCCGCCGTCTGCGTCTATCCTGCCTTCGTTGCGCAGGCGAAGGCGAAGCTGGCCGGTACGCCGGTGAAGGTCGCAACCGTCGTCAACTTCCCTGCAGGAGGTGTGGACACCCGCGCCGTGGTGGAAGAGACAGCCAGGGCCATTGCCGATGGGGCGGACGAGATCGACCTCGTGATGCCCTACCGCGCCTTCGTGGAAGGCCGCCGCGGCTTTGCCGAAGAGATGATCATCCGCGTCAAGGCAGCCATTCCGGCCCCGGCGCAGCTGAAGGTCATTCTCGAGACCGGTGAGATCGGTGACCCGCTGCTGATCCATCAGGCCTCGCTCACCGCCATTGCAGCCGGTGCCGATTTCATCAAGACCTCCACCGGCAAGGTGAAGGTCAACGCGACGCTGGAAGCTGCCGAGATCATGCTGACGGTGATCGACGAGGTACGCACCGAACAACCCGGCCGTCACGTGGGCTTCAAGCCCGCAGGCGGCATCCGCACGCTGGACGAGGCTGCCGCCTATCTGGCGCTGGCCGACCGGATTCTGGGGCCCAACTGGGTTTCATCGGCCACATTCCGCTTCGGCGCCAGCGGGCTGCTGGATGCACTGATTGACGTGATCAAGGGCGGCGCAGGCAGCGCGCGCGAAGGATACTGACATGCTGGCACAGGAACTCATCCGCAAGAAGCGGGACGGCGGCCAGCTGACGCGGGAGGAAATCGCCTTCTTCGTCAAGGGCCTTGCAGATGGCAGCGTCAGCGAGGGGCAGGTCTCGGCGCTGGCTATGGCCATCTTCTTCCGGCGCCTGACCATTGACGAGCGCGTGTCCCTGACGCTGGCCATGCGCGACAGCGGCACCGTGCTGGACTGGTCCGATGTGGACGCACCGGTTCTGGACAAGCACTCGACCGGCGGCGTGGGCGACAACGTCTCGCTGATGCTGGCCCCTGCCCTAGCCGCCTGCGGCGCAGCCGTGCCGATGATCTCCGGACGCGGCCTTGGCCACACCGGCGGCACACTGGACAAGTTCGACAGCATCCCCGGCTACAAGACCCAGCCGGACAATGCCCTGTTCCGCAAGGTGGTGAAGGAAGTGGGCTGCGCCGTCATCGGTCAGACCAGCGACCTTGCCCCGGCCGACAAGCGCTTCTACGCCATCCGCGATGTGACCGGCACAGTGGAGAGCATCGACCTCATCACCGCCTCGATCCTGTCCAAGAAGCTCGCAGCGGGGCTTCAGGGCCTCGTGCTCGATGTGAAATGGGGCACCGGCGCCTTCATGCAGAGCTTCGAGGAGGCCAAGGCATTGGCCGAAAGTCTCGTGCGCGTCGCCAATGGCGCTGGACTCAAAACCACGGCCCTGCTGACGGATATGAACGAGTCCCTCGCGTCTGCCGCAGGCAATGCAGTGGAAATGCAGAATGCGGTGGACTTCCTGAAAGGCACCTCCATCGACAGCCGCCTGTGGGACGTGACCGTGGCACAGGGCGGCGAGCTGCTGGCCACCGGCGGCATTGCCGAAAGTGCCAGAGAAGGCTGCGATCTGATGCGTGCCGCGTTTGAAAGCGGCCGGGCGGCAGAAAAGTTTGCCGAAATGGTCACCGCCCTCGGCGGCCCGGCGGACTTCATGGAAAAGAGCGAGCTCTATCTCGCCAAGGCGCCCGTCATTGCTCCGGTCTATGCGAAAGAGCCGGGCGTGATCACTGGCGTTGACGCCCGCGCCATCGGCGTTGCCGTGGTGGAGCTGGGCGGCGGCCGCCGTGTCGCGGCTGATGTGATCGACCCGTCGGTCGGCTTCACGGAACTGGCCGGCATTGGTCACCGGGTGGATGCAGATGCCCCGCTTGCCATCGTCCATGCCGCCACTGAAGACGCAGCGCGCCGCGCCACAGAGGCCCTCAACGCCGCCTACAGCATCGGCGATGCCGCCAGCGTCGAGGACCATCCGATCGTGGCTGCCCGTATCGCACCCTAAGGTGCGATACGGCGTGGGAATGCGATCGCGCCCTGAGGCGCGGTACAGAGCGAAAATGATATCGCGCCGTAAGGCCGCGCACGACAAGCAGCCGAAAGAGCTGCCGTGAAAGAAAATGAGAGGCGTCACGCCTCGGGAAAAAAGGAAACAGAGCATGCCTCGCGCCATTCTCGTTGTGCTCGACAGTTTTGGCATCGGCGGTGCGCAGGATGCCGCCCGCTTCGGCGATGAGGGCTCCGACACGCTGGGCCATATCGCGCAGCGCTGTGCGGACGGAGAAGGTGACAAGCCGGGCCTGCGCAGCGGGCCGCTGCATCTGCCCAACATGAACCGCCTCGGCCTTGGCGCCGCCGCCACGCTGTCCACCGGCAAGACCCTGCCCGGCCTTGCGCCGGACCCTGCCCCCACGGGCCTGTGGGGCTATGCGGCGGAAGTGTCCAACGGCAAGGACACCCCGTCCGGCCACTGGGAAATCGCGGGCGTGCCGGTTGAGTTCGACTGGGGTTATTTCCCGGCCACCATCCCCACCTTCCCGGCGGAGATGATCGCCGCCATTGTTGCGGAGACGGGCATTCCCGGCATCATCGGCGACAAGCATGCCTCCGGCACGGAAGTGATTGCGGAGCTGGGTGAAGAGCACCTGCGCACCGGCAAGCCGATCTTCTACACCTCGGCGGATTCCGTGGTGCAGATCGCCGCCCATGAGGAGGCCTTCGGTCTCGAAAGGCTCTATGCCTTGTGCGAAGTGACCCGCAAACATGTGGATCCTTACAACATCGGCCGCGTCATCGCCCGGCCCTTTACCGGCACAAGCGCGGCGGATTTCGTGCGCACCGCCAACCGGCGCGACTACTCGGTTCTGCCGCCCGAGGCGACCCTCCTCGACAGGTTGACAGCCGAAGGGCGCACGGTGATCGGGGTGGGCAAGATCTCCGACATCTTCGCCCATCAGGGCGTCACCAAGGTGCTGAAGGGCGCCGGCAACGGCCAGCTTCTCGACAAGACGCTCGAAGCCATGGACATGGCGCAAGACGGCGATCTCGTCTTCACCAACCTGATCGACTTCGATTCCCTTTATGGCCACCGCCGTGATGTGCCGGGCTATGCGGCAGCGCTGGAAGAGTTCGACCGGCGCCTGCCGGAGCTGATGGCGAAGCTCAAGCCCGGCGACCTGCTGCTGCTGACCGCCGACCACGGCTGCGACCCCACATGGCGCGGTACGGACCACACGCGCGAGCATGTGCCGGTTCTGGGCTTTGCTCCCGGCATCGCAGGCCGGAGCATCGGCGGGCGCGGCACCTATGCGGATATCGGCGAGACCATCGCCGAGCATCTGGGCATTGCCGCCGGGCGCCATGGCCGCAGCTTTCTGGCAGCCTGACTTTCCACCGGGAAGCGGCCTCCATGCGCCGCTTCTTCTTGACGCAACGTGCGGCGGCGGGAACAACTTTGTCAGTGAATGAGCCGGATCATGACATGGACCCGGCAGGCAGCTTTCAGGGAAGGACGGGCGGCCCATGGCAGTGCAGGAGCAGGTGCTCAAGGCGGAATTGCACTGCCATATCGAAGGGGCTGCCCCGCCCGCACTCGTTCAGAAGATCGCAAAGCGCGAGGAGATCGACGTTTCCTCGATCATCGACGCCAAGGGCCAGTACCGCTGGAGCGACTTCACCACCTTCCTTCAAGCTTATGACCTTGCCAGTTCCGTCTTCCGCCGCCCCGGAGACTATGCGCAGCTGAGCGAAACCTATTTCCGCATGCTCGCCGCCGAAGGGGCCATTTACGGCGAGATCTTCATCTCTCCCGATCATGCCACATCGGCGGGCCTCTCCTACCGCTCCTATGTGGAAGGACTGGCGGCAGGCCTTGAGCGGGCCAGGGCGGAAACCGGCATCGAAGGCCGGATGATTGCCATTGGCGTGCGCCACTTCGGTGCGGCCTCGGTGGAACGGGTGGCGAAAGAGGTCGTCTCCAATCCGCATCCGCTGGTGACGGGCTTTGGCCTTGCAGGCGACGAGCGCGAGGGCCATCCAGCCAATTTTGCCCGCGCCTTCCGCATGGCAGGCGAGGCCGGACTGGGACTGACCGCCCATGCAGGAGAGTTCGGTGGCCCGGAAAGCATCAGCGCCGCCCTCGACTTTCTGCGCGTGCGGCGCATCGGCCATGGGGTGCGGGCCATCGAAAGCCCGGCACTGGTGGACCGGCTGGCGGCGGAGCGGATCGTGCTGGAGGTCTGCCCCGGCTCAAACGCCGCGCTGGGGCTTTATCCGGTGCTGCGCTTCCACCCGGTCAACCTGCTGCGCCGGGCGGGCGTGCGCATCACCCTCAATTCGGATGATCCCCCCTTCTTCCGCACCACGCTGGGGCGGGAATACAGCCTGACGGCCAAGACCTTCAACTGGACACAGGAAGACCAGCGCGTCTTCACCCGCACCGCCATCGAAGCCGCCTTCTGCGACAAGGCGACCAAGGAACGGCTGCTGGCCAAGGTGGACAACCAGAAGCTCGGCTAGGTGGTTGCGGGCATAGGGGATTGCAGCCGGCAAACAGACAGCTGCTGCCCCCCTCAGGCCACAGCTTCCTTTTTCTGCTGCTCGTCGTCAGAACGCGGGTCCATGGCGGCGGTTTCCGGAGTGGACAGGCGGCCTGTGGTTATGACGGGCACGAAGTCCGACTTCTCCGCGACGCTGAGGCTTGCGCGCTGGGTCATGCGCCAGATGGTGAAGAGCACCATCAGCAGATGAGCGCCCGCCGTTACATGGAACAGGGCCGAGGGCGAGGTAGCAGACATAAGCGCCGCAGCCGCGATTGGGCCGATCATGGTGCCGACGCCATAGAGCATCAGCAGCCCGCCGCTGGTCTTGAGGAACTCGCCCGGTGCCGCGTGGTCATTGGCATGTGCGACGATGACCGGATACATGGAATAGATCATGCCGCCGAAGAGCGACACAAAGATGATCACCGTGGAGCTGCCGGGCGCGGAGAGCAGCGACAGGACAATTTCCACCACCATGGCGACCAGTCCCATGCCGATCAGCACGAGGCGCCGGTCGATCCGGTCTGACACCATGCCCACCGGCACCTGAATGAGGGCGCCAATCAAGAGCGACAGCGACATCATGACGGCAACATCACCCACCTCAAGACCGATGCGCCGCCCATAGACCGCGCCCAGCGTGCCGAAGGCACCGTTGGAAATGCCGGTCAGGACAACGGCGACCACGGCAACCGGCGAGTTCTTCCAGAGCTTGCGCGGGTCCAGCCGCGCCTGCGTCAGCGGCGTGGGGGTTGCGGCGGTGGAAAGGGCCGTGGGCAGCAGCGACAGGGAATAGATGATGGAGCCCACCACGAAGAAGACGAAGCCGGTGGGATCGCCCAGCGTCAGCAGCATCTGTCCGATCGTGGTCGAGCCCAGGTTGATCATGGTGTAGATGCCGAAGACCCGCCCGCGCGTCT
The DNA here is from genome assembly GCF_036881715.1 of Pannonibacter anstelovis. Lineage (NCBI taxonomy): Bacteria > Pseudomonadati > Pseudomonadota > Alphaproteobacteria > Hyphomicrobiales > Stappiaceae > Pannonibacter > Pannonibacter anstelovis. Next base: position 144,260 of record NZ_JBAKBF010000009.1, read on the forward strand.
TGTTGTTGGCGCGCTCGTTGAGCCAGCTTTCCACGATCATGGCGCCGCCTGCGAAGCAGAAGCCGGTGAGCGCGCGCAGCGGAATCCAGACTTCCGGCATCATGAACAACAGGTTCAGCAGCATGGAGATGGCGGCAATGGAGGCCATCACGCCAAAGGTGCGGATGTGACCGACGCGCTTCACGATCATCGGCACCAGCAGGCAGCCGGCAATATAACCCGCTGCCCAGCCGGCCCCCAGCATGCCGAGAGACGTGTCGGAGAAGCCCTCGGCAAGACCGCGCACAGGCAGCAGCAGGCCGTGCAGCCCGCCTGCCATCAGCAGCAGGCCAGAACCAAGAAGGAGAGCGGCGATGGAAAGCACGGTCGACATGAAGAAATCCGGAAAGCAGCAGTGATTTTTTTAGCCTCAGCAGCGCGCATGGCGTGAGGAGCGTGACTCATGCTGCCCGAGACAGAGGTCAGACGACAAGACAAGCTTGTCCCGGATCGTGCATGATGCTGGTTTATCAACCGTTCATGGTTTCACGGCAGCAACATGACAGCCCCCTCCCCTGTAATCTGACATGACCTGGAGGTCCAACGCCTGTAAGACCAGAGCGTTCCATCGAAAGGACGCGAAGCCGATGACAACGCCCGCCGCCCCCGAAACATCCTCTGAAGCCATCCACCTGCTTACCGCGCAAGCCTTGCGCGAGGGTGCAGCCTGTTTGCTGGATCTGGCACGGCGCGATGCCCTTTCCGGCATCCGGCTGAACGAAAGCCGGCTGGAGCCACTTGCCCAAAGGGTGGCTTCGATCCTGCGCGCTGCGGCGCCGGAGGCCGGGCTTGCCCCGCACACCCTGTGGCGGCTGGCAGAGGCTGGCGGAGAAGACCGCTGGGGCATGATTGCCGGTGCCCGCGCCTTTCCCGATGTGCGGATGATGGGCCGCGCCGCCTTTGATGCGGCCATCGCGGCAGTGCTGATGACCCCGCCTGCGGATCCGGGATGGAGGTTCGATGACCCTTTCACCGGGGAGAGCCTTGCAGGGGCTGAAGGCATGATGGCGGCCACCCTGTCCGCTTTCACCAGCGGGCTTTTCTCCGCCGTGCCTGCTGATCCCATCCGCGCCGATGCCCATGCGCTCATCCGGGTGGAAACGGAAGAGCTTGCCCGGGTCCTGCAGGTGGACGAGGGCCATGCGGCCACACTCACTGCCCGCCTGCACCGGCTGGGGGAACTTGCAGGCATGCGGCCCGATCTCTTTGCCCGCGATGATGAGCCGCGCCCGGGCGGATTGTTCGACGTGCTGTTCGATGAAGGGCAGGAAGACGGCAGCCTGAGCCTTGCGCGGATTTTCGCGCTCGTCATGGAAGGGCTGGTGCCGCTGTGGGAGGGGACTGAAAGCCTCAAAGGCGTGCCGCTGGGTGATACGGTCCGTGTGCCCGCGCTTGCGGGCAGCATGGCTGGCGAGCCCTTGCTCCCGTTGCATGAACGCGCAAGGTTTCTGGCGCTCTCCCTCGTTGAGCCGCTGGCCTGGGCTGGCATCGCACCGCTGGATCTGGATGCCCTTGGCGGCCCCACGGATACAGACCATGTGCAGCTGATGCTGGCGGGCAGCGTTGTTTCCTTCGCCCTACAGGACGGCGATGCACGGGTGCAGGCAGCAATCCTGCGCGGCCTCACCGGAACGCTGACCCTTGAGCTGGCAAACAAGGTTCGGGAGGTCCTGGAGTTGGAGGCAGAGGACCTGCCTCTGACCTGCATCGAAGAGGCAGGCACCTTGCCGCTTGCTGCCATGCTTTTGCGGGAAAACCCGGCAGCTGTTGAGGACTTCGGCAAAATTGCCGCCGCCGGGACTGTTTTTTGAGCGCTCTTCGGTGCATAGGAAAAGACAGAGACATCAGAAGACACAACGGCCCAAAGCCGCAAGAACAGGAGACAGGCAGTCATGTCCGGAGCCATCGTAGTTGATCATCCGCTGGTCCAGCACAAGCTCACGATCATGCGCAACAAGGCCACCTCCACCCAGGGCTTCCGCCGCCTGCTGCGCGAGATCTCGACCCTGCTGTGCTATGAGGTGACCCGCGACCTGCCGCTGACGCAGATCACCATCGAAACGCCGATCTGCGAGATGCAGGCCCCGACACTGGCGGGCAAGAAGCTTGTCTTTGCCTCGATCCTGCGCGCCGGCAACGGCCTGCTGGAAGGCATGCTGGATCTGGTGCCCTCCGCCCGCGTTGCCCATGTCGGCCTCTACCGTGACCCGGAAACCCTGACGCCGGTGGAATACTACTTCAAGGCCCCGGAAGATCTGGGCGAGCGCCTTGTCATCGTTGTCGACCCAATGCTGGCCACCGCCAATTCGGCCATTGCCGCCGTTGAAAAGCTGAAGGCCCGCGGCGCCAACAACATCCGCTTCCTCTGCCTGCTGGCAGCCCCGGAGGGTGTTGCCAAGTTCATCGCCGCCCATCCGGACGTGCCGGTCTACACCGCCTCCATCGACGCCAAGCTGAACGACCACGGCTACATCGTTCCCGGCCTTGGCGATGCGGGAGACCGCATGTACGGCACGAAGTAAGACTGACACCGGCAGGAGCAGCCCCGCATGATCACCGTCTTCGGGTCCATCAATCTTGATCTCGTCGCGGCGGTCGAGCGTCTGCCTCTGCCGGGTGAAACGGCAGCCGGGCCGGACCATCAGAACTTTCCTGGCGGCAAGGGCGCCAACCAGGCACTGGCTGCCCGCCGCGCCGGAGCGGACGTGGCCATGACAGCTGCGGTGGGAACGGATGTGTTTGCCGCCCCTGCCCTTGCCAATCTGGAAGCCGCCGGTGTCGATCTGTCCGGCGTGCGCCGTCTCGACGGGGCAACCGGCATTGCCATGATCGGCGTTGAAGCCAGCGGCGAGAACCTCATCATCGTTGCCAGCGGCGTCAATGCCCGCGTCTCTGCCAGCTGGCTCAAGGGCAAGCTGCCTCAAGGCTCCATCCTGCTGATGCAGATGGAAACCCCGGCGGCTGAAATCCGCGCCGCCATTGCCGCTGCACGCGAGGCCGGCGCAACAGTGATCCTCAACACCGCTCCCGCCGGAGACCCGGCCGTCAGCGAGCTTGCCAGCCTCAGCGACATTGTCATCGCCAACGAGAGCGAGGCGATGGAGATCGCTGGAAAGCTGGGCCTGCCGGGCGAGCCGGAAGCCTTCGTGCGCACCGTCGCCGAAGGCAGACTCGGCACTGCGCGGCTCGCTGTCGTAACGCTGGGCGCCAAGGGCGTCATCGCCCATGACGGCACGGCGCTTTACAGCGTGCCCACGCCGAAGGTGCGTGTGGTGGACACTACAGGCGCAGGCGACGCTTTCTGCGGCGCCTTTGCGGCGGCGCTTGACCGGGGCGATGAACTGGGGGCAGCGCTGGCCTTTGGTGTTGCCGCCGGAAGCCTTGCCTGCACCGCCAATGGCGCGCAGGGCAGCGCACCAGATGCCGCTGCCATCAGCCAGCTTGCCGCAACGCTCCCCATCACCCGCAGCTGACCCCGTTCACCGGATGCTAAGCCGGATGTGACAAGGATCGTCCGTCCATCCTCTGTGTATCCGGCAAGGTCATGCTGCGTTACCTTCTGATCCTCGTCTTGCTTGTTGCCCTGGTGCCATTCGTGCCTGGGCTGGTTGAGTTTGAGGCCGGGGACGAAACGGGTGGCGACCTTAAGACCAGCCGGACCGCTGGGGGCACGCTGAAACTGAAGGCGGAGCGGAACGGCCATTTCATCGCGGGAACCCGCATCAACGGAAAGACGTTGAAGATGATGGTGGACACAGGCGCCACCTTCGTCGCCCTGCCTGCATCCGACGCCCGGCGTGCCGGGATCAAGCTGCAGGAACAGGATTTCACCGCCCGGATCAGCACCGCAAACGGCATCATTGCCGCTGCGCCGGTGAAGATCAAAACCCTGGAGCTGGGTCCTCTGTTTCTTCGGGATGTGGATGCAGTGGTCATTCCCGATGCCTCATTGTCGACACCACTGCTTGGCATGTCAGCGCTGCGCCGGTTCAAACGATTTGATATTTCTGGTGACACGATGCTTCTGGTTCAATAATGTCCAGCCGCTCGGATAGCCCTCATTTCGTTAGTCTTTTCCGGCACAAGCTTTTGCGAGGTTCATCATGTTTCCCAAACCCGAAGCATTTCTGAAGTCGAATACCTACGCCTACGAGTCCAAGCCGATGGTCAAGCCCACCGGCTTCCGCGAATACGACGCGCGCTGGCTGTTCGAGAAGGAAATCAACCTGATGGGCATGCAGGCCCTCGGCATGGGGATCGGCACCCTGATGCATGAGCGCGGCATCCGTCCGGATATCGTCGTTGGCCATGACTTCCGCGGCTATTCCGCTTCCATCAAGATGGCCGTGATTAACGGGCTGATGGCTGTGGGCATCAACGTGCATGATATCGGCCTTGCCCTGTCGCCGATGGCCTATTTCGCCCAGTTCGCGCTGGACGTTCCCGCCGTTGCCATGATCACCGCCTCGCACAATGACAATGGCTGGACCGGCGTGAAGATGGGCGTCAACCGCCCGCTGACCTTCGGCCCGGAAGAAATGGGCCGCCTGAAGGACATCGTGCTGAACTCGGCCTTCGTGTCCAAGGGCTCCGGCTCCTACCGTTATGTCGACAATTTCGCGGAAGTTTACATCAAGGACCTGACGGAGCGCGCCAAGCTGAAGCGCCCGATCAAGGTCGTGGCCGCCTGCGGAAACGGCACGGCCGGTGCTTTCGCCCCGCGCGTTCTGGAGATGCTGGGCGCGGAAGTCATTCCGCTGGACGCTGACCTCGACCACACCTTCCCGAACTACAATCCGAACCCGGAGGACATGAAGATGCTTCATGCCCTGCGCGACAAGGTTCTGGAAACCGGCGCGGACGTGGGCCTCGGCTTTGACGGCGACGGTGACCGCTGCGGTGTGGTGGACAACGAGGGTGAGGAGATCTTCGCCGACAAGGTGGGCGTGATGCTCGCCCGCGACATTTCCTCGCTCTATCCGAACTCGAAGTTCGTGGTGGACGTGAAGTCCACGGGCCTGTTCCACACCGATCCGGTGCTGAAGGCCAATGGCGCGGTGACCGACTACTACAAGACCGGCCATTCCTACATCAAGCGCCGCGTGACGGAGCTGGGTGCGATCGTCGGCTTTGAAAAGTCCGGCCACTACTTCTTCAACGCGCCGATTGGCCGCGGCTATGACGACGGCCTCGTCTCGGCCATCGCCATCCTCGACATGATGGACCGCAACCCGGACAAGTCCATGGCCGACCTGCGCCGTGCCCTGCCGAAGACCTGGGGCTCGCCCACCATGGCGCCGCACTGCGAGGACGAGATCAAGTACGGCATCGTCGACAAGGTGGTGGCCCGCTTCCAGGCCATGCAGGCCGCCGGTGAGAAGGTGGCCGGACAGGCCATTACCGATCTCATCACCGTCAATGGCGTGCGCGTTGTGACGGAAGACGGCACCTGGGGCCTCGTCCGCGCTTCCTCCAACAAGCCGGAGCTTGTGGTGGTGGTAGAAAGCCCGGCCTCCGAAGCGCGCCTGCACGAGATGTTCAAGGCTGTGGATGCGGTGCTGCGCGAAAACCCGGAAGTGGGTGCCTACAACCAGACCCTCTGATCCTGACCTGAACGGACGGCAAAGACATGATCCGGCCCTTTGGCACCCTTCCCGGCGGTGAAACCGTCAATGAAGTCACGCTGAGGGCCGGTTCCCTCGAAGCTGCCATCCTGACCTACGGCGCAACCCTCAGGGATCTGCGCCTTCATGGCCGCCCGCTGGTCCTCGGACTCAACACGCTTGAGGACTATCAGGCTCACGGGGCCTATTTCGGCGGAACCTGCGGGCGCTATGCCAACCGCATCGCTGCTGGCCGCTTCACGCTGGATGGCGTATCCCATCAGGTTACCTGCAACGAAAAAGGCCGCAATCACCTGCATGGCGGCCAGTGCGGCTATGACAAGAAGCTGTGGCAGATCGCCGAGCTTTCGGCTTCCAGCCTGCTTCTGACGCTCGCCTCTCCCGATGGCGAGGAAGGCTATCCGGGCAATGTGGACCTGCGCTGCCGCTACACGCTGCTGGAAACTGGCACACTGCGCCTTGAGATGAGCGCGGTGACCGATCAGCCGACGCTGGTCAACCTTGCCCACCACAGCTATTTCAATCTCGACAGTTCCGGCGACATCAGCGGCCACCGGCTGCAGATCCTTGCAGACCGCTATCTGCCGGTTGATGCAGAGTGCATCCCCACCGGCGGGATCCTGCCTGTCGAGGGCACCGCCTTTGACTTCCGCAGCAAGCGGCCCATCCGCCAGACGGGCGCGGATCACGCACGGGTGCTCTACGACCATAATTTCTGCGTGGCGGACACCCCGTCAGACACCTTGCGCCTCGCTGCCGTTCTGGAAGGCGAGACCTCCGGCATTTCCATGGAACTCTGGACCACCGAACCGGGCGTCCAGTTCTATGATGCCTCCGGCCTTGGCCTGCCTTACGAGGGTTTGGAAGGGCGCCGCTATGGCCCGCATGCCGGGCTTTGCCTGGAACCTCAGCGCTGGCCGGACAGCCCTAACCATACGGAGTTTGCGGGGGCTGTGCTGCGGCCCGGAACAACCTATAGTCAGGTGACCGAGTTCCGCTTCCAGCCGTGAGCCTCACCGCATGAAGACCGTTTTTTCGCCCGTCCAGCTGACCCATGACCCGAAGATGGAAATCTCGGACGGGATGCTGAAACCCGCCGTGGAGATACCCAGCCGGGCCGAGATGGTCCGCAACGAAATCCTTGACCGCAAGATCGGACCCCTGTGGACCCCGCAGGACTTTGGCCGCGCCCCGCTGGAGCGGGTGCACACATGCGAATATCTCGACTTCCTCGAAAGTTTCTGGAGCCGCTGGACGGCTGCAGGGCGTCAGGGCGAGGCTTTCCCCTTCGTCTGGCCCGTGCGCCAGCTGCGCTCGTCGCCCACGCCCACCCACATCGACGGCATGCTTGGCCGTTTCTCCTTTGACGCTGGCACGCCGCTGGGCGAGCACACCTGGGCCGCCGCCACCGCCAGCGCCAATTCGGCGCTGACGGCGGCCCGCTTCCTGCGCGAAGGCGACCGCTCGGCATTTGCACTCTGCCGTCCGCCGGGACATCACGCAGCAGCCGATTACTTCGGTGGCTATTGTTTTCTCAACAATGCTGCCATCGCTGCCCAGTGGCTGCGTGATCAGGGAACCGCACGCGTTGCCATTCTTGACGTGGACTATCACCACGGCAATGGCACCCAGGCGATCTTCTACGACCGCGCCGACGTGATGTTCCTGTCCATCCACGCCGACCCCAGGGAAGAGTACCCCTATTTCCTCGGCCATACGGACGAGACGGGCGAAAAGGCAGGCAAGGGCTTCACCCAGAACTGGCCGCTGCCGCCCGGCACCGATTGGGCCCGTTACTCGGAAGCGCTGGAAGAAGCCTGCCGGTGGCTGACGGTCTATTCACCGGACGCGCTGATCGTCTCGCTGGGTCTCGACACCTACGAGAAGGACCCGATCTCCCAATTCCGCTTCGTGCCGGAAGACTTCCTGCGCCTCGGCGCCAGACTCGCCCGCCTCGGCAAGCCCACCCTCTTCGTCATGGAAGGCGGCTACGCCGTCGACGCCCTCGGCTCCAACTGCGTCAACGTGCTGGAAGGGTTTCTCGGGGGGTGAGGGGGTGACGGCTGCATATGGTTGGCCCTGAGGGCTCAACCCAGCAGGTCCGGCAGATCTCGCATGGCGTGGAGAACCCGGACAACCCGCACTTCCTCACCAGCATCGAGAAAGAATATCAGGTAACGCCCTTGCCGGGCTGAACGCAGCCCCTTGCACAGATCGTCCCGGGCAGGGAAACTATCCGGACGTTCAGCAGCCTAAAGCATCCTGGCCTCGATTTCGGCCACAAAGGACAGTGCCCGGGCAGGATTGTCCTGGGCGATGAAGTCACCAATCTCGATCAGATCGGCCATGGCGGCCGGCAGGATGATCAGCCGCGCCATGGATCAGGGCTTCACCGAATATCTTGCGCGGAGTTCTGCGAACACCTGTTCCGCCGGGATGCCCGGCCCGCTGTCCAGCCCCGCCTTGATCGCCTCCCGCAAGGCCTCCAGCTCCTGCCGCTCTGCATCCCGGCTCCGGGTCCAGGCACGAAGAGCCTCCCGGACCACTTCGCTGGCCGAGGCATATTCTCCCGACGCTACCGTCTGGCGCAATGTCTCGGCCATCTCAGCCGGCACGGTGATTGTCATTCGTTCGACAGCACCCATGAAGGCACCTCCTGCAGCATCAACATACTTCATCATACTTATGATGCAGATTGGCGCAATGCCAGAGGGAGCGGTTTGTCGCTGGAACAGAGATGATGGCACATCTCGCCTTGCAAAGGCCGGTGCGCCGCAGGGCTATGCCGTCCCGGTGAGACAAGCTCACCGGGAGACACGTGGCTCCCCTACTCCCCCGAATGGGCCAGCAGGCTGGCGTTGCCGCCGGAGGCGGCAGTGTTGAGGGAGATGACCTGTTCGAGGGCGAAGCGCTGCAGATAGGCCGGGCCGCCAGCCTTTGGGCCGGTGCCGGAGAGGCCCGCGCCGCCAAAGGGCTGGGTGCCGACGACGGCGCCGATGATGTTGCGGTTGACATAGACATTGCCCACCGGCAGCCGGTCCACCACCTGCTTCACCGTAGCGTCAATGCGGGAATGGACGCCGAGCGTCAGGCCGTAGCCGGAGGCGGCGATCTTTTCCAGCATAGCGCCGAAGTCCTTTGCCTTGTAGCGCACCACATGCAGCACCGGGCCGAAGACTTCCCGCGTCAGATCCTCAGGCCGTTCCAGCTCGATGATCTGCGGGGCCACATAGGTGCCGCCCGCGAGGGTCACGTCCGGCTCCTTGCCGGAGAATTTCAGCCGCCCGGCTGATTCCATCACCCGCACATGGGTGAGGATGTTGTCCCGCGCTTCGCGGTCGATCACCGGGCCGATATCGGTTTCAGCAAGGCGCGGGTCGCCGAGGGTGAGTTCACGCGCCGAACCTTCGATCATCTCCAGCAGATGATCCGCCACATCCTCCTGCAGGAACAGAAGCCGCAGGGCCGAGCAGCGCTGCCCGGCGGAGCGGAAGGCTGACGTGACCACATCATCGCAGACCTGTTCCGGCAGGGCGGTGGCGTCCACCAGCATGGCATTGATGCCCCCGGTTTCCGCAATCAGCGGCACGATGGGCCCGCGCCGGGCGGCAAGGGCACTGTTGATGGCCCAGGCCGTTTCCGTTGAGCCCGTGAAGGCTACGCCGGCGACCCTGGAATGGGACGTCAGCGCCGCACCCACCGCACCGTCGCCCGGCACATAGAGCAGCGCGGTTTCCGGCACACCGGCAGCATGGAACAGGCGCACCGCCTCATGGGCAATCAGCGGCGTCTGTTCGGCGGGCTTGGCCACCACAGCATTGCCCGCAACAAGCGCGGCAGCCACCTGCCCGAGGAAGATGGCGAGCGGGAAATTCCAGGGCGAAATGCAGACAAAGGCGCCGCGTCCGCGCAGGCGGTAGCGGTTTTCCTCGCCCGTGGGGCCAGGCATCAGCCGTCCTTCGCCAAAGAGCCCGCGCGCCTCGGCAGCATAATAGCGGCAAAAATCCACTGCCTCGCGGATTTCGGCAATGCCATCCGTCAGCGTTTTGCCGGCTTCGGCCGCCAGCAGCGCCATCAGCCGGTCGCGGTTTTCTTCCATCAGATCTGCCATCCGGTCCAGCGCAGCGGCACGGTCTTCAACCGGTGTGCGGGACCAGCTTTCAAAGCCCTTGGCCGCAACCTCCATGGCAGATGCCGCCAGCTTCGCGTCCGCCTCGGTCACTTCACCGGCCACAAGGCTGCCGTCGATGGGCGACAGCAGGGCCCGCGGGCGGGCGGCCACATCATGGCCCGGCACCAGCGGGCGGGCGGTGACAGCCGGGAAGCTCTGGCGGGCCATGCCGGAAAGCAGTGCATTGCGCTCGGCTTCCACGCCCAGTTCCAGCCCGGCCGCATTGCGGCGGGTGGGGGCATAGAGATCTGCAGGCAGCGCGATGGAACGGTTGCGGGCGCGCTCACCGCCTTCCAGCAGCTCCACAGGGCGCTTCAACAGATCTGCTGCGGGAATGCTGGCATCCCCCACGATGGAGACGAAGGAGGAATTGGCGCCATTTTCCAGCAGGCGGCGCACCAGATAGGCCAAGAGATCCTTGTGGCCACCAACGGGCGCATAGATGCGGCAGGGATAACCATCCCGCTCCACCACGGCCTTGTAGAGGCTTTCGCCCATGCCATGCAGGCGCTGGAACTCGAAACCCTCCGGTTTACCTGCCATCTCCTGAATCTGGGCGACCGTAAGCGCATTGTGGGTAGCGAACTGCGGATAGATGACATCCCGCGCGGCCAGCAGACGGCGGGCGCAGGCGAGATAGGACAGGTCCGTCGCGGCCTTGCGGGTGAAGACGGGATAGTCTGCGAGCCCCCGTTCCTGCGCCCGCTTGATCTCCGTATCCCAATAGGCGCCCTTGACGAGCCGCACCATCAGGCGGCGGTTGTAGAGGCGCGCCAGATCAATAAGCCAGCTAATGACCTCCTGCCCGCGCTTCTGATAGGCCTGCACCGCAAGACCGAAGCCGTTCCAGCCGTCCAGCACCGGGTCAGCCACAAGCCGCGCAATCAGGTCCAGAGACAGCTCCAGCCGGTCAGCCTCTTCCGCGTCGATGGTGAAGTTGAGGTCATGGGCGCGGGCCATGCGGGCAAGGTCCAGCACGCGGGGCAACAGCTCGGCCATCACCCGCTCTTCCTTCACCGCCTCATAGCGCGGATGCAGCGCCGAAAGCTTGACGGAAATGCCCGGACGGTCCGGCAGGGGGCGGGAGCCGGCGGCCTTGCCGATGGCCTCGATGGCGGCGGCATAGGAGCGGAAATAGCGTTCCGCATCGGCCTGCGTGCGCGCCCCCTCGCCCAGCATGTCATAGGAGAAGCGGTAGCCCTTCGGCTCCAGAACCTTGGCCCGCTTCAGCGCATCCTCGATGGTTTCGCCCAGCACGAACTGGTGGCCGAGAAGGCGCATGGCCTGCCGCGTCGCCGTGCGCACGGCCGGCATGCCAATCCGGCGCACGAGGCTGGTGAGGATGCTGTCCGGTGTGTCGCCCGGATGCAGAAGCCGCGAGGTGACGCCCAGCGCCCAGGAAGAAGCGGACACGAGCCAGGTGTCGGACTTGCGCCCTTCCCCCTCGCCGAATTTCGCGGCGGCCAGCTTGTCCTCAATCAGCTTGTCGGCGGTGGCCGCATCGGGCACGCGCAGCAGCGCCTCGGCCAGCACCATCATGGCAAGGCCCTCGCGGGTGGTAAGGCCGAACTCCCGCATGAAGTCTTCGACGCCGCCAAGGCCGGAGCGGGCACCTCGCATGTCCTCGATATAAGCCGTGGCCTTGGCATCGATCCGCGCTTCCGCATCAGCAGCAAGGCGGGTTTCCGCCAGCATGCGGCGCACCAGTGCGCCATCATCGGGAGCGAACTCCGCGCGGAAAGGGGAAGCGGTAAGAACGGGAGCAATCGGGGCGGATGCAGGCATCAAGATCGGATCTCCGGCAGGCGCGAGGCGCAATAGGGCTTTTCACCAGATTACCTTCAACCCCACTTTGGTTTTCGCCAAAATCAAGCTATAAAACCTGATATTTTCTGGAAATGAGGCCTCTCAATGGAGAATATTCCGGACCTGGACCGTATCGACCGCAAAATCCTGGGCGCACTGCAGGAGGATGGGCGGATCACCAACACGGATCTGGCCGAAAAGATCGGCCTGTCCGCCACCGCCACCTCGGAGCGGATGAAGCGGCTGATCCGCGAAGGCTACATCCTGCGCTTCACGGCAGAGCTGAACCCGCAGAAGCTCAATCTCGGGCTGCTCGTCTTCGTGGAGGTGAAGCTGGACAAGACGACGGCGGACGTCTTCGACGCCTTTGCGTCAGCGGTGGCCCGCTCGGCCGAAGTGCTGGAATGCCACATGGTCGCGGGCGGCTTTGATTATCTCATCAAAAGCCGCGTACGCGACATGAGCCACTACCGGCAGTTTCTGGCAGAGGTGATCCTGAACCTGCCGGGCGTGCGTGAAACGCACACCTACGCGGTGATGGAGGATGTCAAGGACACCCACGTTCTGCCGATCTGAGGGGGAGAGAGGCTGAGCGGCGGCCGGTGAGACCGCCGGGGGAGCCTTGCGCGTTTCTGATGGTAATCCTGCAGGCATTTCCGGGCGAACGTTGCATCAGTCCGTCTTCCAGAAACGTCATCCATCCACAGGCAGAAACGCGAGGGCAAGGAGCAAGCTGCAAGCCACAGCAATACGGCGGCTTACAGCACTTTCACATGTTCGGCCATGCTGCGGCCGGCGCGGAAGGCCATGTCGAAGGCAACAAGCTGGCCTTCATGCAGGCTGCCGATGCCGGAACGGCGCAGGCTCGCCAGATCAACGAGGACGTCGTCCCCTTCCTGAGGTTCGATCGCACCAATTCCCCGGTGCATGTCAAACCACTTTACATTTCCGTGGTCCATTTTTCTTCTTTCTTTACGTCACATCATAGGTCATCGGCCAGCTCTATAGCTGGCTTTTTCGACGGCTCGATGACAGTTGTCATTGGAGGATCGTCACCTTTTGTCAGGCTTGACTGGTGACTGCCTTGTGTCAGCTTCTCACTTGCGTGGTTAACAGAAGCCTAACGGCCTCTTCTCCGCACCCTTTCGCGGGCTGCGGCATTGCTGCACGAATACACAGATGGGCCTTGGGAAGAGCAATGTCAAGTGGCAGCCAGACCACTCGCCCGCATAGGTGCAGAATATGAGCCTGCAAAAGCCGGGTGGATGGCGCCGGCCTCCATGAAGGCAGCAATATCGCCGGCGGAAACAGGGCGGCTGAAAAGATATCCCTGGAAACTGGAGCAGCCTGCCTGCCGCAGCAGAGCAAATTGCGCTTGCGTTTCCACACCTTCGGCAATGATGTCGAGACCGAGGCTTTGACCGAGCTGCAGGATGGTGCTGACGATGGCGAGGTTCCGGTCATCGTTCAGCAGATCACGGACAAAGGACTGGTCAATCTTCAACTGGTCAAAGGGCAGCTGCTTCAGGGAGCTGAGCGAGGAATAGCCCGTCCCGAAGTCATCCAGTGACCAGCTGATCCCCAGATCCTTGAGGGCCTGCATTTTGCCGCTGACAACCGCAGCATCTTCGGCAAGGGCACTTTCTGTCAGCTCAAGCTTCAGGAGTTCCGGGCGCGCGCCGCTCAGCCGGACGATGCTGCGCACCTGTTCGACGAAATCAGGCTGGCGGAACTGCGAGGCGCTGACATTGACGGAAACGGTCAGCTGCGCTGTCAGGGGCGATGCGGCCCAGGCCGCGAGCTGGGCGCAGGCCGCCCGCAGCACCCAATCTCCAATGGGGATGATCAGCCCGGTCTCCTCGGCCAGCGGGATGAAGGCTCCGGGGGAGATATTGCCCTTTTTGCCATGCTTCCAGCGCAGCAGGGCCTCCGCCCCCTGCATCTGACCCGCCGCGCTCACCTGAGGCTGATACAGGAGATGGAATTCCCCCCTGGCGATTGCCCTTCGGATCTCCCCTTCCATCGTATGGCGGGCACTCACGCTGGTCTGCAGGACAACCGCCACAATACACAGACCCAAAACGCCGGTGATGGTATGCAACCAGACAACGGCGGTCAAACCGGCGACCGGACTGGCAAGTTCCTTCGGAGGCAGCGGCGCCAGACCCAAGGCGAAAACCAGAAAAGACAGCACCCCAAAGACAGGCAGCAGCACCCGCAGATAGAAACCCTCGTGGCTGAACACCAGAAAAGTCGCCGCAACGATGGGAAACAGATGAAAGTGCACGGACCTGCTCAAGCCATCTGGCGGCGCGTCGAAAAAGCATCCGATCAAAGTGGTCAGAAGGATTGCATGCGACATGACAATCGCCGCAGCCCTGAGATGAGAGCGCCACGCCAGCAGCAGCATCACACCCCCGGACAGGGCAGACAGCAACGCATAGGCGGCATGCAGCCAAGAACCGGCACTAGCATAAAACGCAGACCAGGCCGCGCTGACCACAAACGTGATCGCGCCTCCATACAAAATCAGTGTCTGTATGCGCAGATTATACCGGCCAACAGATGTCCATCCGGAAACATCTGCACGCACAAGGTTTAGCCTGGAGCAGAATTTGTTTAAAATTTTATACAATTACTCAGCTGCACGATTTTTGGTAGAGACATTTTTTATCTATTAGAGAAATATGAATATTACAATCATATCATTAAATTCGACCAACGCAGATTGAGCCTCCCCCTTTCCTCGCGCCGCAAATACGAAAGCGGCCGGACTTTCCAGCCCGGCCGCCCGTTTTCTGCGCACTTTCAGGCAGCTCGCACCTGATTTAGGAAGTCTGTCATGGCCTGACGCATGCGTGCAGAGCGCTCATGCAGCTCCTCGATGGCTTGGCGCATGTCTTCACTGATGATGCCGGTTTGCTGCGCCGAGTTGCTCACCGTGCCGATGGAGTCTGTCACGCCATGGGTGCTGCTGGCCGCCTGCGAGACGTTGCGGGCAATCTCGTTGGTGGCTGCATTCTGCTGCTCGGTCGCCGCAGCCATCGCCGTGGTACGCTCGGAAATCAGCTTCACCATTTCTGCAACAGCAGCAGTTGCTTCAATGGACTCCGACGCAGCTGCGCGCATCTCGGAGATCTGGCCGTCAATCTCTTCGGTCGCCTTGGCAGTCTGCTCGGCCAGCGCCTTCACCTCGCTGGCGACAACAGCGAAGCCACGGCCAGCCTCACCCGCACGGGCAGCCTCGATGGTGGCATTCAGAGCCAGCAGGTTGGTCTGGTTGGCGATGTCATTGATGAGACGCGTCACATCACCGATGCGGACCACCACATCCTGCAGTTTGCCGACCGCCTGATTGGAGCGATCCACCTCGGTCTCCGCCTTGGCAGCCACCTTCGAGGCAGAGTGCACCTGCTCGTTGATCTCGGCGATGGAAGCCGACAGCTCTTCCGTAGCACTCGCAACCGTGTTGACGTTGTTCGTCGTGTGCTGGGAAGCCTCGGCAACGGACGCCGCCTGGCGGTTTGTCTCGCTGGCAATGGTAGCCAGAGAGGAGGCAGTGCCCTTGAGGTTCGTCAGGCCGCCAATCATCTCATCGGAGATGGAGAGCACGGCTTGCTCGAAGGAGTTGGCAACGGCGCCCATGCCGCGCTTGCGCGCTTCTTCAGCCTCTGCACGCTGGTGCTCTGCAGCAGCTTCCAGATCGCGGGTCCGCAACATGTTATCGCGGAAGATCTCCATGGCGCCGGCCATGTCGCCAATCTCGTCACGCCGGCCGCTCAGGTCCGCCTGTGCGCTCAGATCGCCATTGGCCAGACGCCCCAGCACGACCGACAGGGTCTTCAGCGGCCGCGAAACCAGCCGGAAGTTCAGGTAGCCGAAAAGCATGGCCACTAACAGCATCAGCCCAGCGCTGCCCAGCGCGATTGTCCGTGCATCGGACAAGGCTGCCTTCTCGACCTCAGCCAGGCTACCGATCTTCGCGTCGATTGTCTCTTCCAGCGCACGGATGGCAGCAGTGGCCTTGGCCTGAAGCGCGTTGCCTTCACCCGACAGTTCCATGGCCCGGGCAAGATCCACTGTCTCGGGCGTGCGCATGCTCTGGATCTGCGCATCGACAAACTGCACCTGCCAGGCATTCAGTGTCGATGTGATGTCTGACACGAGGCCGGCATCGGAAGGGGAGACATCCGCTACACTGCTGCCAAGCGTGGCGAGCAGTCCCTTGACCTCATCTCCCATGGCCTTTGCACGGCCAAGAGCCTCCCGGTCTCCAGTCAGCAGGAAGACCTTCAGCTCAAGGTTTTCCTCAATCACAGACACCTCAAGGTTGTCGATCTGCGTGGCAACCTGATAGTGCCGGGACATAGCTGTCACCGCATCGGCAGCGGCAACAGTCTTGTAGTAGGTAGTAAGGCCTGCCGCGAGGCTGATCAGCGACAGACCGGCGAAGGCAGCAATGCCCTTTTGGCCAACAGAAAGATTCTTCAGCATACTCAGCCTCCTGTCAGCTGCCTGCGCCGGACCGGCGCTCGAGCTCGGTCAGGTTAATTTCAATGGTGGCAGCGCCGATAGGCTTTCCGCTTTCAGGATCGGCAATCGTCACGTTCAGCTGCGACAGCCAGACCTTGAGGTCTTCGTTCCATTCAGCTTCATCCACGAATACAGCGTCGGCTCCAACCGGAAATGTCTTCTGGAACTTGGCTTCGTCGCCCTGCCAATAGTCGCTGGTGATGCTGCTCTGCCCGACGTTCAGCCCATTGGCATCCATGACGAAGATCTCTGCATAGAGGCCCAGGCTTCCAGCCTGCATGCGCAAAAGATAGGTGGACAACGGGGCCGAGAGTGTCGCAGCAATCAGGGGCTTGTCGCTCGCCTTGCGCTCATCCACCCATTGCTTGTCCAGCGCATCGATCTCCGCTTGAGAGATCCTGCCGCGCTTTCCGTTCTGCGCCTTGACCGACAGAGGCACAATGGGATTGCCGAGCGCCGTCCTGATCTCCTCGATCACGGCGGGCGTGATCAGCGCGGCAGCATCAGGCGCTGCAGGTTGAGCCACCGCCTGCAACCCAAATGCACCCAGTCCGAGAAGTGGCGTGACGTAGCGGAACTTCATCTTAAGCCTCGTGTTCTTTTATTTTCACAAGGCTGAAAGAAGCGCGTTAATAATGAGTGAAACTGCCTAATGAAAGACCAAAACGACCAAGCCAAAAGCATGCCCGGTCAAGAATACTCAATCTGAAGTCAAAGAGGGTGCAAACTGCACGTTAAAACTGACGTTATGACATTGTAAAATTTTACAATTATCATCTCTCAATCAAATCACACAGAGACACTCTATAGTTCTCATACAGGAACTTATAGCTCAATTCACGCTTAATACGACCGTTCGAAACTCTCTTGTTCTCGCCATAAAAAGAGCGTGCCATAGGCGAAAGATCCGCCGTTGCAAAATCTTGCTCCGGCGGCGGTTGTATCCCCAAAAGTTCAGCCCCATACGTAACCACATCCTGCGGCGGTGCGGGCTCATCATCTGTCACATTGTAAATGCGCGTTCTCGGCTGCGCGAGCGACGCCTCCAGCACACCTGCAATGTCCTCGACACGGATGCGATTGAACACCTGACCCGGCTTCACAAGCCGTCGGGCGGTACCGTCGCGCAGGTTGATGAGCGCATTGCGGCCCGGCCCGTAGATGCCGGACAGACGGAAAACCTGCACCGGCAGCTCCGTCGTCGCAGCAAACTCCAGCCAAGCGTTTTCGGCCGCCACGCGCTGCACGGACCGGCGCGATACCGGGCGGCAGGGGGTGTCTTCATCCACCCAGGCGCCATCATGATCGCCATATACGCCGACTGTCGAGAGATAGCCAATCCACTGCGGACGGGCTGCGGCAACATCCACGCCGTGGTGTATCAGTACCGGATCGCCTGCCTCATCGGGCGCGATGGACTGGAGCACATGGGTCGCATCAGCCAGCGCCTCCCGGATGCCCTCTCCAGGCTGTGTGCCATCAAACAGGAAGGGCTCGACACCCAGCGCCTTCAGCTGCTCTGCCTTCGCCACGGAGCGCGTGGTGCCGCCGATCCAGCTGCAACGGCTGCGGATACGTTCCACGAAGGCCTTCGAGGAATAACCAACTCCGAAGATGAACAGGCGCATGGGGGCCTCCCGGCCAGTCAGAGGTTCAGGTGCTTGCGGCGGATTTCATAAAGCGTGATGCCGGTGGCGACCGCCAGATTGAGACTGTCCGCCTGCCCTGCCTGGGGGATACGCACCAGCGTCTTGCAGGCCGCAGCCAGATCATCGGAAAGGCCCTGCTGCTCGTTGCCCATGACGAGGAGCGCGGGCTCCCGGTAATCCACCGTGCGATAATCGACAGACCCGGCAAGGTGGGTGCCTGCCACAGTGCCCGGCCACTTGGCCATCACGGCTTTGAACGCCTCGGCGGAGGTCTTGACCAGCGGCACATGGAAGAGCGAGCCCATGGTGGCGCGCACCGCTTCCACTGCGAAGGGATCGGTGCAATCGCCGATGAGGATCACACCGGAAGCCCCCACCGCGTCAGCCGTGCGGATGATCGTGCCCAGATTGCCCGGATCACGCACCCGGTCGAGGGCGATCCAGACGGTAGACTGGGCCGGGTCGATACGGTCCAGCGGCGTCAGCTGCTGCTCGTAGACGCCCACCACCATCTGCGGGTTTTCCTTGCGGGTGATGCCTTCCAGAATGGCCGTGTTCACCTCCAGGATCAGCGCACCGCGTGACTTGGCGGTGGCGGCTGCCTTCTGAGCGACCGGATTATCCCGCGCTTCCGGCCCCAGCGCCAGATAACGCAAGGTCCATCCCGCATCGAGCGCGTCGGTTGCCAGCTTCAGCCCTTCCGCCACGAAGAGGCCAGACTGCGTCCGGTGCTTGCGCAGCGCAACGAGGCCCTTGATCTCCTTGATGATCGGGTTGGAATGGCTGGTGATCTGCTTCACCGCCCCCATGCGGGGTCTTTGCTCGCTCATGCGCCGCTCCAGCGGGAAAAGAGGGATGTGGACAGGCAGCGCTCGCCCTTTTCCTCGCGGATGACAAGCTCGCCGGATTCCAGCAGGCCGCCCTGCTTCGACAGGGTTTCAGCCATCAGCTCATGGACGGAGAGGAAAGAGGCGCGGATGGCATAGGCCGTCAGGATCATGAACAGGGCATTGGGAGACAGCAGCTGGCGCAGCATGTCCAGCATCTCCGGCAGGTTGACGAACAGGTCCCACACCTCGCCCTTGGGGCCGCGGCCATATTTCGGCGGATCCAGGATGATGCCGTCATAGGTGCTGCCGCGCCGCACTTCGCGGGCCACGAACTTGCTGGCGTCTTCCAGTATCCAGCGGATGGGCAGATCGCCAAGGCCGGACAGGTCCTGATTTTCGCGGGCGTAGGCAATCGCCTTCTTCGAGGCATCCACATGGGTGACATGGGCGCCCGCAGCAGCGGGCAGCAATGAGGCAAGGCCGGTGTAACCGAAGAGGTTCAGCACCTTGACCTGACGGCCAGGCTCGGCAGCGCGCGCCTCCCGCACCTTGTTCATCACCCAGTCCCAATGCGGAGCCTGCTCGGGGAAGACGCCCACATGGCGGAAGGACATGAAGCGGCCCAGATAGCGCGCCGGACCATAGGCCATTTCCCAGGTCTCGGGCACGCTGCCTGCAAACTTCCAGCGGCCAGGGCCTTCCTCGTCCACATCACCGGTGAAGACCGCATCCGCCCTGTCCCAGACCGGCTTCTTCAGGCGCGGCAGGCCCATGGCCTGCGGTTCGGGCCGGACCACAGTGAAGCGGCCATAGCGTTCCAGCTTCTGGCCCCGCCCCATGTCCAGCAGGGCATAATCCTTCCACCCGGCGGTTTCGAGGATCACCGGCCAGCGGGCCGCAGGCGGCAGCCCCGGGCGGGCAGCGGCAGAAACGGCGGCCCCGCGCTCAGGCAAGGCGGCATGACCGGTTTCAGCGGCGGCGGCGGGCTTTTGCGGGGTTTGAGGGGCCTGGGCCACGGGCAAAACTTTCCGGAAGTCTCGATAAAATGGTGTTGTCTCAGCCATTAGGGCGGAGCAGGCCTGCGGTCAATCGGCTAACCCGGTTTTATACGCCCCTGCCATAACCGCGCCAATGGACACATTCTCTGGACTTGAGATTGAAATTCCTACAGAAATCACTTTGACAAGCTGGTGCGAATTTGGTCGGCTGTACCCATACAGGGTGAGTGTGCATCATGTAGGGGGGAGAATTATATGCTGCCAGGTTCTCACGATCCGACGCGCAAGCACGCCGACAGGGTGCGGGAAACGGTTGAGAACAACGGCTGCGCTGCACATTCTCTGGTGGCAGCGTCCTGGCGCCGCTCGATGCTGTATCACGGCCTCGACCCCAATCTGGACCGGCCAGCCGTGCGGGTGGAAGACCATACACTTGCACAGGCTCGCGACCGGATGGGATCCCTGCTTGAGATCGCCGTGCCTGCCCTTGACAGGTTGAATGCAACGCTCGCCCCTAGCGGCTGCAGCATCCTGCTGAGTGACAAGGATGGTCTCGTGCTGGAGACCCGCGAAGCGCCCGGCGATCAGCACGAGTTTGCCCGCTGGGGGCTGACCGCAGGCGGTGTGTGGAGCGAGGCCCAGCAGGGCACCAATGGCATTGGCACCTGCGCCATCGAAAAACGGCTGATCATCGTGCATCAAGATCAGCATTTTCGTGTCAGCAACACCGAAATGAGCTGCATTGGCGCGCCAATCTTCGATCACCTCGGGCAGCTGGCCGCCGTATTGGATATCTCGAGCTGTCAGCGGGATTTCTCGCTCGCCTACGCACAGGTGCTGGGGATGGTTGTCAGTGAGAGTGCGCGCTCGGTGGAGAGCGATCTCTTTCGCGCCGCGTTCCCGGGATGCCGCATCGTCGTCGCCAAGGGACACGGACAAGGGGGCGTCTCTCTTCTGGCGCTGGACCCGGATGACGTGATCATCGGAGCAACCCGTCTCGCCCGCAAGATGCTGGGCCTGACAGACGCCCTCATTGCCTCTGCACCCGGTGCCGCCCCCTTTCTCGGCACGGCTGCGGAAGAAGATCCACGCACCGCAGAAAAGGCAGCCCTGCGGCGCGCCCTTGCCAGAGCTAAAGGCAACGTCTCGGCAGCAGCCCGCGATCTTGGAATCAGCCGGGCCACCATGTACCGCAAGATGGGCCAGTTTGGCCTCGACGGCTGATCCTTCCGCACCTGTCTCAATTCTGCGACAGATCCGGCATGCTTTATTGCCGCACAGGTCTTTTCCCTTACGCGCCACCGGCGCAAACTCCGGCCTGATGCTGAGCATGCAGCGCCCGGCAGCTCTGGGAGGGGCGCAAGGTGGCAGCAAACGGTCAGGGCGCGCACAGGTCACATCCGCCAGGCTCTGGCTGCAATCTTTCTTCTTTTTCTCCATGGGCTTGCCAGCTGCCTTTCAGTCCGGCACCCTTGGGAAGACGCAAGACAAGAGCCATATGGGACGGGCAGGCTGCATAGGGTAAGCCGACGGTGAACGGCCGTAGGCGCCAAGAGCCGCAGCAGGCCTGCCCCCCGAGGAGAGAGGCACGAAACGCAATGGACATGACAGGCGAGTACCGCATTCCGGCACCGCGAACCGATGTCTGGAATGCCCTGAACGATCCGGACGTGCTGAAAGCATGCATTCCAGGCTGCGACAGCCTGGAGATGACCTCGCCCACGGAAATGACGGCAGCCGTTACCGCCAAAATCGGCCCGGTGAAGGCAAAGTTCACAGGCGCAGTCACACTTGAAAACCTCAACCCGCCGGAAAGCTACACGATCGCCGGCGAAGGCAAGGGCGGTGTTGCGGGCTTTGCAAAAGGTTCCGCCGACGTGCACCTTGCCGAAGACGGCGGGGACACCATTCTCAGTTACACCGTGAAGGCACAGGTGGGCGGCAAGCTGGCCCAGCTGGGAAGCCGCCTGATCGACAGCACCGCCCGCAAGATGGCCGATGAGTTCTTCGGCAACTTCTCGCAGATGGTTGCCGGAAACGCGGCGTCCACCGGAACGGCTGAGGATGGCGAGCCTGACGCAGGCACGCTGGAAGAAGCCCGGACGCTGGCCATGGAACACGCAGGAGACGCCGTGGCCCATGCCGTCGAGGATGTGGAGAAGAAGATCGAAAACGCCGTGCACGAGGCTGAGGAGACAGTCGAGGCAGCGGCGGCCAAGGGCAGCTATGGCGGGCCCATGATCTGGGGCCTTGCCGCACTGGCGGTGGTGATCATCATCCTCGCCGTCATGAGCACATGAGGAGCATGAGTTACGATTTCCCCCGCTGGTGACGCGACCGGAGAGCGGGAACAATTGAGGGAGGTATGAATGGCAAAAGTGTCAATGAACGTGAACGGCAAGAAGGTCTCGGCCGATGTCGAGGACCGGACGCTGCTCGTTCACTACCTGCGCGAGGCGCAGGGCCTGACCGGCACCCATGTGGGCTGCGACACGTCCCAGTGCGGGGCCTGCGTGGTGCATGTGAACGGCAAGGCGGTGAAGTCCTGCACCATGCTGGCCGCACAGGCGGAAGGTGCCACTGTGACGACGATCGAAGGCCTCGCCAATGGCAACGAGCTGCACCCCGTGCAGGCGGCCTTCCGCGAGCATCATGGCCTGCAGTGCGGTTTCTGCACCCCCGGCATGATCATGGCCGCTGTGGACATGATCGAGCGGCATGGCGCAAATCTGGACGAGGCCACCATCCGCCACGAGCTGGAGGGCAACATCTGCCGCTGCACCGGCTATCACAACATCGTCAAGGCCATCAAGGCGGCGGCTGACCAGATGGCCGGCCTGCGGACCGCAGCCGAATAAGACCAGCCCTTGCGGCGCTTGAGCCTCTCAAGGCGCCGCCGAGCATCCCCAACCCGTGCGGACGCGAACCCTGCACGGCACATGACAAGCCGGCAGGCCGGACAAAATGCCGTGAGGAGGCGGCGTCCGGCCCTGCGGAACAAGGAAACGGCCTGCGGGCAAAGGCCTTGCAGGAAACCTGTCTGAGGGAGTTATGCCATGGGAGTTCAAGGCATTGGCGCACGTGCGCTGCGCAAGGAAGACAAGCGTTTCATCACCGGCAAGGGCCGGTACACCGATGATATGACCGCGCCGCGCATGACTTATGCGGCCTTCGTGCGGTCGCCCCACGCCCACGCCCGCATCACCGGCATCGACGCCAGCGCCGCACTGGAGATGGAAGGCGTCGAGGCGGTTCTGACCGGCGAGCAGCTGGTGGGTGATGGCGTTGGCAATCTGATCTGCGGCTGGATGATCCATTCGCGCGACGGCAGCCCGATGAAGATGGGCGCCTGGCGGGCGCTGGAGCCGGAAACCGTGCGCTATGCCGGTCAGGCGGTGGCCGTCGTCATCGCTGAAACCCTTGGCCAGGCCCGTGACGCGGCCGAGGCGGTCCTCGTATCCTATGAGGAGCTGCCGGTGGTGATCGATCCGGTGGCTGCCCTGGAGCCGGGCGCGCCGCAGCTGCACCCGGAAGCACCGGGCAACCTGATCTACGACTGGGTGATCGGCGATGAAGCGGCCACCAATGCCGCCTTCGAAAAGGCCGCCCATGTGACGCGGATGGACATCACCAACAACCGGCTGGTGCCCAACCCGATGGAGCCGCGCGCCGCGCTTGCCGACTATGACAGTGCCGAAGAGCATTTCACCCTGCACACCACCTCGCAGAACCCGCATGTGGCGCGCCTGGTGCTCTCTGCCTTCTACAACATTGCGCCCGAGCACAAGCTGCGCGTGATCGCCCCGGATGTGGGCGGCGGCTTCGGCTCGAAGATCTACATCTACCCGGAAGAAATGGTCTGCCTGTGGGCCTCCAAGCGCACGGGCCGTCCGGTGAAGTGGGTCTGCGACCGCACGGAAGCCTTCCTCACTGACGCCCATGGCCGCGATCACCGCTCCCATGCGGAGCTGGCGCTCGATGCCAATCACAAGGTCATCGGCCTCAGGGTCAGCACGGTGGCGAACCTCGGCGCCTACATGTCGCTGTTCTCCTCTTCCGTGCCGACCTATCTCTACGCGACGCTGCTTTCCGGCCAATATGATATCCCGGCCATCCACTGCAACGTGAAGGCTGTCTACACCAACACCACGCCGGTCGATGCCTATCGCGGTGCGGGACGGCCTGAGGCAACCTATCTGATCGAGCGGATCATGGAGACGGCAGCGCGCGAGGTTGGGCTCGACCCGGCCGAGTTCCGCCGCCGCAACTTCATCCGCAGCTTCCCGCACCAGACGCCCGTCATCATGTGCTATGACGCGGGCGACTATGACGCGACGCTGGATGCAGCGCTGAAAGCCATCGACTATGCCGGTTTCCCCGCCCGCAAGGCGGAAGCAGCCCGCAAGGGCAAGCTGCGCGGCATCGGCCTGTCCTGCTACATCGAGGCCTGCGGCATCGCGCCATCGGCAGCTGTCGGCTCGCTGGGTGCAGGCGTCGGCCTGTGGGAATCAGCGGAAGTGCGGGTCAATCCGGTCGGCACCATCGAGGTGCTCACCGGCTCTCACAGCCATGGCCAGGGCCACGAAACCACCTTTGCCCAGCTCGTGGCAGAGCGCTTTGGCGTTGATACGGACACTGTGTCTATCGTTCATGGCGATACGGACAAGGTGCAGTTCGGCATGGGCACCTATGGCTCGCGCTCCGGCGCGGTCGGCATGTCGGCCATCGTCAAGGCGCTGGACAAGGTGGAGGCCAAGGCCAAGAAGATCGCTGCCCATCTGATGGAAGCCGCAGAAGGCGACGTAGTGTTTGAAGGCGGCGAGCTGAAGGTGGCGGGCACGGACAAGTCCCTGCCCTTCTTCCAGGTGGCGCTGGCAGCCTACACTGCCCACAATCTGCCCGCCGGCATGGAACCGGGGCTGAAGGAAGGGGCGTTCTACGATCCCACCAACTTCACCTTCCCGGCAGGCACTTATGTCTGCGAGGTGGAAATCGACCCGGAAACCGGCAAGACCGCCATCATCAACTTCGTGGCAGCGGATGACTTCGGCAAGATCATCAATCCGATGATCGTGGAAGGCCAGGTGCATGGCGGGCTGACGCAGGGCATCGGCCAGGCACTGCTGGAAAATGCCGCCTATGACGAGGGCGGCCAGCTTCTGACCGGCTCCTTCATGGACTATGCCATGCCGCGCGCCGATGACGTGCCGTCCTACACGCTGCTGACGACCGAGACCATCTGCCCGGGCAACCCCCTCGGCATGAAGGGCTGCGGCGAGGCCGGTGCCATCGGCTCGCCTCCGGCCGTCATCAACGCCATCACGGATGCGCTCGGCATCCGCGACCTCGCCATGCCTGCCACGCCCCAGCGGGTGTGGGAGGCGATCCGCAACGCCAGCCAGCCTCTGGCAGCTGAATGATCTGACACGGCAGAACCGGGCGCGCCCGATGGCGGCGCCCGGCTCTGCCCTCTTCTGACGCTTTCCTTTGAGGAGAACGAACACGATGTATGAGACAAGCTATCACCGGGCCGCTTCGGTCACGGAGGCTGCCAGCCTGATCGCAAAGGCGGATGACGGCAAGCTGCTGGCCGGTGGCCAGACCCTGATCCCCACCATGAAGCAGCGCCTTGCCGCGCCGAGTGACCTCGTTGACATCGGCCAGATTGACGAGCTGAAGGGCATCACCGAAAGCGGCGGCATGCTGCGCATTGGTGCTGGCACCAAACACGCGGATGTGGCTGGTTCCGATCTGGTCCGCCGCCTGATCCCTGGCCTTGCCAGCCTTGCGGGCGGCATTGGCGATCCGCATGTGCGCCACATGGGCACGATTGGTGGTTCCGTCGCCAACAACGACCCGGCAGCGGACTATCCCTCCGCCGTGCTGGCGCTGGATGCCACCGTCCACACCAACAAGCGGGACATTGCCGCCGCGGACTTCTTCGTGGGCATGTTCGAAACGGCGCTGGAAGACGGCGAGATCATCACCGCCATCAGCTTCAAGGCTCCGGAAAAGTCGGCCTACGCCAAGTACCCGAACCCGGCCTCGCGCTATGCCATGGCCGGTGTTTTCGTTGCCCGCCACAAGGATGGCTCCGTGCGCGTCGCCGTCACTGGTGCCGGTCAGGGCGGCGTGTTCCGGGCCGAAGCTATGGAAGCGGCCCTTGCGGCCAAATGGTCGGCAGATGCCGTTGCCGGTATTGCCCTCGAGGCGGATGACATGCTCTCCGACATCCACGGCTCTGCCGAGTACCGCGCAAACCTCGTCACCGTCATGGCCAAGCGCGCCGTCGCTGCGGCCTGAGGCAAGACCGAAGCGGGGCACAGCCCCCGCTTCACATTCATGCGGAAGAGAACCGGACAGCAAGGCACACGAGGCGTCACCCCGGGCCCAGCGCAGTGAGGACCCGGGGCCTGCTCATCGCCAGAGCGTTGCCCGGATCTGCTGAGACTGCCTGTCTGATGGGCGGATTGCCCTGACGCCTTGCCGCGCTGTTCGGCTTAGATTTCACCGCTCTGCAAACGAGTAGGCCCTGGCTCGAAGGCCGGGGCGGCCTCGGAGAGTGAGGAGGCGAAGGTGCCCCCTCCCCCGTCTCACGCCGCCGCAACCTCGGCGAGGAAGCGGTCGACTTCTTCCTTGAGCATGCGCGTCTTGCTGTTCAGTTCCTCGGAGGCATCGAGCAGCACGTCGGCTGAGCTGCTGGTTTCGGCAACCGCATTGGACAGTTCCTGGATGTTGCCGGCAACAGCCGAAGAGCTGTCCGCCACCTGCCGGACGCTGCGGGAGATGTGCGAGGTAGCCGAGTTCTGCTGTGTCATGGCCGTGGCGATGGCGCCCGTGTAGCTGTCCACCTGCCCCATGGTCTCACTGATGCCGGTGATGGCGGCGACAGAATCGCTCGTAGCATGCTGGATGGCATTGACCTGAGCGGCGATCTCTTCGGTTGCCTTGGACGTCTGGTTGGCCAGCTCCTTCACCTCGGAAGCCACAACCGCAAAGCCCTTACCTGCCTCCCCGGCCCGTGCCGCCTCGATGGTGGCGTTGAGGGCCAGAAGGTTGGTCTGGGCAGCGATGGCCTGAATGAGGGTGATCACCTCGCCGATCTTGGCAGCCGCTGATGCAAGCCCGTCCACCTTGGCGCTGGTTTCCTGCGTGGCATGCGTTGCACGGCTGACCACCTGGGTGGTGCGGGAAACCTGGTTGCCGATCTCCTGCACGGACATGGAAAGCTGCTCGGCTGCAGCAGCTGCACTGTCCATGCCAGCCAGCGCCGCTTCCGAGGCACTGGCCGTCTGGCTGGCGCGTTCCGAGCTTTCGCGGGCGATGACGGCAAGGCGCTGTGCCGTAGCGTCCAGATTGCCAGCGGTGCTGCCGACAGACGTAATCAGGTTCTGTGCCGTTGCACGGAAGCCGGAGATCAGCGCGTCAACCTTCTGCTGACGCGCCATGCTGACAGCCTGGCTGGCGGCCTGCTCCTGCTCGAGGCGAAGCCGCTCCAGCGCGTTGTCCTTAAAGACCTGCACCGCCTGCGCCATGCCGCCGATCTCATCGCCACGGCCGAGGCCCGGCACTTCGGCGGATGTGTCACCATCGGCCAGACGGCGCATGAAGCTGGTCATGGCACGGATCGGGCGGGTGATCAGACGGTTAAGGCCGATTGCAAGGGCAAGACCGAGCGCGATGGCAGCAATCACAGCCACACCAATGGTGGTGACTGCGCGCTGTCCGGCGGCGCGGTTGGCCGCCGACTGGGCACTGGCCAGATCCGTTGCGGTGCTCTGAAGCACAAGGCTCAACCGGTCCAGTTCCGCCCGGTTGGTCTCCAGACTGGACTTCGCTTCCCGGATGGCCGTGAAGGCACTGGCATAATCCTCAAGCGCCTGCGGCATGGACGCAATCGCGCTGGCAGCCGCCGGGACATAGGCAGTCGCCCCATCCAGCTGCATGGCATGCATGCCCAGCATATCGATTTCCGCTTCAACCGCATCCGGATCTGTCTCACCCATGTCTGCGACAAAGCTCGTGGTGTCCGTCTTGACGCTGGAGATCGAGCTGGAGATTTCGAGAGCTTGCTGGCCGATCCGTGTCAGAGCGGCCAGTTTCTGCTGCAGGCCGTTGGCATCATCCAGCGCCCGGTCCAGCGCGCCATAAATGGCAAAGCGGGCATCCATTATCTGGGTGGTCAGGGCGCCGATCCGGTCGGCCACTTCCTTCTTCTGCCCCATGCGGTTGAACAGATTGGTCTCGTCCAGCATCACCGGCAGAACAGCTTGCAGGGCAGTGGCTTGCTCCAGCAATCCGGCAGGCACAACCTTGAAGCGGGAGCCCTCAAGCTTTTCGGCCTGGCTCTTGATTGAATCGAGCGCTTCGCCAATCTGGGTACGCAGTTCCGGCGTGACTTCGCTCAGCTTGAATTCGGCGCCCATGCCGAACATGGGATGAAGGAAGGCGACGCGATCCTGCATGTCCTGCGCGATCCTGCCGAGCTGACGCAGGTCTTCCTGAGATGACGTGCTCAACGTGGCCGCGTCCGCTGCATCCCGCTGCTGGCGCTGCAACTCGTTGGCTATGGTACGGGTCAGGCTGTCAAGCTGTGCAGTTGCCCGCTCAACCACGTCCAGCTTGTCCTTCAGTGACTGGGTATCCTGTTCGACAGATGAGAAAGTCGCACCAAATTCGGAGACCATGCGACGGGCAGAGGCAACATTCTGCAAAGACTGCGAATCGTTGGCCAGCGATCTGGCAAGGTCCTCAAGCGTCGCATCCAGCGATCTGAGCGCGGTGGTCACCTGAACCGCACCATCAGCATCGGGCTGCCGCAGGAATGCCTCGCGTGCTGCCGACAATGCCTTCAGCTCGGTGATCGTGGCCAGCGCATCATCAGCGATCCCGCTGCGCTGCGAAAGGCCGGTGAGCGTGACGATGCCCAGTCCGCCAACAAGCGCAGTCAGAACCAGGATCGCACCAAACCCGCCCCAGACCTTGTACAGGAACGAGAGGTTGGTGAAGGAAAGGGATAGTCTGCCCATGATATCCGTTTGCTCCGAAGAGTTTTTTCTCCCGGCGCACTGGATCACATCATTGAATGAACCGGATCTTAATCCGGCGGCCAAATATCATGAAATTTCCATGACATTCAAATGGTGAATACAGTATTTTCAAATGAAAATACTGTATTTTTTACTTTAATCAGAAATTAAAATCTAAATACAATCAATATAATCATTTCACTGTTAGAAAAATCAGAGAATATTATAATCCAACTCCGCCGCTCACGCGGCATTTCAAATGCAAAGCAGGCAGACTGCATCTGCGTCAGACGCGGAACCGGCGCAATGGCGACTTTATTGAGAAAATTGACAAGGTATAATTTTGATGATTCCCAGATCAGATACTGCGATGCAGCATTTTCCTGACGCGAGCCTATCAAAGGTGGCATCCACAACTTTGCCGCCTCCCAGGTGGGCGGGCCTATGCAGTGCGATGCCCTCACAGGCTGTCTGCGGCCGCAGAAGGCGCCGTCCTCGCTAGAACCATCTCGAACAGCGCGCCGCCGTCCGGCGTTGTCCGGTAACGAAGGCGCCCGCCATGGGCTTCTGCAATGGCGCGCACCACGGATAGCCCCAGACCGCTGCCGCCAAGCGCCTGTGAGCGCACCGGATCCCCCCGGACGAAGGGCACGAAGCCACGGGAGGCGATTTCAGGCGGCAGTCCCGGACCTTCGTCTGTGACAGAAAGAATAACCCCCTCACCTGCACGGGCAAGGCTGACCGTGATCCGGCCACGCACCGCATAACGCCGTGCATTGGTGAGCAGCGCAAGCAGCGCCTGCCGGATACGTGTTGCATCCACGGCAACCACCAGGTCTTCCAGAGCAAGTTCCAGCCGGAAGCCTTCCGCCCGAAGATCATGCGCAACAAGATTGGTTACCCCGGCGATTTCCCGTGCGAGGTGAACCGGCTCGATGTGCAGATCCAGATGACCGTTACCTGCTAGGGTCACAGTCCGAAGGTCTTCCACCAGACGGGCCAACCCGTCCACTTGCTGGATCAACCCTTGAAGCGAACGCTCATCCGGCTCGAAAACACCATCAATCATGCCCTGAAGGCGGCCTTTCAGAATGGTCAGCGGCGTGCGCAGCTCATGCGCGATGGTCGCGTTCCACACGGCCATTTCGGCCGCCATGTCCTGCAGGCGCTGCGCCATCGTGTTGAAGTCACCGATCAGCGCGGCTGTTTCGCCGAGGGCCTTGTCTCCGGCCGAAGCGCGTGAGGTGAGGTCACCGGAGGCGATCTCGCGTGCGCTTCGTGCCAGCGACTCGAGAGGCCCCAATATGCGGCGCGACAGACGCAGGGAAACGAAGGCCGCCACCACAAGCGCCGGAAGGATAAAACCCCCGAGGATGCCCAGATCGGTGACCGTGAGCCAGCTATCCGCTTCCTCAGATGCCGGATACAGGGCAATGATGACGCTGTAAGCGAGATAGGTTCCGAAGAACACAAGCAGACCGGCCATCACCGTTATGGCCGACATGGCGATGAGGATCTGGCGGCTCAATCCGGATCGAGGTCTCATGGTGTCACGCCGACAACCGGTAGCCGATGCCGCGTACCCCGGGCAGCAGGCCGGTGGCGCCTGCCTGTTCAAGCTTCTTGCGCAGCTTGCTGAGGTGACTGTCCACCGTGCGGTCCAGCGCATCTGATCCAGGCAGGCAGGCATCCACCAGTTCGCTTCTCGTGAAGACCCTGGCGGGACTGCGGGCCATATGCGCGAGAATACGGAACTCGGTCAGCGTCAGCGCCAGCCTCACGGGCCCGGCGCCATCATCAAAGCTCGCCTCGTAGGCATCAAGGTCGATTGCAAGATTGCCTGCCCGCAGAACCCCTGCGGCCGAAGCCAGGCCCGAGCGGCGAAGAACGGCCTTGGCGCGGGCTACGACTTCGATGGGATTGAAGGGCTTGACGACATAGTCATCCGCACCGATGCGCAGGCCCTGCAGCCGGTCGATATCCTTGTCGAGGGCGGTGATCATGATGGCGGGGGTATTGCCCCTGCGCCGCAGCTCCGCCAGCACCTCCCAGCCATCAAGCCGGGGCATGGTGACGTCGAGAAGCACAAGATCGGGCTTCAGCGCGAGATGCAGATCAAGAGCCGTCCGGCCATCGCGTGCCTGCACGGTCCGGAAGCCCTCGCGCACGAGGTAGGCATCCAGGATGGTTGAAATCTCACCGTCGTCTTCGGCGATCAGAACCAGTGCAGTCATCGCGTTCTCCTTCAGCCATTGATGCCATCAGGTGTGGCTGGCGTCGAGCGCACAGCAGCGATCTCCACGAAACCGCAACACAATCTCCACACAGCGCCAACCTGACCGTCCGATAGATGCGTTGATGCCGCCTGAAACAGGCAGCCGCATATAGGATGATCGCGACCATGCGCCTTCGCCACCTGCTGACACATGCTTTCATCGCTGCATCAGCGCTCTGCCTTGCCGCTTGTTCGGACGATACCGATGGCCAGAAGACGGGCAGCGCAGCGGCCCAGACACCTGCCGGAGCAGCGGCCGCTGCCGTCCGCATTGCCGTGCAGACGGTCCAGCCAAGCAGGGTGGTCATCTACGATGAACTTCCGGGACGGGTGTCGGCGGTTCGCACAGCAGAGATCAGGCCGCAGGTCAGCGGCATCGTGCAGAAGGTGCTATTCACTCAAGGCTCAGATGTTGTAGCCGGTCAGCCGCTGTTTCAGATCGACCCCGCGCCATTTGAGGCCGATGTCGACGCAGCAGCTGCGGTGCTGGCGCGCGCAGAAGCCGGGCTTGCCAATGCGCTTTCCAAATATGACCGGATAACAGCCCTTGCGGCGACACATACGGCCAGCACCGCAGCACTCGGTGACGCTACAGCCGAACTGGCGCGGGCGCGGGCCGATGCGGCAGAAGCCAAAGCCAGCCTGAGGCGCCGCAAGCTCGAACTGGCCAACGCGACCGTTCGCAGCCCCATTGCGGGGCGGATAGGCCAGGCCCTGATCACCGAGGGCGGCCTTGCGTCCAGCGGCACAACGGCAGCGCTTGCGACAGTCCAGCAGATCGATAGCGTCTATCTGGATGTCCGCCAGCCATCGATGCGCCGGGAACAGCTTGAGGAGATGGATGAGAACGGGAGGGGCGAAACAGCGGACAGCCTTCCCGTTGATCTTCTGACAATTACGGGCAAGCCCTACGGCTTCAAGGGCAAGATTCTGTTCTCTGACAGCACGGTGGATCCGGGGACGGGCAGCATCGCCATTCGGCTGGAAGTGCCCAACCCGGACCGTCAGCTGCTGCCGGGCATGTATCTGCGCGCCCGGGTCCCCAGCGCCATCTATCCGCAAGCCTTGACCGTGCCACAGGAAGCGGTTCTCCGGGATTCCTCGGGAGAGGCTCGCCTCATCATGCTGGAGGCCGGCAACACGGCCAGCAGCCGTAATGTCGAACTGGGCGCGCAGACCGGCGGCCGCTACGTGATCCTGTCTGGCCTGAAGGCGGGCGAGACTGTTGTGGTCCGGGGTCAGGACCGAGCCGAATCCGGCGCGCCGCTGGCCCCTGTCACCTATCAGCCATCCGCTCCCGGGCCGCATATCTGAGAAGACCGTTCATGCCTCAGTTTTTCATCGAGCGCCCGGTCTTTGCCTGGGTCATCGCCATCTTCATCGTGCTTGCCGGTATCGCTGCGATCCCGCAGCTGCCGGTCTCGCGCTTTCCGGTCATTGCGCCCCCCAGCATCAGCATCACCGCCACCTATCCGGGCGCCAGCCCGCAGACAATCAACGACAGCATCACGGCTCCCATTGAGCAGGAGCTGACGGCGGTCAAGAACCTGCTCTATTTCGATTCCTCTTCCGATTCATCCGGCTCCGCGACCATCACCGTGACCTTCAAGCCTGGCACAGATCCGGAGTTGGCGCAGATCGATGTCCAGAACCGCCTGAAAGCCATCGAACAGCGCCTGCCGGAGCCTGTCCGCCGGGCCGGACTGTCGGTGGAGGCCGCATCATCAGGCTTTCTGATGATTGTCTCCATGCGCTCCGAAGGCGGCAAGACTGCCCCTCTGGCACTGGATGACTATCTGGCGCGCCAGCTGGCACAGGAATTGAAGCAGGTGCCCGGCGTCGGCCGGGTGCAGTCCTTCGGCTCGGAAGCTGCCATGCGGGTGTGGCTCGATCCTACCCTGATGACGGCCTATTCCGTTTCCATGGCCGAGATAACGCAGGCCATCCAGACGCAAAATGCCCAGGTTGCGCCCGGACGGCTGGGCGAGGCGCCTGCCCTTCCCGGTCAGGCGGTCAGCATTCCCTTGAGCCTCGATGGGCAGCTGAAAACACCCGAAGAGTTCGCCGCCATCGTGCTGCGCTCCAACCCTGATGGCTCGAAACTGACCCTTGGCGATATCGCAAAGATCGAGATTGGCGCCCAGACCATGGGCTTTTCAATCTTCGACGGCGGAAAGCCCGCGACGGCCGCCGCCATCCAGCTCTCGCCAGGCGCCAATGCCATCAGCACGTCGGAGGGCGTCCGGGCACGCCTTGCAGCGCTCGCGCCCTCGATGCCGGAAGGCGTTACCTATGCTGTCTCTTACGACACGGCCCCTTTCGTGAAGCTCTCGATCACCAAAGTCGTGCAGACGCTTGCCGAAGCGATGGGGCTGGTGTTTCT
This sequence comes from Pannonibacter anstelovis, assembly GCF_036881715.1. Lineage (NCBI taxonomy): Bacteria > Pseudomonadati > Pseudomonadota > Alphaproteobacteria > Hyphomicrobiales > Stappiaceae > Pannonibacter > Pannonibacter anstelovis. The sequence goes on from NZ_JBAKBF010000009.1 coordinate 177,597, forward strand.
CATCATGCTGCTGTTTCTTCAGAACATCCGTTACACGCTGATCCCGGCCATCGTCGCGCCCATCGCGCTGCTGGGCACCTTTGCCGTGATGTGGGCGATTGGCTACTCGATCAACGTGCTGACCATGTTCGGCATGGTGCTGGCGATCGGCATCATCGTCGATGACGCCATTGTCGTGGTGGAGAATGTCGAAAGGCTCATGGCCAGCGAAGGACTGAGCCCGCGCGAGGCAACCCGGCGCGCCATGCGGGAGATCACCGGCGCGGTCATCGGCATCACACTGGTGCTGACGGCCGTGTTCTTGCCTATGGGCCTTGCCAGTGGCTCTGTCGGGGCGATCTACCGGCAGTTCACGGTGTCGCTGGCGGTCTCGATCCTGTTTTCAGCCTTCCTTGCGCTCAGCCTGACGCCTGCGCTTTGCGCCACAATCCTGAAACCCGTCGCTCCACATCACGAGCGAAAGGGCTTCTTTGCGTGGTTCAACCAGGGCTTTGACCGGCTGACGGCACGATACTCCACCTGGACAAGCTGGCTTGTGAACCGCCCGGCCCGCATCATGGTGATCTATGGCGTTCTCACCGGCGCTCTGGCTTTCGGATACAGCGCATTGCCGGCCGCCTTTGTGCCGGAAGAAGATCAGGGGACGTTCATGACATCCTTCACGCTGCCGGCCGATGCAACGGCCGAACGGACGCGGGAGCTTGTCAGGATTTTTGACGCCCATGCGGCATCAAGGCCGGACATTGCCAACAACCTTTCCATCATGGGCTTTGGCTTCTCCGGTTCGGGAGCAAACGCGGCAATGGCCTTCACCACGCTGCAGGATTGGGATGCCAGAACCGGCAGCACCGCCGCCGAAATGGCTGCGGCAGAAGAGGCCATGCGGACGGCGGTCGAAGGCGAGGTCCTCATCATGAAACCTCCGGCCATCGAGGAATTGGGAACCACTTCCGGTGTCAGCTTGCGCCTTGTCGACAGAGGCGGACGCGATGCTGCCGCACTGCGCGCTGCTGCGGACCAGCTCATTGAGCTTTCTGACGGCAGCAAGCTCTTGAAGAATGCACGCGTCGATGGCCTGCCCACCGGGCCAAGCGTGAACCTGCGCATTGACCGGCAGAAGGCCAGCGCACTTGGCCTGCCTTTTTCTGCGATCAGCGACCTTCTCGCTGCGACCATGAGCTCGACCTACGTCAACGACTTTCCCCGTTCCGGCAACTTGCGGCAGGTCATACTCCAGGCACAGGCCAAGGACCGCATGCAGGTCAAGGATATTCTGAAGCTGAATGTCCGCAACGACCGGGGCGGCATGGTACCTCTGTCCGAAGTGGTGACACCGCAATGGTCGGTCAACCCGCTCCAGCTCAACCGCTTCAACGGTTATCCTTCACTCAGCATCTCCGCAGACGCCGCAGCCGGCGTATCGAGCGGTACTGCAATGCAGGAGATCGAACGTCTTGCCGCACGGCTTCCGGCTGGCTTCACCGTGGAGTGGACGGGGCAGTCCTTTCAGGAGCGACAGTCAGGCGCACAGGTACCGCTGCTGGTGGCCCTCTCCTTTCTTGTGGTGTTCCTGGTGCTGGCTGCCCTTTACGAAAGCTGGACAATTCCCCTCTCGGTCATGCTGGTTGTGCCGCTCGGCGTGCTGGGTGCCGTGATTGCGGTACATCTGCGGGGCTTTGAGAACGACGTGTTCTTCAAGGTCGGCCTGATCACGCTGATCGGTCTCTCCGCCAAGAATGCCGTGCTGATCGTGGAATTCGCCCGCAAGCTGCGCAGCGAAGGGGCGACGCTTCACGAGGCGGCTGTCGAGGCAGCACGCCTGCGGTTGCGGCCGATTGTCATGACCTCGCTGGCCTTCACCCTCGGCATCCTGCCTCTGGTGATCGCCAAGGGGCCAAGCTCCGAAACCCAGAATGCACTGGGCACCGGCCTTTTCGGCGGCATGATATCGGGCACCGTCCTGGCGGTACTCTTCGTGCCCGTGTTCTTTGCCGTTGTCATGCGGCTGGCGGGCCGCAAGGCGCAGACGGAGGCCGGATGAGAGATGCAGCCTTCCCGGACAGCTGCGATGCATGTCCGGGAAGACTGCGGTTCGGGATCAGGCAGCGGCGACCTTCGTCAGGAAACCTTCAATCTCCCTGCGAAGCAGATCGGTATGGCCCGCCAGATCGGCCGAGGCGCCGAGCACATGGTCAGCGGATTCTGCGGTTTGATCAACCGTGCGGGCCAGTTCGTTCATATTGCCAGCAACCGACTGCGTGCCGGCGGAAGCCCTCTGCACATTGCGCGAGATTTCCGAGGTCGCTGCGCCCTGCTGCTCGACGGCAGAGGCAATGGCGGAGGTGTAGCTGTTGACCTCTTCCATGGTACGGGTGATGGCGCCAATGGCCTCGACGGCCTCTTCGGTGGCTGACTGAATGGCCGCGATCTGTCCGGCGATCTCTTCCGTTGCCTTCGAGGTCTGATTGGCCAGCCCCTTCACTTCAGCCGCCACAACGGCAAAGCCCTTGCCTGCCTCGCCAGCGCGGGCGGCCTCGATCGTGGCATTCAGCGCCAGCAGATTCGTCTGTTCGGCAATGGCCTGGATAAGTGTCACCACTTCACCGATCTTGGCTGCGGAAGCTGCCAAGCTTTCAACCTTGTGATTGGTGACCCGGGTGCCTTCGGTTGCCTTGCTGACCACGCCAGTGGTCTGGCCAACCTGACGGCGGATCTCGCCGATGGAGGCTGACAGTTCTTCGGCAGCGCTCGCCACCGTCTGGACATTGCCGCTGGTTTCGTGGGTGGCATTTTCGGTATCGCTGGCTCGCGCTGCACCGGCGCGGGCAAGGTCGGCCAGCTTGCTCGCCGTTCCCGTCAGTTCCTGTGCCGTTTCACCTGCCGCATTCAGCATGGACTGGATCTGGTGGCGGAAGCTGCCGATCAGCTCCTCCATGCGCTGCTGACGGGCAAGACGCTCCTGACCGGCGCTGGCCTCCGTTTCGGCAAGACGGCGGCGCTCGATAGAGCTTTGACGCAGGGTCGCGACAGCCTTGGCCATCGTGCCGATCTGATCGGTCCGCTCCGTGAAGGGGACTTCCGCCTCAAGATCTTCCGCAGCGATTTGGCCCGTCACTTCCGCCAGTTTCGTCACTGGCGCCAGCAGATGCCGCGATGCAAATACGGCAACGCCAACAGCGACCAGAAGGACCGGCAGCACAGCCATGCCAAGGCGGGTCATCATCGTATCGACGCCAGCCATGATCTTCGTGCGCTCAACGCCGGCATAAAGGATACCGACCGGCGTGCCGCTGGAGCTCATGACAGGCGCATAGATGGTGAAATAAGGCTTGCCGAGAATGACCGCCTCGCCCCGGTAGGTCTGCCCCTTCATCACCACCGGATAGACCGCGCCATTCTGCCCCAGCGGGGTGCCAACAGCCCGGGCGCCATCGGCCTTGATGATGTTGGTCGTCTTGCGGATGAAATCCCGCTGCTGCGCGTCCCAAGCGAAGACCGTCGCCGTCTCACCCGTCATACGGCCGACTGCATCGATCATGTCATGGGCGGCGAACTCCGGAATGGCGTCGGCCTGAATGCGGCTCACGTTGCCATCCGCCGCCCATGTCACCTTCACGCCGGGCACATCCCGTTCAAGGATCGTCGCCGCGACGCGCAGGCTGGCGTTCTGCTGGGCAACGGCGTCATCTGCCGCACCACTGACCATCACCGAATAGACAATCGCTCCGACGACAGCGAGCGAGACGGCAACCATGACGCAGCTCGTGACGGCAAGGGCTGCCGAGATACGCAAACGGGAGAAGGGATTCTGCATCGGGATGGCCTATCAGGAATAATACTGAGACAACTATCCTTTAGTCCATTTAACGTTGCGTAAAAATCGGCAAAGCCTGCTTCAAGACCGTACACATTCAGAATTGGACCGGCGAATAGGGAGCAGCCCGGATTCTGCACATTATTACGCAAACATCCCGGTATTCTCATCCTGACGAATACGATGAAACCCCGCCTTCAGACATGCTGCCCGCCATTGATGTGGATCTCTGCACCCGTGACATAGGAAGACGGGCTGCTGCAGAGAAAGTGAATTGTGTCAGCGACTTCAGCCGGCTGCCCAAGGCGCCGCAGAGGCAGTGCATCCACCAGCTTTTCCGTTCCCGGTGACAGAATTGACGTATCGATCTCCCCCGGTGCGATGGCATTGACGCGGATACCGTGAGGCCCGAAATCGGCCGCCATTTCACGTGTCAGCGAGGCGAGCGCCGCCTTTGAGGTGGCATAGGCCGTACCGGCAAAGGGATGCACCCTCACCCCTGCAATCGATGTGACGTTGACGATGGAGCCCTGCGCGGCCTTCAGTTCCGGAAAAAGGCCCCGCGCCAGCGTGATGGGCGCAAAGAAGTTCACCTGGAACACCTGATGCCACACATCGAGCGGCGTGGAGAAGGAATCCAGCCGCTGACCATCCTGGTTCTTGGGGCTGATGCCGGCATTGTTGACGAGTGCGTCGAGACGCGAGCCATCGGCCTTCAGCCAGCCACGGATTTCCTCAATGGCCCCCGCAAGGTTCGCCGGATCGGCAAGATCCACCTCAATGTGATCCTCAGGCCCCGACGGCCAGGGGCATTTGTCCGAAAAGGGGTGGCGTGAGCAGGTGATCACCCGCCAGCCATCGGCAGAAAAGCGCTTCACCGTGGCATGGCCGATGCCCCGGCTCGCCCCCGTGAGCACGAGAACCCGGCGCGGAGCGGCGGCAGATGTGACAGCTTCACTCATGATTGGCCTTTGACGGAAAGATGCACTAGATAAAGTTGACTTGGCGTGGAAACTTTAGTTTATCCCGCCGGTCGCGTGATAGCCAGATGGTCCATGAAAGGCCATGGCAAGCTGTGCCGTAACCCAGACAAGTCCGGTTCATGATCATCTGTTCCTGCAATGTGTTGTCCGACAAGCAGCTGCGTCAGGCGGCCGAGGAGATGCGCGCAGATCCGGACGCCCGGCTGCCCACGCCCGGCGCCGTTTTCCGCAAGCTCGGATGCCGGCCCCGCTGCGGCGGATGCTTCCCGAATGTCATTGATATCATTCACCAGAACGCCGATAAGGCGGGAAGAAAAGCGGCGGCGCCACTGGAAGGCGAGCCAGAAGACCGCTAAAAACTGACAAGCACCACTGAGAGAGAGGCTGCCATGAAGGGCGATACAAAGGTCATCGAATATCTGAACAAGGCCCTGCGCCACGAGCTGACGGCCGTCAACCAGTACTGGCTGCATGGCCGCCTGCTGGAAGACTGGGGCTTCACCAAGCTCGCCAAGAAGGAGCGCGAGGAATCCATCGAGGAGATGCAGCACGCCGATAAGCTGATCGAGCGCATCCTCTTCCTCGAAGGCTATCCGAACCTGCAGACGCTTGACCCGCTGCGCATCGGCCAGTCCCTGAAGGAATGCGTCGAGTGCGATCTGGCCGGTGAATATTCTGCCCGCGCCCTCTACAAGGAAGCCCGCGAAGTCTGCCACGAGGCCGGTGACTATGTGACCATGGCCCTGTTCGAGCAGCTGATGGGTGATGAAGAAAGCCACATCGACTTCCTCGAAACCCAGCTGGAACTGATCGAGCGCATCGGCATCGAGCGCTACGGCCTGCTGCAGGCAGAGCCGGCGAACGCCGCCGAGTAAGGCAGGCAGAACGCCGCTGTATCTTTCGACCCCGGTTCCGGCTCAGGCCCGTGCCGGGGTTTTGCTTTGAACCGGGCAGCGGACGGCGCGCCGCCCGCCAGGCCTGCCATCCAAAGGCAGGGACTTCCGTCTCCCTTCGGCATGACCTAATCTGAAGGCGTCAAATCACCTTCGGGAACCTCTTTCCATGAATATCGACCTGCTCCGCCGCCTTTGCGAAACTCCGGGCGTGCCCGGACATGAGCACCGGGTCCGCGCCCTCATCGAAGCCGAGATCAAAGATCTCTTCGATGAGGTGCGCACCGATGCCATGGGCTCGCTGCTGTGCCGGCGCGATCCGCGCAAGAAGTCCAAGTCGCCGCTCAAGGTGATGCTGCTCTGCCACATGGACGAGATCGGCTTCCTCGTTTCCCATGTGACGGACAAGGGCTTCGTCCATGTGCATCCGGTCGGCGGCTTTGATCCGCGCAATCTCTTCTCCCGCCGCGTGCTGGTGTCCACCGACAAGGGCGACTTCAAGGGCGTGATGAACCCCGGCGGCAAGCCGGTGCATATCTCTTCGCCGGAAGAACGCAAGAAGGTGCCGGAGCCGGACGAGTTCGTCATCGACATGGGCCTCGGCGAGAAGGCCAAGGACATCGTGCGCATCGGCGACATGGTAACCATGGACGAGCCGTTCCTGGAAATGGGCGACAGCATCGTCTCCAAGGCGCTGGACAACCGCATCGCCTGCTGGCTGGGCATCGAAGCCATCCGTGCGCTTGGCAAGGCCAAGCATGAGTGCGAGATCCACGTCGCCTTCACGGCGCAGGAGGAAGTGGGTCTGCGAGGCGCCCGTACAGCGGCCTATGCCATCAAGCCGGATATCGGCCTCGGTATCGACGTAACGCTGGCCTGCGACACGCCGGGTGTGCCGGAGCAGGACCGCACCACGGTCATGGGTGGCGGTTTCGGCCTGCATGTGAAGGACGGCTCCTTCATTGCCGACCGGGCGCTGGTCAGCGAGATCGAGGAGCTGGCCATCAAGGAAAAGATCCCCTACCAGCGCACCATGCTGCGCTCGGGCGGTCAGGATGGCGCAGCCGCCCAGCAGGCCGCCGCAGGCGCCCGTGCCGTCGGCATCGTCGTCGGCACCCGCTACATCCACACGGTCACCGAAATGATCGCCCGCAAGGACTTGGAAGCCGCACGCGACATCATCGCGGCTTACCTCAAGAGCATCTGATACCAAGGCTTTCGATGCTGACGCATCACGCCTTGAAATTGCTCAAGCGCCGCACAGGCTTAACCAACTCCCGATGAGTCAAGCTCATCGAGAGTTGGTATGATCCGGCACCAGCCGCAGCAGTGGCACGCTGCGGCTGGTTCTTCTGCCTGCGGGCTTGCCATCGGGCGGCGGGCACGTATACTCGTGCCGCTTCCAAACCGGACTGCGGGATGAAACGGCCGTGACACTGGCACCTTGCATCGCAAACATGACTGGCACCGCGCATGAGCTTTGCGCGCGCCGTTTTGCCGTGCGCCGTCTCCGCAACACCGCCGCGCAGGGCTCCGCCTGCGGACGATTTAGCCGCTCGGCCTGAGCCGGGCGCACGCAGCTTTTTCGCGCCTGCCCAGCTTCTGGCCAACCTCAGGCCTGCTGCCCGTCACATCCCTGTGGCTTGGCTGTGGCATCGCCTGCCTTTTCTGCTAAAAGACCCGCAATCCTTGCATTCGCCTCAAGCCCGTGGCCCGCTCCGGCGGCCACAGCCAACCAACGACCGAAGAGCTCATGTCCGATATCGACAGCCTGTACTCCGAGATCTCCGCAGCCATTGCTGCGGCGGCAACCGAGGCCGCCCTTGAGGAGGTGCGCATCGCCGCCCTCGGCAAGAAGGGCAGCATCTCTGAACTGATGAAGACGCTGGGCTCCATGAGCCCGGAAGAGCGCCAGAGCAAGGGCCCGGCGCTGAACAGCCTGAAGACCCGCGTCACCGACGAGATCGCCGCCCGCAAGGACGTGCTGAAGGAAGCAGCCCTTGAGGCGCGCCTGGCCAGCGAGCGGGTGGACGTGACCCTGCCGTTGCGGGCCGCTCCTGCCGAAACGGGCCGCGTGCATCCGATCGCGCAGGTGATCGACGAGCTGACCGCCATCTTCGCCGACATGGGCTTTGCCGTTGCCGAAGGCCCGGATATCGAGACGGACGAGCTGAACTTCACCGCGCTGAACTTCCCGCTCGGCCATCCGGCACGCGACATGCATGACACGTTCTTCTTCAATCCGAAGGAAAACGGCGAACGCCTGCTGCTGCGCACCCACACCTCGCCGGTGCAGATCCGCACCATGCGCTCGCAGACCCCGCCGATCCGCGTCATCATCCCAGGCCGCACCTACCGCTGCGACAGTGACCAGACCCACACGCCGATGTTCCATCAGGTGGAAGGCCTCGTCATCGACAAAGGCAGCCACATGGGCCATCTGAAGTGGATCCTCGAAGAATTCTGCAAGGCCTTCTTCGAGGTGAACGACATCAAGATGCGCTTCCGCCCGTCGTTCTTCCCCTTCACCGAGCCGTCCATGGAAGTGGACATCCAGTGCGACCGCTCCGGTGCTGAGGTGAAGTTCGGCGAGGGCAATGACTGGCTGGAAATCCTCGGCTGCGGCATGGTGCATCCCAATGTCATCCGCAACTGCGGGCTGGATCCGGACGAGTATCAGGGCTTTGCCTGGGGCATGGGCATCGACCGCATCGCCATGCTGAAATACGGCATGCCGGACCTGCGCGCCTTCTTCGATGCCGACGTGCGCTGGCTGAAGCACTACGGCTTCCGCCCCCTCGACCTGCCGACCCTGTTCGGCGGCCTGTCGAGCTGAGACCTGATTTTCTGACTGCGCCGGGCGCCCCTTCGGGCGGCAGCCGGGCGGCAACAAGATGAGATTGCACCGATGAAATTCACCCTGTCCTGGCTCAAGGAGCATCTGGAGACCGAGGCAACGCTGGACGAAATCGTCGAGCGCCTGACCATGATCGGCCTCGAAGTCGAGGAAGTCACCGACCCGGCGGCGAAACTCGCGCCTTTCCGCATTGCAAAGGTCGTGTCTGCCGAGCAGCACCCGAATGCGGACCGCCTGCGCGTGCTGAAGGTGGACAATGGCTCCGGCACCCTGCTGCAGGTGGTTTGCGGCGCGCCCAATGCCCGCACCGGCCTTGTCGGCGTGCTGGGCCTGCCGGGCGACTATGTGCCGGGCCTTGATGTCACGCTTTCCGTGGGCAAGATCCGCGACGTGGAGAGCTTCGGCATGATGTGCTCCGAGCGCGAGCTGGAGCTGTCGGAAGAGCACAACGGCATCATCGACCTGCCGGAAGATGCCCCCGTCGGCATGTCCTATGCCGATTATCTCGGCCTCAATGATCCGGTCATCGAGATCGGCCTGACGCCGAACCGTCCGGACTGCACGGGCGTCTATGGCGTTGCCCGGGATCTGGCAGCGGCCGGCCTTGGCAAACTGAAGGAGCGCAAGATCACCCCGGTGCGCGGCAGCTTCCCCTGCCCCACGAACGTGACGCTCGACTTCGGTGATACGGAAGCCCTCTGCAAGGCCTTCGGCCTGCGGCTGGTGCGCGGCGTGAAGAACGGCCCTTCGCCGAAGTGGATGCAGGACCGGCTGAAGGCCATCGGCCTGCGCCCGATCAACGCGCTGGTGGACATCACCAACTACATGACCTTCGATCAGGCCCGCCCGCTGCATGTGTTCGATGCGGCGAAGGTTGCGGGCAATCTGGTGGTGCGCCGGGCAAAGGAGGGCGAGGAAATCCTCGGCCTTAACGGCAAGACCTATCAGCTCGACGGCAGCATGTGCGTCATCTCCGATGACAAGGGCGTTGAGTCCCTTGGCGGCATTCTGGGCGGTGAGCATTCAGGCTGTGACGAGACCACCGTCGATGTGCTGATCGAGTCGGCCCTTTGGGACGAGAACGGCATTGCCCGCACCGGCCGCAAGCTGGGCGTCAACACCGATGCGCGCTACCGTTTCGAGCGCGGCGTTGATCCGGACTTCATGATCCCCGGCCTCGAGATGGCAACGCAGCTGGTGCTCGACCTGTGCGGCGGCGAAGCCTCCGAACTGGTCACCACCGGCACCGTGCCGGAGAACGTGCGCATCATCGAATTCCCCTATGCGGAAGTGAAGCGCCTGACCGGGCTGGAGATTTCCAAGGTGGAAATCAACATGATCCTGAAGGCTCTCGGCTTCTGGGTCACTGGCCAGGGCGATGTGGTGCGCGTTGCTCCGCCGAGCTGGCGTCCGGACATCGAAGGCAAGGCGGACCTTGCCGAGGAAGTGGTGCGCATTGTTGGCCTCGACCGCGTCGCTCCGGTGCCGCTGCCGCGCTCCGGCTCTGTCGGCGCCAAGGTGCTGACCACCGGCCAGATCCGCCGCTCCCGCGCCCGCCGCACGCTGGCCGCACGCGGCATGGACGAGGCGGTCACATGGTCCTTCATCTCCAAGGATCAAGCGGAGGCCTTCGGCGGCGGCAATCCGGTGCTGGAACTGGCCAACCCGATTTCGGCTGACCTTTCCAACATGCGCCCCAGCCTGCTGCCGGGCCTCATCGCCGCTGCCCAGCGCAATGCCGACCGCGGCTTTGCCGATGTGGCACTGTTCGAGGTCGGTCAGGTGTTCGTGGATGACACGCCGGAAGGCCAGCGCATGGTAGCTGCCGGCATCCGCCGCGGCACGGCCAAGATGACCGGCGGCGGCCGCCACTGGACGGGTGCAGCCGGGAGCGTTGACGTATTCGATGCCAAGGCAGATGCCGAAGCCGTGCTCGCCGCCATCGGTGCGCCGGTGGACAAGCTGCAGGTCTTCACCGATGCACCGGGCTGGTTCCATCCGGGCCGCTCCGGCGCACTGAAGCTGGGTCCGAAGGTGGCGCTGGCCGTGTTCGGCGAGATCCACCCGCGCACCCTCGGCCTGATGGATGCGGAAGGCCCGATGGTCGGCTTCGAGATCCATTTCGACGCCGTGCCTGAATCGAAGGCCAAGGCAACCCGCTCCAAGGGCGCGCTGGACGTGGCCGACCTCATGCCGGTGCGCCGCGACTTCGCCTTCGTGGTGAATGCGGATGTGACTGCCGACAAGCTGCTGAAGGCGGCCAAGGGCGCTGACAAGGTGCTGATCAGCGATGTGGCTCTGTTCGACATCTACGAAGGCGCAGGCGTCGGCGAAGGCAAGAAGTCGCTCGCCATCGACGTGACCCTGCAGCCCAAGGCCAAGACGCTGACGGAAGAGGAAATCGAAGCCGTGGCGAAGAAGATCGTCGCTGCCGTCGAAAAGGCCACCGGCGGCACGCTGCGCGGCTGACCGGAATAGTTCCTGCAACAAAAGCCCCGCCGGAGACCGCTCCGGCGGGGCTTTTGTTTTTAATTTTGCTGGCTAAATGAAGCCTGGCTTTCACGCCACCAGCGCCGCATCCACAATGATCTGCGGGCGGCCCAGCGTGCAGGGTTCGATCCGGGCTTCCACCTTGTAGACTTCGCGCAGCATGGCTGGAGTGATGACCTCCTGAACTGCGCCGCTGGCAACCAGCCTGCCTTTGGCAACCACCATGGCGTGCTCGCAGTAGCGCATGGCATGATTGAGGTCATGCAGGGCAATGAGCACGGCCATGCCGTCGCGGGCGGCGAGGCTCTTCATGAACTGCAGCACCTCGATCTGGCGGAAGAGATCCAGTGCCGACGTGGGTTCGTCCATCAGGAGCACACGCGGCTTGCGAACCAGCGCCTGGGCGATGGCCACCAGCTGGCGCTGACCGCCGGAAAGCTGGCCAAGATCACGGAACGCCAGATCGGTGATCTTGAGCGCGTGCAGCACCCGGTCGATTTCCGCCAGTTCGCCCGCTTCCACCTTCCAGGTTCCGCCCTGCTTGGCGGCAAGAAGCACGGATTCATAGACCGTCAGCACCGCATTGGCACCCGTATCCTGCGGCATGTAGCAGACCGGCTGGTCCAGATTGTCCGCACCGCTCACGTGCACCACGCCCTCTCCTTTGAGGAGCCCGGCAATGCGCTTGAACAGCGTGGACTTTCCCGCCGCGTTGGGGCCAATGACGGCAGTCAGTGCGCCGCCGTTGATATCGCCCGTGGTGATGCCGGAGAAAACGGTGGCCCGGCCGTATTTCGCGCCGAGCGTCTCAAGCCTGACACTTACCATGCCTTCCTCCGGTTGGTGAAAATAAGAGAGAAGAAGAAGGGAACGCCAACCAGCGCGGTAACCACGCCGATGGGCAGGATCGCCCCGGGCAGCAGCACCTTGGAGACGACCGAAGTGACCGACAGAAGCAGAGCGCCGCACAGGATCGAGGCGGGCAGGAAGAAGCGCTGGTCCTCCCCCACCACCATCCGGGCAATATGCGGCCCAACGAGACCGACAAAACCGATAGTGCCAACGAAGGACACCGGGATCGCAGCCAGCAAGCTGACCAGCAACAGCGTTTCCAGCCGGAGGCGCTTGACGTTGACGCCGAAGGATGCCGCCTTGTCATCGCCAAGGCGCAGGGCTGTCAGCGCCCAGGCCTGACGGGCAAAGAGCGGCGCACAAAAAAGGAGAACAGCCCCCGTGACCGCCACCTTGCTCCAGGTAGCTTTGGTGAGCGAGCCCATGGTCCAGAAAACGACCGCCGCAAGCGCCTGTTCGGACGCAAGATATTGCATCAGCGCGAGAAGCGCATTGAAGGTAAAGACCAGCGCGATGCCAAGCAGGATGATGGTTTCCACCGTCACGCCGCGCAGGTTCGAGGCACCATAGATGAACAGCGAGGCCAGCATCGCCATCAGAAAGGCGTTGATGGGCACCATATAATGCAGTGCTGCCGGAAAGATCGCGACCCCGCCCACCAGCGCCAGCGCTGCACCGAAACCGGCAGCGGCGGAGATGCCCAGCGTGAATGGGCTGGCCAGAGGATTTGCCAGGATCGTCTGCATCTGCGCGCCTGCCAGCGACAGGCAGCCGCCGACGGTCACCGCCATCAGCGCGATCGGCATACGGATGTCCCAGATGACGACCCGGAGCTGATCGGACACGGTGGACGGGCTGACGATGGCGGAGATCACCTCGCCAATGGTGTAGCGGGCGGGCCCAAGGCCCATGTCGAGGGCAAGACTGAGAAGCAGAGCGCCGAGCATGGCACCAAGAAACAGAAGGCGCCGGGCGGCAAGAGCGCGGTACTGCGCACTGCCCCCGGCCGCAAGCTCTTCATCCACCATGACTGCCATGGATGACACTCCCTCAAAAATGCGGCCCGGCGCCGTGCAGGATGCAGGGGCGCCGGGCATGAGACGGGTGCGGACGGTTACCCGGCGGACTTCAGTGAGGCGAAGTACCCCGGACGGTAGTCCACCGGCAGGAAGCGGTCATGCAGCTCCTTGAAGGTTGCATCCGCATCAAGATCCTTGAACAGCTCCGGGTGCAGCCACTTGGCCATCTGCTGAACGGCCACGAACTGATAGGGACTGTTGTAAAACTGATGCCAGATGGCATGGACATTCCCGTCCTTGACGGCCTTGATCCCGGTGAAGGCCGGACGCTGCATCAGATTGCCCAGCTTGCGCACGGCCTCCGTCTGGTCCGCCCCTGGACCAACGCCGACCCAGCTGCCGCCCGGAACGTAAAGCTCCCAGTTGGAACCGGTGATGATGATCTGGTCCGGGTTCGAGGCAATGATCTGTTCCGGATTGACGGTGCCGAAGGTACCGGGAATGAACTCGGTGCCCATGTTCACGCCACCGGCCAATTCCACCATCTTGCCGAAGTTCTCGTTGCCGAAGGACATGCAGCAATCTTCGCTGTAGCCACCCGCGCGCTCAACGAAGACAAGCGGCTTTTTCAGGTCAACCGCCTTCTCCAGTGTCTCAGTGACCTTGGCGATCTGCGCCTGACGGAAGGCCACGAACTCTTCGGCACGGTCTTCCTTGCCCAGCAGCTGGCCGATGATATGCATGGAAGCATCGGTGTTCTGCATCGGCTTTTCGCGGAAGTCGATGTAGACCAGCGGAATGCCGACCTTGGCCAGCTTCTCGATGTAACCGGCCTCTTCAGTGGCCGACTTGGCTTCCGTGTTCATGATGATCACGTCAGGCTTCAGCGCCACGGCCTGTTCAATGTCGAAGGTGCCGTCCTTCATGCCACCGAAGGTCGGAATCTTTTCCATCCCGGGGAATTTTTCGAGATAGGCATTGTAGCCGTCGAGATCCGCCTTCTTGAAATCGTCCCGCCAGCCTGCAACACGGCCAAACGGATCTTCCGTATCGAGTGCAGCAACGAAATAGATCTGGCGGCCTTCTCCGAGAATGACGCGTTGCGCAGGCACGGATACCTCGACTTCACGGCCTGTCACATCGATAATCTTGACCTTTTCGGCTGCACTGGCGCCTGAAACCAGGGCGAGCAAAGCCATCGCGGCAAAGGCCACGTTCTTGAACTGCATCACGATTGCATCTCCTGACGGAAAATATAGACGAGCACTATTTTTTATGACTTTAAAAGTCAACTTTTATCTTTTAGAAGCTTTCCAGATTGACTTTCATCCTGCAGGAACAAGCCGCGATGAACGAAGCTGCCTTTCGCACGAACCATAACCTCAGAGAAGAGATCCAGGCCTACTGGTCCCTGCGGGCTGAAACCTTCGACCTGCAGCCCGGCCATGAAATCTTCTCCGAAGCGGAACGGGCCGCCTGGCACGGGCTGTTGCGCAAGCATCTGGGCGAAGGCGCAGGACGAAGAGTGCTTGACCTCGCCTGCGGAACGGCGGTCCTCTCGCACCTTCTGGATGATCTCGGCTTTTCCGTCACCGGCATGGACTGGGCCGAACCAATGCTGGAACGGGCGCGGAAAAAAGCGCGCGAGCGCGGCCGTGCCATCCGTTTTCTCATGGGCGATGCAGAAAACACAATGGAGCCGGACGAGAGCTATGACGTGATCACTAACCGGCATCTGGTGTGGACGCTGGTGGACCCTCTGGCCTGCTTCCGGGAGTGGCACAGGGTGCTGAAGCCGGGCGGAAGCCTCATCATCATCGACGGCGATTTCGTCAACCAGAGCCTGATCGCCCGGCTCGCCAGCCGCTGTGCTGCCTGGATCGCCAGCCGCACATCCGCCCCGGATGCATCCCTCGGGAACGATCAGGCCAACAGTCAGATCGAGACCCACCGGAGCATCCTGTCCCGGGTGCATTTCTCAGGTGGAGCAAGGGCTGCCGAAGTGAAGGATCTGCTCCATGCTGCGGGTTTCAGCAAGATCACGATCGACACCGGCATGCGCGCAGTCCACCGCGCACAAAAGGCCAACTTCAGCTTTCTGAAGCGGCTGGAACGCCAAACCCAGCACCGTTACGTCATTTGCGCAAGGAAAGATTGAGACCAGGGCACCGGGATGACGGCACATCTCAAGGCCTTGGCATCAGGCTGGCTCCTCAAGGGGCTCGGTCCTCCGGCAGCACCAGTTGCACCCGCACGAGGCCGCGCAGGGAGTTGCCTACATAGACCGCTGCGCCGGAGAAGAGATCGGCGCGCGTCAGGTCGGCTTCTGCGGCCAGGCGCTTGTCCAGCAAGGCCGCCCGAAGCGTGCCGGGCAGCACGCCGTGCTTCAGAGCGGGCGTCAGCAAACGTCCATGGCGGGCGATGAAGAGGTTGGTGAAGCTGCCTTCCGTCAGAAAGCCATCTTCGTTTTCGAACAGGATCTCCTTGAACCCTGCTGCCATGGCCGTCTTGAGGCTCTCATCATACAGAGCGCGGCGGGTGGTCTTGTGGAAGAGGAACCGGTCTTCTGCCGAGGTCCGAATAGCCGAGAGGGTGACGGGCCAGACCTCTCCCGCTGCCGTGGGCACGAAATCCGCATGGGTGAGCGTCACAGCCCCATCTGCCGCCAGCAGCAGCCGCACACGCTGCGGCCCCGTGAAACCCCTGGCCAGTTCCTCAAGCTGCGCCTCGATGCCCGCCGGATCGCAGGCAAAACCAAAGTAGCGGGCGCTGTCTTTGAGCCGCGCCAGATGCCGGGCAAGCAGCAGATAGCCATCTTCCGGCGTCCAGCCCAGTGTTTCGATCAGCTCGAAACTCTCGTCCGGCGCCGTCAGAAAGCGCAGCTTCAAAAGGCATTCATCATATTCGGGCGCAGCACCGGAATCGAACACCACGCCCGAGCCGATCCCCGCCTCACCCGTGCCATCCTGCTTCAGAACCAGCGTGCGGATGGCGACGTTGAAGCTGAAATCACCGGAGGGCGCGATGGTGCCGATGGAGCCGGTGTAAACGCCGCGCGGCCCCGTCTCCTGCGCCCAGATGATCTGCATGGCACTGAGCTTCGGCGCGCCCGTGATCGAGCCGCAGGGAAACAGCCCTTCGATGATGGCAGGAAGCTCCATACCCGGCAGCATGCGGCCAGAAACGCCGGTGACCATCTGGTGCAGGCTGCGGTAACGCTCCACCGCAAAGACATCATGCACGGCAACCGAGCCAGCCTCCGTCACCCGCGACAGGTCGTTGCGCATGAGATCGGCGATCATGACGTTTTCAGCCCGCTGCTTCGGATCGCTGGCGAGCCTTTCGGCAATCGCGGCATCTTCCGCAGTGTCGCGCCCGCGCGGGGCGGTGCCCTTCATCGGCCGGGTGCGCAGCAGCTCACCTTTTCGCTCCAGAAACAGCTCCGGCGACAGGGAGAGGATGGCACGGTCTTCCAGCTTGATGAAAGCCGCATAAGGCACAGGCTGGCGGCGCAGCAGCCGGGCAAACTGCGCTTCCACCGGCCCGTGATGGGCAAAGCGGGCGCGCATGGTCAGGTTTGCCTGATAGATATCCCCAACTGCCAGATGATGCTGCACAGCGGCAAAAGCCTCAGCATAACGGGCCCGGTCCATGTCGTAGGAGAAGCCGGAGACGCCCGCATCTGCCCCGCCGGAAGCCTGTGCCAGCAGAGCGAAAACCTCTGCCAGCGCCAGCTCCTGCGGCGCGTCGTAGACACCGAACCAGCCCAGCAGCTCACCCGTATCCTGATGGCTTGAGGCCAGCTTCGGCTCGAAGGCAAAGCCGAATTCATAGGCGAAGAACCCGGCCAGATGCGCGCCATCCTTCCGGGCCGCTTCAAGCTGTGCCAGAAACGCCGGAACCTCCTGCAGCTTGCGGCAGGCGAGCACACGGCGCGGCGCGGAGAATAACTCCGCCCTGCCCGTCTTCAACGCATCCACCAGCAGCACCGTGCCCGCAGGCAAGGGCGCCGAGAAGTATCCAGGATCTGTCGCGTGAGTGCCGGTCAAGGGAGCATCCGTCTGGTATGGAGGCGGATACATGCCGCGCTCATCCCGCAAGGGCAAGCCCCAAAGCGGCATTCCTTCCCGCTTCTGCGTCAGCCGGCAGGCTCAGTACCACACCCCAAGCCCGCGGGCGCGGAAGCGCGGCTTGCCGATATTGGGCACGATGGACTTTCCGGCCACCGGTGCACCGTGATCGAAGACCAGCGGATCGCCATGAAGCTTCAGTTCACGCAGACGCTGCACCCGCTCTTCAGTCTTGGGATGAGTGCGCAGGATCGACGGCTCGGGAATGCGCGCGCCCGGCAAGGCCATCGCTTCCCACATCCTGCCCTGCACACGCTCCAGCTTCAGCAGGGCAAAGGCAAGGCCGTCCGGGTCGCCGGTCAGTTCGGCTGCACCCAGGTCGGCATCGAATTCCCGTGTGCGCGACAGCGCCAGCTGCAGAAGGGTGCCAACGGTTGGCGCGGCCATCAGCAGCACGATCAGCACCCACGGTACACCGGCACCGCCTGCAATCATCGACGGGATGTGGAAGAAGAACAGGAACAGACCCACGAAAGACATGGAGGATGTGAGCCGCGCCACGATATCGGCCAGCGCCATCACCCGCACATCGCCATTGCGGATGTGGCTGACCTCATGGGCCATGACGCCCGCAAACTCGCGCAAGGTGAGCCCCCGGATCAGCCCGTCCGTCACGCAGACGGCTGCATCCTCCGCCCGGCCCACGGCAAAGGCATTCATCATGCGGCTGGGAACGTAATAGAGCTTCGGCACCGCCGGCAGGCCTGCCCGCCGGGCGAGCACTGTCAGCACCTGATGGCCCTCGGGAAACACATGTTCCGGCAGATGCCGCGCCTTATAGAGCCGCAGCACCAGCGCGGGCGATACATTCATTGCCCCGTAGAGCATGAAGCCGCCGCCGCCCAGCGCCCAAAGAACCCCGGTCTGCCCGCCCAGAACATAAGCGCAGACCACAAGCAGCATCAGGCTCCCTGCGGCAAGCAATGCCGTGTGCAACCGGTTTTCAAACCCGCGCCGCTGCCGCAGCGCCGCATCAAGGACTGTGTTCTGGCTCATGAGGAATAGGTAGGCGCATCGGCTGCCAAAGTCATCCCCTGACGCCAATCAGCCTTGCGGAGGCCTTGCCTCATGCGGCGAAAGCGCCGTGGGTTCTGCCGTCTTCGGTTTCCAGCGCATCGCGCAGCCTTGCCGCCTGCGCTTCCAGCTCAGCCAGTCCCTGCTGCAGGGACGAGGCAGAGGCGCCGAGGCTGGCGGTCAGCGCGAAGAGGGCCCCGGTCTCTCCGGCAAGACGGCTGTTGCCATCCAGCACATCGCGGGCGGTTGCTTCGAGGCGGGTGGCGGTTTCTTCCTGTGCGGCGATGGCACGGGCGATCTCCGCCGTGCTTTCATCCAGCGTGCCCATGACGGACGTGATCCCGCCGATGGCCTCGACAGCGCCCTTTGTCTCGGCCGCGATGGCGTTGATCTGGGCGGTGATGTCACTCGTGGCCTTGGCCGTCTGGGTGGCGAGATCCTTCACCTCAGAGGCGACAACGGCAAAGCCGCGCCCGGCAGCACCGGCGCGTGCAGCCTCAATGGTGGCGTTGAGCGCCAGAAGGTTGGTCTGCCCGGCGATGGCCTGAATCATGCCGACCACTTCGCCAATGCGGCCCACCGAACCGGCCAGGCTGGTGATACGCTGGCTGGAGGCTTCGGTGCCCCGCGCCACTTCGGAGATGGCGCCGGATGCCCCTGCGACCTTGCGGGCGATATCACTAACGGAGGCTGCCAGCTCGCCCGAGGCATTGGCGATCTTCTCGATCCGGCCGGATGTGGCGCTGCCGGTGCCGCCCAGACCGGCGCTGCCTTGCGCCCCTTCCCCTATGCGCGCGGCCAGAGCTGCCGCCTGCCGGCGCAGATCCGAAATCTGGCCCGAGATCAGCGCAAGGCCTGTTTCCAGCTCGGCCCGTTTCAAAGCCGAGGCCGCAGATTGCCCCCGCTCAGGCAGCGGCTCAGGGGAGACCGGGACATGTAAGGGCATGGAAAGCACGGAAGGTTCCGGCCGGCGCGTCATTGCCAGCTCCGCCTCAAGCGCACTGATGCGCTGATGGGCTCCGGCAAGCTCTGCATTGTCAGCCTGTTCCAGATGCTGAAGATGCGCGAGGAAGCGGCAAAGGGCGCCGGTGAAAAGGCCCGTCACAGCCACATAGGCCAGCACCTGCGGCCAGCCGCTGCCTTCCGGCGGGATGGCCCAGGGGTAAAAGGCTGCGGCAAGAACATGCAGCGCAGCATTTGCGGCGCCATAGGCGGCCGTCATACGCCAGTCCAGACCGGCCGCCAGCACCGCAAGCAGCAGCAGCCCGTAAAGCTGCGCAAGGTGCTGCCAGGCCGTAAAGGCCGGATCATCCGTCAGAGAGGCCATCAAGAGAAGAGACAGGCAGGCCATGACGATGGCCGCGGCCACGCGGGCCGCCGTGCCCTGCTCTGCCCGCAGCCACAGGGCCGTGGCGCCGGCCCCCAGAATGAGCGCCGCACCCGAAACCATGGAGGCTGAGGTCTGCGGATTGAACCAGCCAGCCGCCGTCACGGCCAGAACATTGGCCCATAGGAAGAACATCAGCAGCCTGAAGCCTGCGGCACGCAGGCTGTCGTAGCGGATCATGCCGTTCTCACCTTCAGCATGCCCTCCGGGGCGCGCTCGCGGCAGCCGTCATCCGGCAGCGGTTTTCACAAGGTTCGGACGGGGAAAGGCTGACGGAACCGTCAGCCGGACGAGAGACACACCCCAGCCAAGGTAACGCTAGGCTGATCATGCTTAACGATGTGTGAATGCGAGGCAAACTGCAAGCATATGAAGGCAGTATTTGCCGGCTGAGCGCAGCGGCGGCCCCTTGCCTCTTTCCTCAAGGACCCTGCACTTCCTCCGCCGTGGCAACGGCCTCTGCCTCCGGCAGAAGCCCGGCCCAGGCCAGCACATGCTGGATGAGCGCGATCTGCGCCTGCCGGCGCTGCCAGCGGGCCTCAGCTTCACTGGCCTGCAACAGGTTGGCATCCTGCATTTTCGTCTCATCAGACGCCTTGCGCCGCAGCTTGCGCAGATAGGTCTTGCAACGGGCTTCATCCGCCTGGAACGGCGCCAATGACACCGCATCCCCCTCGCAGCGGCGCAGCAGCGCATCCGCCGCCGCCAAGAGTTCCGCCAGAGCCGCAGGATCCGGCGCCACATCAGCGGCCAGAATGCGTGCCAGATGCTTCATGGCGCGGGAGGCGGCCTGCAGCCGGGCTGCCCGGGCCGGATAAGCTGGGCCCATGGCCTTGCGGAACACCTTGAAGCACCAGCGCGCTTCCCTGAGGTCCCGGCGCGCGGCTGCAATGGCCTCACGGTCAGGCTTCCCCTTCAACGCAGCACGCGCGGTGATCACCCCGTCAAGAATCATCGCCCGCAAAATAACCCCTGGCGGCGCGCCTTGGGGCGCAGCCAGCCCGTTCTGCGGGCTGCCTGTCAGAAGGCGCGTTCCATCTGCAGCAGTCAGGGTGCGGTCCAGCATCAGGCCCCGCTCTCCTCTGCGCTTTCCGGCAGGGGCACTGCGGGAGAACACAGGACCCCGGTGCCGCGCAGGCCACAGTAGCCGTTCGGATTCTTCGCCAGATACTGCTGGTGATAGTCCTCGGCAAAATAGAACGGAACGCCGGAGGCAATTTCCGTGGTTATGGCGCGCGTGTGCCCGGCCGCCTGCAGATCCGCCGCATAGGCCGCGCGCGAGGCCCCGGCCTCAGCCAAAGCGGCCTCATCCGGCAGATAGATCACCGAACGGTATTGCGTACCCACATCATTGCCCTGGCGCATGCCTTCGGTGGGATCATGCCGCTCCCAGAAGAGTTTCAGCAGCGCGGCAAGTGGCAAAACCTTCGGATCATGCACCACCAGCACCACCTCCGCATGGGCGGTGCGGCCCGTGCAGACCTCGTTGTAGGTCGGGTTCGGCGTGTGCCCGCCCGCATAGCCGGCAGCCGTGACATGAACACCCGCAAGACTCCAGAAGGCGCGCTCTGCTCCCCAGAAACAGCCCATGCCGAAACACACGGCCTGCATGCCCTCCGGCCAGGGGGGTGTCAGCGGGCGGCCCAGCACGGCATGCGGCTGGGTGAGGCGGACAGGCTCTGCCCGGCCCGGCAGGGCCTCAGCCGCCGTTGGCAGAACGAATTTCCGGCTCAGCATGGTCATGAAGGACATGTCTTGCACTCCCTGTGAGACAGATGGCGGCGGCCCGGCCGAAACTGGACAGCCTTTCACGGCATCAGATGATCTCGCGGCGCGTGCGGGCGGAGCCTGCCGCCAGCAGCAAAAAGGCTGCAGGCATCGCCACCGCCCAGACCGGCAGGGACAAGACCGCTCCAATCACCCAATCCCAGGCCCAGGCACCCACATGGGTCACGACTGCCTTGCCGGCAAGGGCAAGGCTTTCGGCTGAGAACTCGGCCCAGACTTCCGCCAGGGGCGTGAAGGAGAAGCCGGATGCCGCAACGGAGCGGCTTCCATCGACCACTGCCGCGACCACGGCAACACCAAGCAGGAAGAATCCGGCCAGTCGCAACACCAGGCGCAAGAGAGCAAACATGCGTCCAGAGCCTCCCATTTCCAAAGCCGCGCAACGCGGCCACCGGTGTGGCAGGGCCTCACCTGATCCCTGGAGCCCAGCCTCACCGCTTTTTTCAGATTTTGCTGCAAAAGACCATCCCGCAAAGCGGATGAAGCTGCCACGGCAAAGTTTTCCCCGGCGCCGAACGCTCCGCTGCCGCCTCAAGAGCCTCGAAAAAACCTAGTCTTTCCGCCATTTTTCGCAGCACTTCTTCGCCCATGGCCGTCCTGTTCCGGCAACGTCCTGAAAAGCTGGAAAAAATTTGCCGCCGGTCCTTGCACTCCGCGTCCATCTGGGTATATTCCGCGCACTCCAAGCGGCAAGCCCGCTGCGGACGGACAGGTGGCCGAGTGGTTGAAGGCGCACGCCTGGAACGCGTGTATACGGGAAACCGTATCGAGGGTTCGAATCCCTCTCTGTCCGCCATCTTCCCTTACAATGACATTTTCCCGATCTGGCCTTGGCCGCGTTCTCCTTTGTTTTCTGAGGTTATTCGGGGCGGGCAGAGCACTGGCACAGTCGCCAGAACGACCGGAACCGGTCTCTCACGGCCTGTATTCTCTGGACCTGATGACAGCGCGGATTTGATCAAGTTCTTTTCGCCGTCTGAAACAATTCAGATTTACAGTCTTGCACCTGAGCACTTTGGTTTCAGTCGCTTGCGTGACAAGGAGCCCAAATCGAGGGGTACCTTCAGACCAGCACTGGCGGCGGGGGTTTCGACTGGTTCTACGCCTCTGGCGCCGATCGGGCCGCTCAGATCCGCACACCGATCACCGATGGGAGCGCTGGCAAGCCTGGGGTTTTCCGGATCAAGGATTTCAGTGCCTGGTGGCCGAACCTCCATTTCAACCGGCCGGGCGGCTTGGAAAGCGGAACATCTCCATCATGGGTCCCGCAGTCAAAGCCCATCTGGTTCAACGTGCTGGGGTGCCCCGCCATCGGCCGGGGCACCAGCCAGCCCAACGTCTTCTTCGACGCAAAGCCCTCCGAGAGCTACAGGCCGCATTTCTCGCGGGGCTGGCGGGACGACGCCAGTCAGCGCGCCTATCTGGAGGAGACCTGGCTCTGGTGGGGCGTGGCCGCGAACAGCCTGACGCCGCCGGTCTACGGCGGCCGGATGATTCATCCGCCCAAATGCGCGGCCTGGGCCTGGGCGGCATGTCGAGCAGCCCTTACGAAAAGCACGAAGCCCCTGCGATCTGACGATCCGCAGGACACGCTGCTCCGCGCGCTGCTGGCAGACAGCTGAGAGCAGGTCGAGATGCCACTAGGGAAAAAGGCCGATTGTTATGAGGTTCATATCCTTGGTCCCGGATCTGCTCCGGGACAGACGCTGCGTACTGTCAAACGGGAGCTGACCACGAGCGCGGCCTACGTTTTGTGCTCAGCCGGCCAGCAGATTGAATACACACTAAGCATAGGCTCTTATCTATTGGGCCGGATTCTCATCGTGTGTGAAGGAAATCTGCAGTTGCAGGTCACAAGTCATGACCAATGCACTCGCAGCAGTGATTAATAAAAAGATCGCAATCAATATGTGCCAGCTTGCTGCGTGCATTGGCTCAATTCGAGCACAATGATCCAGATCCTCGGTTGCAGACAAGCGTGTTAGAGCGCGGCGAAGAAAAAGATGGCTCCCCTTGGGCGCCATAAAGGGCTCAATAGATCCTTCATCCTGCATTGACCCGCTCCGGCTGTTCACAGTTGCGCTAGCCTGACATGTACTCCAAGACTGGCGTTCGTACCCGACATCAGTTGCTGCGACAGACGCTTGAACCTCTTTCGAAACCTCCGAATACGACTGCCGCTCTGGCGGAGCAAGTGGTCCAGTCCAGTTGCCACCCCACAAGTCCGGCAGGCCGAGCCGTGCGAATGCGGCGTGGCGGCACTGGCCATCGTATTGGCGCATCATGGCCTGCCCGTCAGCCTGGAGGCCCTACGCATGCAGGCGGGCTCAACACGACTGGGCCTGACAGCCAGACAGATGGTCCAGCTGGCGCGCAAGAACAGGTGCAACGCAGCTGCATATCGAAGAAACGCCGGCGAATTGTCCGGGCTTGGTCTCCCCGTCATCGCCCACAGCCGCTTCATCCATTTCGTGGTGGTGGAGGCTGTCACATCGACCCATGTACTTATAAACGATCCAGCCTGCGGCCCCCGCCGCATACAACGGGCAGACTTCGAGGCCGACTATACGGGCATCGCGCTGAAGCTGACCCCCTTGGCATCGCACTCCCGACCCGCGCCGGCGCTGGCAAGCGACGCGGAACTGCTGCGCCGCCTGTTCGGCCCTGTCCTCTCCCGGGCGGCCGCGCTCGTTGCAGCCGGGATGCTGTCCCAGGCGGGGATTGTCCTGGCTGCGCTCGCTGTCGCACAAGGCGGATTGTCATGGCTGGGCTTTTTTGCACTCTCCGGCCTGTTGTGGGGCCTTGGACGCGTTTGGCACAGGCAGACGCGGGAAAGCCTGCTTGAACAGGTTTTCACCATGGTGCGCGGCGATGTGGAGACCGGCCTTCGGCGGCTGCCCCTTGACTGGTTCGCCCGACGGGGGAGCGAGCCGGTCGCAAGCCTCCTTGCCTTGCCCCTTCAGGTACAACGGGGCACACGCGTTCTCGTCCGGGTTCTGGACTTGCCAGGCCTGATACTGCCGGCGGCGGCAGCTATTACCCTCGCCGGATATCCCGGCGTTGTGGTGACCGCTGCAGCACTCGCCGCCCTGGCGCTGGCGGTGCTCGTTCCGGCGCGGCGAGGCGATGTCCTCACACAGCGCAGCGGTGACCTCACCGACCTTGCAGAACGGACACCGTATGTCCCGAAGGCGAATGTTCTGAGCCATATCGAAGGCTGGCTTTTCGGCGGCCGCAGCGACGAGCTGGTGCTTCGCCTTGCCGGTGCTCATGCTGCAGACCTGGCGTCAGCATGCGAAGCAGGCGCCGCCACAGCTAGACTGCAGACCTTGATCGACCTTGCACGCTTCGCCGGGGTGGCCGCACTCGGCGCGGCCGCGCTTTCGGACATGAGCACAGGAGAAACGCTTGCACTGGGCCTTCTCGCTGTCAGCCTGCTGGCTCCGCCGGATCGGCTTCTGCCCGTCGCAGCAGCTGTTCAGGGGCTGATCGGTGCGGCGGCAAGACATCAGGATCTCATGGCAAGCGTTGTCCGGCATGCTCGAGAGCCCTTGCATCACCCAGCAACAGATGCGCCGACCTCCCGCCCATCTACCCCTGTGCTGCGGATTCAGACGTCCAAGACGGCCATACTGGCCGCTCCGGGGTCCGTGATTGCCGTCAAGGACCCGGGAGATGGCTCCAGCGCGACAGTCATGCGTGCCCTCGCAGGGCTTGAAGCCATCCCTGGGCTCCACGCAAGCCTTGGTTCCCTGCCCATGGCGGAGGCAGCCACCCGGTTTCCTGGCTGGATCGGATTTCAGGATGTTCCGGTTCCGCTTGGCCCCGGGACGGTTTCCGACATGCTGCGGCTTGGCGCTCCGGGATTACCGGCCGACGCTTTGGTCCGGGCACTCGAGCAAGTCGAACTATACTCGGAGATCAGCCGTCGCGGCGGCCTCGACATGTGGCTCGACCCTGATCGCCCGGCCCTGTCCGGAGGCCAGCAGCGGAGGTTGCTGCTCGCCCGTGATCTTCTGCGGCAGCCTGCCGTTCTGGTGCTGGACGGGCTGTTTGATGCCCTGGAGGCTGACCTCGAAAGGCGACTGCGCGACCGGATCGCCGCCTGTGGCATCACGCTGGTCCTCAGGGGCGAAAGAGCTACCGTCTGTGGCCGCGTCGACCATTGGCTGACACTGGACGGTCTGTGCGATGACTGACACCGCCCGACGCCTTGCCGAGCTTGTAGCGGGCTGCGACCTGCTTGACGAACAGCAGTTGCGTTCCCGCGCCAGAAGCAAAGGGCTTCACTTGCGGCGCGTTCGTCTCAGGGACAACCAGTGGCAGAAGCAGGACATCGGCATTCTCGTTGCCTTTCCCGCCAACCCCAAAACGGCACCCATGACCGCGTTCGTGATCGATACCACTGGCGGACGCGCGCTTGCCGTCGATGCTCATGGCCAGCGCCGTCCAGCTCCGCCTGCCAGCGGCCTTCACGAGGATGCACTTGCCCTTGTTGCCCCGCATGGACGGCGCATGGCGCGGAAAAGCGAGGCTTTGGCTGCCGTCCTCAGCGGCTTGGCAGTTTCCTTGCTGCCAGTCTGCCTGTTGGCGGCACCTGCACTGCCAGTTGCGTGTCTGGTGCTGGCACTTGCAGCCGCTGCCTATGGACTGACAGAACCGCTTCGCCGGCGACTGGCCTTGCGGCATCTGGCATTGGCCGACCTTGAGATCAGTGCCCGCCTCTGGCGCTGGACGAGCACTGCTTCGCGAAGCACTCTCACTCATCCCTCCGCCAGCCACCGGGCCCGGTGGCTGGCGGACCAGGTGCTCGTACGGCGAAAACAAGCGCTCCAAACCTCGCAAAGGCTGCGAGGGCTCGGCCTTGGACTTCCTGCGGGCATCGTACTGGCCTGCGCCGCGCCGGTGCCCCTGGCCTGTGTGGCGATGCTCCTAGGCCCGGCATTATTCTTGCGATACCGCCTGGCACAGCCGGTACAGCGCAGCGACGTCGCCCAGTACCGCGCCTCTGACCGGCTGGACGGTGAGCTGCGCCTGTCCGCAAGATTGATGCCCCGGCTGCGCCTGCTGGGGGCCGGAGATTGGGTTCTCGCACGGGTTGGCCTTAAACTGACCCGCTGGGAAAGGGCTGAAAAACGCCGCCTTGACATGGCAGACCGCCTGCGAAACCTAGAGATAGCACTCCCGCATACCGTCGCCGGACTGGTGCTGCTGAGCGGCGGCCACGTGTCGATAGGGAGCCCCACGGCCAGCCCGATACCCGGACTAGCTCCAGACCTTCTGGCTGTTGCGTTGCTGGCCGGGCTTGTGGTCAAGGCGGGGCTTCTTGTCGCGACACCAACAGGCTACAAAACCCGTCCGCGTCGAACAGCACCGCAATTGCCGGTGCAAGCGCTTCGGACCGAGGCAGGGGGAGCTGATTGTGCGGCATCTCCAGCGCAAGAGGCGCGGATAGAGACACTAGCGATGGAGTCCGTCAGCTTTTTCTACCCGGGCGCAGACCGGCCATTGATCGAAAACCTGAGCCTCGACGTCAGACGTGGCACGATCCTCGCCCTGACCGGTCCTTCGGGATCTGGCAAGACCACCGTGTTGCGGCTCCTGCTTGGACTGCTGGAGCCGCATGCTGGCAGGATAGTGGTCAACGGGCTAGCAGACCTGGCCCTCCCTGCCGCTCCAGGTCGCACAACAGAAGCGGGAACGGCGCCCTCACACCGCCAGGGAAGCGTGCAGATCTGGGACTGGGCCACCTTTCGTCCTCGGCTCGGGGCGGTCTTTCAGGACGAGGCAACGGGCATGGACACAATCCGGAACGTCATTCTCGGCATGGCACCGGTTTCAGAGACAGATCTGAGCTGGGCGTTGGGATTGACAGGGCTGCAGGATGACATAGCCGCATTGCCAATGGGCATACAGACACTTGTCGCGGAGGGCATTGTTCCGCGCAGTCTGGACCAGCGTCTTCTCATCGCCCGCGCACTCGTGCGCCGTCCAGATATCCTGGTCCTTGACGAGACAACGTCGGATCTTGCAGAGGATCAGCAAAACCGGTTGCTTGCCGGTTTGCGCGAAGCAGAAATTGGTGCCGTTATCGCCACGCATCGCGCGAGCACGTTGGCATTGGCTGATAAGGTGGTTCGGCTTCCGGCGTGAGCACGGCAGGGAGACGCCCCTGCCGCGCTGGTGCAAGCATATGCTCCGCGCTCAGCCTAGCTAAATCAACCAGGAAGGATCTTTCGTGTCTGGTTGTTCAGGTCACCGTTGACACAGCGGTGAGCAGTTCCCCCTGCAACGAGATCCAGTTCGTCCTCACTGAGCGCATCGTCCTCGACTGGCGCCAAGACCTGAAATCCCTCTGCCGTCTCGATCACCACGAAAGTCTGTGGCAAGCTGATCCCATAGTGGCGGGAAACAGCCCCATTAAGATCGGCGAGAGCTTCGGCGCGGAACGCGCCGTCCTCACTCAGCCGGCGCTGAATTTCCGTAACCTGTTCGACACCAAACATTTTGTACAGATCAATCGCCATCATCAATTCTCCTGTTGTTTACATGAAGGGGTGGGTCGTTGGCAGGCTGTCAAGGCGAGAGAGTGCCGGCCATCGCCGTGCCGCATGACCCAATGCTCGTCGACCCGCAGCGCAATGGGGCCGAAACGGCGGCGAACCATCTGCATCATCCGGGGGGCACTGGTATAGAACTGGACAATCGAGGCAGGGCCATAGGCTTCGACCTGAGCTGACATCGCGGCCCGGAAGCCGCCGACCAGCCAGCCACCATGCCAAAGATCTTCAGTGAGATAGGCGGAGCGATAGACGATGGCCTTACGGTCACGATGCCCCTCAAGCGGCAGGACGCGCGCATGTTCTGCGGTGACCCATCCAACCAGTCGACCGTCCCGCCGCACCTGGACCGAACAAGCCGGTTCAAAGCGCTCGGCGTCTGGAGCCGGATCAAAGCCGCTGACATAGTCTGGCTGCCGCTGCAGGTCAGCGAGCGCAAGTTCGTCGGCAATACTGAGCTGCGACCAGGGCGTTACGTTCTGGATTTTCACGTTGCCAGAGCGCCGTCGAACCGCTGGAGAGGCATCGGCGGCGGCCAGAAAACGGGCAGCCTCGCCAAACACGATCAATTCCTCGAGTATTGGTGCCGCAAAACCGGCTGCGCATAAGACATGCTCAAGCGCACTACGGTGCTGCAGACGCGAGGTGTAGGCCGCACTCACGTGCGAGGCGCCATTTGCCTGGACCTCCTTGACGAAAGCGGTCGAGAGCGCCCGGCCAATGCCTCTGTTTCGCACCTGCGGCGCAACAGCCAGTGACAGCAGGTGAGCGCTGGATGACTGTCCGTCCGCAGAAGTGAGCGTAAAGCCGAGGGCCAGCCCCACCGGAACGCCGGCAATGCGAGCCCCAATGGCAACCCATGGCGCAGTTATAGGGGTCAGATGTCGGGCAAGGCGCGGATATCCAAATCTGGAGAATGCCGCTGCATCGTTCTGCAGCCGCTCGACATTTACCCCAGCGAGCTTCAAGGGCGCGCAGTGTGCACCGGAAACCTGCACCACCTGGTTCATTTCTCCCTCGCGCCAGTTTACCTGCTGAAGCATCAGACAGCAGACTTGTTGCTTCATTGGACAGCTGCCCTCAGTTTTTCGCGGCCATCAGGCAGGATCGCAAGGAAACATTCTGGGTGGATTGCGGAACAAGTTGTTACAAATGGTGCGCATAGCCTCTCATGCATGGCCGTAGCAGCCCGAGTGCCCGCACAGCACATAGTCCCGCGCAGCGTTCGGCTGGGGTGAGGAGATCGGGCGAAAGAGGATTGGGGCGCTTCCTGCCAGGCGCCTCTTCCATCCAACCATGGCGCCTGGGATTTCTGTGGCTTGATGAACGCCGGGCTTCTAAATCGGGTGGATTGAGGCTGTTCGCGTTCATCTTCGTCTCCCCGTGCGCGACCCGTTCGGTCACGGCTACACCAAGGCGTGGCAGATGGAGCAAGCCAAGCTATCCGGGCATGGGGCTTGCGTTCGCTCTCATAGATTCCGGCAGGCCTGCCTGGTGCCCGGAGCAGGTATGATCATCCATTTGGATTGCCTGGGGCGCTAGCCGCTGTTTCGACCGCCGGAGCGGTGATAGGGCCCGGACGGCAACCCGGTCATTTCAGGCCGCAAGACATGAAGATCAACGCCGCCGGAAGACCCGCTTGATTATGATTTAAGCAGCCGGCAGCGTTCGCCTCTGGCGGTAAGTCCGCCAAAATGTCATTAAAGTTACATTTTGCCCTGCAATAACGACAATATCAGGTGAGCATCTCCTCGCTTTTGATAAGTTTCGTCATATCAGGATTCCAAAATGTCGCAAAGTTTACTTTCTGGCGCGCGCCGTCTTGCGCGGCTGGCCAGTGTTTCGCGTCTTACCCTTGCGATTTGCAGTGCCACGGTTGCAAGCTTTGCCGGACCGGCACTGGCTGCAGATGGCACTTTCCGGCTGCTGACCTTCAACACGTGGAACGAGCGCTTCCGCAATGATGTGTCGCAGATGTCGGATTTCTTCGCCAACGGCCAGTACGACA
Organism: Pannonibacter anstelovis; assembly: GCF_036881715.1. NCBI lineage: Bacteria > Pseudomonadati > Pseudomonadota > Alphaproteobacteria > Hyphomicrobiales > Stappiaceae > Pannonibacter > Pannonibacter anstelovis. The sequence continues at coordinate 207,392 of NZ_JBAKBF010000009.1, forward strand.
TCATCGCCTGGCAGGAGTTGCGTGCGAACAGCCCCTATGCTGCGCAGGTTCCTCCCATGCTGCAGGGACTTGGCCTTGGCACCTACACCAGCACCCAGACGGGTGACACAGGCATTACATCACGCCTGACCGGCACGATGGGCGGTGTCAATGGCAGTGGCACCCAGGGCAACCGCTTCAGCTTCATCCAGCTCGATGCGCAGAACATGCTGCCGCAGACAACCGTGGCCTCGGTTCACTTTGACTATGCCGACGAGTCGGTGCGCCGCCTCCAGGAAGCGCGCAACCTGCTTGACTGGGCCAGAACCGTGGATGGACCGCTGATCGTGACGGGTGACTTCAACGCCGGTGACGTCTCCGAGCGCGGCCTGCATCACGTTGATCAGCAGAAGCTCCTGCTGCGCAGCTATCTGACCTCCAACAACAACTTCTATTATGACCTGCTGACCCAATATGCGGTGGACCGCACGCAACTGGACAGCTTCATCAGCACCAACAACGGCCGTAATCTGAGCAACTCCGACATTCCGGACACGATGTTCGTGCCCGAAACCTATGCGGTTGAGAGCAATACGCCGCAGACGCTGAATGTGTTGAAGAAGCAGTTCATCCTTCTGCAAAAGCCGGGCGAGCGTGAGCAGTTTGCTCCGCATGATCTGCTGGACGGCAGCACCACCTGGCCCAGTGCCGGCGAGGATGCCACCAACACCTGGCCCAGCTGGGACCGCGCCAAGATTGACCACATCCTTGTCTCCCGTCCCTTCGGCAAATGGTGGGATCTCGCCAGCGATCCGAATGATGCCTATACTGGGGTCATCGACCAGGCCGGCTTTGCCAACAACGGCACGACGCCGCTGAGCGACCACGAGCTGACGGCCCATGACATGAAGTGGGTTGGCCCAGCGCTGCAGAAATACGCCACGGGCCAGGGAGCGGCCGATCAAACCCGGCTGGTCTGGGGCACGGAAGCTGCCGTGTTCAACGAGAAAAACAAGGTCTTCTACCTGACGCGCAATAACATGCGCACCGACCTCTATCTCGGCCAGATTGCCGACGAGGACGGCATGCCGATTCTCGCCAATCTGACGCTGGCCGAAAAGAAGACGCTGCTCGATTGCATGAGCAAGGATCCGCGCTTCCAGCAGGCCATCCAGGATTACTGTATCGACGACCACAGCTTCATCGGTGAAACGCTGGTCAAGAATGGCGGCACCGTCATCGTTGATGAGGATGCAGCCCTTGGCGGTTCAAACGCCCAGCTGCGCCTTGCCGATGGCCGCCTGCGCGTTGCCGGCACCGGCATGGGTGAGCTGAACCGCGCCGTGGTTCTGGAAGGCACTGGCGGTGCCATCGATGTGGAAGCCGCAGGCCATTCGCTCACCATCGCCCGCACGGTTTCCGGCTCGGGCTCGCTGACCAAGGAAGGCGCAGGACGCCTGAACCTCACCGGCGTCAACACCTACACGGGCGGAACCACCGTCGCTGGCGGCACCTTGTCGGTGAACGGCTCCATCGCCAGCTCATCCCTGGTCACGGTTCTGGATGGCGGCACGCTTGGCGGCACCGGCACCACCAGCGCTCTGCGGATCGCCCGGGGCGGCGTTCTGGCACCCGGCAACTCCATCGGCACGCTGAACGTCAATGGTGACGTGACATTCGATCCGGGCTCGATCTACCGGGTGGAGGTGGATCAGAGCGGCAACAGCGACAAGCTGGCCGCCACCGGCACGATCACCATCAACAACAGCACGCTCGACTTCGTGCCGGTCAACACCAGCATCGTGCCCCAGGCAACCTACACCATCTTCTCGGCCGCAGGCGGCATCTCGGGCACATTCGGTTCCGTCACCTCCAGCTTTGCCTTCCTCAACCCCTATCTGACCTACACAGGCAACAGCATCAGCCTTCAGCTGCAGCGCAATGACGTGCGCTTTGCCGATGTGGCGGGCAGCGCCAATGGCAAGGCCGTTGCCAACGCCATCGACAGCATGAGCGCCAGCGATCCGCTGTTCGATGCCCTTCTGCCACTCTATGCCACGACGGCACGTGATGGCTTCCAGCAGCTTTCTGGCGAGTTCTATGCCTCCATGGCAGGCGCACTGGCTGAGGAAAGCCAGTTCAGCCGCGACGCCGTCACCTCCCGCATGCGGGCTCCGGCCTCCGGCTTCACGGACGGGCGCTGGCAGCCCTGGATGCAGAGCTACGGCGCCTTCGGCCGCACCGGTGGCGATGGCCTCGACACCCTGAAGCGGACCAGCGGCGGCGTGTTCTTCGGCACGGACATCGCGATCGACAGCACAACGCGCCTTGGCGTCATGGGCGGCTACGGCTACACACACCTCGCAAGCAAGGGTGCGGCAGCTTCGGCGGATGCCAACAGCGGGCTCATCGGCCTTTATGGTGCGACCGCGATCGACAAGCTGCGCTTCACCTATGGCTCCACCGTCTCCTTCTCCCGCGCCGATGCGGAGCGTACCGTTGCCTTCGGCAGCTTTGCCAACAGCCTGCGGGCCAAGGTGAATGGCACCACCGCACAGGTGTTCGGTGAAGCCGCCTATGCCTTCGATCTGGAAAAGGTCACGCTCGAGCCTCTGGCAGGCCTGGCCCACGTGCATGTGCACAGCGGCTCCTTTGCCGAAAGCGGTGGTGCAGCGGCACTGTCCGGTTCTTCTTCCGGTTACGATGCCACCTTCACTACGCTGGGGCTTCGGGCTTTCACCGACCTGAAGCTGGGGGAAACGCTCGCGCGTGTCTCTGCCGAGGCTGGCTGGCGCCATGCATTCGGTGACAAGCCGCAGACCACCCTGGCGTTCGACCGCGGCAACGCCTTCAGCATCGAAGGCGCAGGCGCAAACCGCGACACCGCGTTCATCCGGACAGGTGTGGATGTAAGCCTGCGGGAGAATGCTTCGCTGTCGTTGAAGTATACCGGCGGCTTCTCGCAGGATGGTGGCACCCATGGCATTAATGCCGGTGTGAAGATCCGCTTCTAAGCATCCATCGGCCAGCTATCAGTGCAGGGCGGAGCAATCCGCCCTGTTTGTTTTATTTTTTCACACCTTCTGCCATTGCCTGCGCCAGGACAGAAGGTTAGCGTTCGTCAGAACGCAGCTGAATCCGGAATTATGTCTTGAAGGTCGGCAATGGATAAAAAGACCCGGCGGCAGTCGGAAATTCTGCTGCAACTTGAAAAGGTGCGTTACCTTTCCCTGGAAGACATCAGCCAGGCATTCAACGTGACCACGCAGACGGCACGCCGGGATGTGCAGGATCTGGAACTGGCAGGAAAGGTGCGGCGCCTTCACGGTGGAGCCACGCTTGCCCAGCCGGTCGACCCCTTGGTGCTGCGCGCCCGCCGGGTGGAAAATGCCGCTGCGAAGGCGCGTATCGGCGAGGCCGTGGCGCGCGGCATTGCGGATGGGTCGGCCATCTTCATTGACGCAGGCACCACATGCGAGGCGGTGGCCCGTGCCCTGCTGGGCCACAAGGGCCTCAGGGTCGTCACCTATTCCCTCAGGGTGGCAACGCTGCTCAGCGAGGGCACGGATTTCACCGTGGCCGTGCCTGGGGGCTTTGTGCGGCAGGTAGATGCAGGCGTGTTCCGCGCCGAGACACCGGAATTCATCGGCAGGTTCAAGTTCGACTGTGCCATCATCTCCGTCAGCGGCATCGATTCTGCGGGCGATATAGGCGATGACGATCATGCGGAAGTCGCCGCCGTGCAGGCCGCCATGCGCCAGTCGGAGCGTATCGTGCTGGCCGTGGACAACAGCAAGTTCGGCCGCCGTGCCCTCGTCAAGCTTTCCGGCCTCTCCGGCATCCACGAACTTGTCTGCGACGCCGAGCCGGATGCCCCCTTGCGGGCGCTCCTTGATCAGGCCGCCGTTCAGGTCACAGTCGCTACGTGACGGGCATGCCCATCAGGCATCAAAGGCCCGCCGCGGAGCGGCGGGCTCGCAGGGTCATTCGGCCGGTGCGGAGAAAAGCAGGCCAGATGGCTTGGAGCGTGCTGCAAGGGCCAGGGCACCGACAAGCAGCCATCCGGCCGTGAAGGCCGCGATCCACCAGGGCGATCCGGCCGGAGCGATGACAGCCGTCAGCCCCAGCGCTCCGATGACTACCCGTGACTGAAGTGATAGCGGCCGTCCGCACCAGCCCCCGAAAGCAATGGCCCATAGTGCAGTCGATGCAAGAAGTGCCAGACCGCCCAGACCAATCTGCAATGCTGTTCCCTGCCACAGGATCGCCGGATCAAAGATGAAGCTGAAGGGCACGAAAAACGCAACCAGCGAAAGGCCAAAGGCGGAAAAGCTGGTCTTCATCACCGGCGCCTTGCCCACGGCAGCGGCGGCAAAGGAGGCCAGAGCGACCGGCGGCGTCACCATGGACAGCACACAATAGTAGAAGATGAACATGTGCGCCGCGAGGGGCGGAATGCCCAGATCCTTGATGGCCGGAACGAACAGCACCGCGCCGATGATATAAGCGGCCACCGTTGGCAGGCCCATGCCCATGACGATGCAGCCAAGCATGGCGAGCAGCAGCGAGGCAAACAGGGAACCTTCCGCAACGGACGCCAGGGAGCCTGCAAATTTCAGCGCCAGATTGGACTGCACAGCCACGGCAATGACCACGCCGATGATCGCAATCGGCACGGCCACTTCTGCAGCCTGCCGAGGAGCTTCCCTGAGCGCCTCGGCCACAGCCTTCCAGCTGTAGCGCGTGTTCTTGCGCAGGAATGGCACCACAAAGCAGGATGCCGCGGCAACAACGGCCGAATAGGCGGCTGAAAAGCCGCTCATCAGCGCGCCGACGAGGATCAGCGGTGGCAGCAGCAGGTGAAGGCGCGGACCTATGGCCTGCGTTGCCGCAACCTCATCTGCCGTCATCGCCCGCAAGCCGTCGCGGCGGGCCATCAGGTCCACCACCAGCAGCAGCGCCAGATAGAAGGCTACGGCGGGAATGAGTGCGGCCAGCGCCACCTGTGCGTAAGGAACATTCAACATTTCGGCCATGATGAAGGCAGCAACGCCCATGACCGGCGGCATGATCTGCCCGCCTGTTGACGCGATGGCTTCGATGCCTGCAGCACGGTGGTCCGGAAAGCCTGTCTTCTTCATGAGCGGAATGGTCAGGACGCCCGTCGAGACCACATTCGCCACAGCGCTGCCGGAGATCGACCCCATGAGGGAGGAGGAAATGATCGCGGCCTTCGCGGTGCCGCCATTGGCTCTGCCTGCCATACGGATCGCGAGGTCAATGAACAGCTGACCGCCGCCAACCGCCGCATAGGCTGCGCCGAACATGATGAAATAGAAGATGAAGTTGACCGATGTCGACGTGGTGATGCCCAGAACACCGGCTGTCGTCATGGTGGTGATTTCGATGGCCGCGTCCAGATCAAAGCCCCGGAAGGACAGCCAGCCCGGCAGAAGATTGCCCCAGAAGGCATAGGCGATGAAGGCAAGCAGAACCCAGACCAGCACCATGCCGACCGCACGCCGCGCCCCTTCCAGAAGCAGCAGCACGAAGACGCAGCCAGCCGCGATATCCTGCGGCAGGACAGGCGACACATTCTCCATGCGGGTGGTCAGCCGGTCATATTCTGCAAGGTAGTAGGCGCCAACGCCCAGCGCCGCCAGAACCAGAGCTGCATCCACAAGCGCTCTGGGCAAGGTGCTGCGGCCTTCCTTCTGCAAGGGCGACCAGAGGAACAGAAGGATCAGCGCAATGCAGACATGGGCCGGCCGCTCGAACAGCGGCTGCTGCGGCACAACAATGATCCAGAGCTGAAACAGAATGAAGAGAACACCCAGAACGAACCGGGTTGAACTCACGACCGAGCGGACAGACAGGGCTTGCATTTTTCGGACCTCCTCCCAGGGCGCGAACAGACAGGTGGCCGGTGCCGGGGGACGGCACCGGCTGCGGCGGAGTTACATCCAGCCGCGTTCCTTGAAGTAGCGGACAGCACCGGGATGAAGCTCGATCCCGACCGCCTCGGGCTTCCAGGCCGTCTCCGGCTTGAACTGCGCCCAGGCCGCGTGGGATTTTGCCAGAGCCTCGGCATTCTCGCAGAGGGTCTTGGTGATCAGGTAGGCCTTCTCCTCGTCGAGCGAAGCGTGAGCTACCAGCATGGTGCCCAGATTTGCCCCGGCCGTTCCAGAAGTCTGACCATCGAACCACGGCCCATAGGTGCCCGCTGTCATGCCGCTGGCGGTCATGACATCAAGCGCCTTCTGCGGAATGTCGAGGAAGGCCATCGGCGTGGTCAGGGCCACTTCCGAAATGGTCGGATGCCCCTTGACCACGGTGTCGATGTAGATATCGGCACCGCCGTTGCGCAGCACATCGGGGATCTGCGGTGTGTCCAGCTGCACAATGTCGCCGCCGTCCGCCTTGATCTTCTGCGCACTGGAGCCCAGCGCCTCAAGGATCATGTGCGCGGCGGGCACTGCGCTGGAACCGGCCGGCTTCATCAGAATGCGGACCGGTTTGCCGGAGGCAAGAATGGCCTCCAGGTCACTTGTGCCCATCTGGTCCACAAAGGCCTTGCGTGCAATCACGCCGATATAAACATCGTTGAGCCCGCCCACCAGCGCCCGGATATCCGGTGCGGAGGCGCCTTCATAAACCGGATTTCCGTCGCGTGCCCAGACAGCGGATGCCACGTTGGACAGGGCGATCTCGGCCTTGCCTGACTGCACGACCATGGGATTGGCCACACCGCCGCCGCGCGCCAGCACCTCGACGGAATTCGGGCCCAGCACCGGTTCGATCATCTGTTCGAGAGTGGCAGCAAAGACATACCACGAGGTGCCCTCGCGCATGGCGCCAATGCGGATGTCCTGGGCCTGAGCCAGCGACCCGAAAAGAACCGCTGCGGCGAGTGCTCCGGCACCGGCCTTCAGGTGCCCGCTGATAAACTTGATCATGTTTCCTCCTCCCTTGCTCCCCTGTGGCAAAGCCCCCGCGCCTCACCGCGGGGGCTTTGTACCTTATTCTGCGGCCAGAAGCTGCTGATCGACGCGGCCGATGCCGGCCGCCTCGAAGGCTGCGAAGATTTCCTTCTCAGCCTTTTCGCCGAGGTCCTTCAGAGGCTCGCGGATGGTTGCATGGTCCAGGACGCCACGATGGACGAGGCCGAGCTTCAGCGCCACAGTGCCCTCCATATGCGAACCGCGGTGATAGACAGCGCGGGTGACCGGAAGAAGCTGTTCAAAGATCTTCCGGGCTTCGGGATAGTTCTGTGCCTTGCCGGCCTCGATCAGATCAATGAGCAGTTCCGGAGCGATGTTGCCGTAGCCGACCAGCAGGCCGTCCACGTCAAACATCGTCGGCAGCAGCCATTCGTCATGGCAGGACAGGATCTGCAGATCCGGATTGGCTCTCTTCAGCTGCGGAATTTCGACGTACCAGCGTTTCATGTTACGCACGCCGTTCTTTGTGGCTACAACGCCTTCCTGCGTGGCGATGTCCAGCTGGGTGTCCAGATCATAGCTGGCCTTGGTGGCATCGGGATACTGGAACAGGATTTCCTGCAGGCCGGACTCCTCCCAGATGGCCTTGTACCGGCTCTGCGGAGCGCCCTTCTGGTAGCCGAAACGCAGCCAGCCATGGTTCGGATACACCCGCGCCAGTTGCTCCGGCCGCCTTGCACTTGCGGGCCTCGGTTGCTGCCACCTTGGTGCCCTCACCAGTGATGCCGGCAATGATGGGGATCTGGCCGTTCACCGCTTCCACATAGACCTCGATGAGCTTCAGGCGCTCTTCCTCGGTGAGGAAGGTGCCTTCACCTGCATGGCCAAGGATCACGAGGCTCTTGACGCCGTTGATTGAGGCCAGCCAACGGGCAACACGGGCATTGGCGGCATAGTCGACGTTGCCATCGCGGTCAAACACGGTCACGGGGGCGGGGCTGAGGCCGCGCAGATCCATCGGATTCATTGAGTTTCTCCTCCTCAAACTTTGCCGCAGACAGCCGTCCATCAGCAAAGGGAACGATATTGGGAACGTTCCCAATATCTGTTTGATCGCTGGTGCTGTCAAGTGGTAGAACCTCAAAATCCTGGCGCGAGGGACAGAGGGCGATTCGATGAAAAGTGACAAACGTGATGTGACTTCCCCTGCGCGCGTCACGATTCTGGACGTGGCGAAGGCCGCTGGTGTGTCGAAATCCAGCGTCTCCCGGTTCCTGGATGAGCGCATGCCGAAGTCGGACAGCGAGACCGCCCGAAGGGTGCGGCAGGTGGCGGCAGATCTTGGCTATGTGCGCGATGTTTCCGCCTCATCGCTCCGTCGCGGCAAGACCGGCATGGTGGGTGTTATTGTTCCGCGGCTGACGGATACGGTGATGGCCATGGTCTACGAGGCCCTTTCCCGTGCCGCTGCAAGAGCCGGCCTTTTCACCATCGTGGCAACGACCGAGGACGAGCCCGGGGCTGACAGGCGCGCCGCCGATGCCCTGCTGCGGCGGGGCGTGGACGGCCTGATCCTGGCGACAGCGCGCGATGGAGAGGAACTGACCGGCGAGCTGATGGACCGGAACGTGCCCTTTGTGCTCACCTTGCGCACCAACGGGCAGTGCCGGTCCTCTGTGGGTGATGATGTCCTCGGCGGATACCTTGCCACACGCCACCTGATCGACCTTGGCCACCGGCGTATCGGCCTGATTGCCGGTCCGGCCTTTGCCTCAAGCGCAAGAGGCCGCGTTGAGGGCTATCGTGCAGCAATGGCGGAAGCAGGGCTCGAAGTGCATTCAGGCTGGGTACGGGAATCGACCTTCGGCATTGAATCAGGCGGGGAAGCAGCCCGAGCGCTGATGCAGCTGAGCGACTGCCCGACAGCCATCTTTGCGGTCAATGACAACACGGCCATCGGCGCCATGTCGGCCCTCAGCCGCATGGGCCTGTCTGTGCCCGGCGACGTCTCACTTGCAGGCTATAACGATATCCCCATCGTCAGCCACCTGCCGACGCCGCTGACATCGGTCAAGGTGCCCTTCGACCAGATTGCCACCGTTGCCTTCGAGCTTCTGGCCGCTGAAGACCTGAAGCCGCAAGACCTCATCCGCATGGCCACTCCAACCCTGATCCCCCGCAAGTCAACCGCACCGGTGCCGCCAAGCGGCAAGTGAAACGCCGGGAAGGCCTTGCGGAACGGCCTGCCCTGCCTTCATGCATCAGCCTCGCACGGAGCTGCAGGCAGCATTTGCGCTGCAGCATCCAGGGCCTTTGTAAATCTGGCTAAGGAAACGTAACGGGCCTTTCCGGTGTGCCAGGCTCAACAATAACCACTGGGTAACGCTGATGTTTGAATCACGCGGCCAATATGTCCAGTGTGTCCTGTGCCCCGATGCACTTCATCGCCCTGACCGAGGCCTTGAAGATGCTTGACCTTGGGCGTGCGATCTTCCACAACATTCTTGGTGTCCCAGGGAAGAGCGGGCTGATCTGAGAAGAACATCACGCGCGGAGCGCATCTTTTTACAAGCCGGACAGGTTCCGGACAGGAAAGATGCCTAATGATCCTGAGCCTTGCCGGGCTATGGGGGAGATACCAAGCTTGGCGAAGCGCCTGCCATGGGCCATGCCCGGCAGCGCTGTAACGCATCTACGGGAGGACTGAATGATCAAAGACCTTAATATCACGCGCCGTGTGGCTCTCGGGCTGGCGGCTGGCGCCATGGCTCTTGGCCTGGCAGGCCCGGCTGCGGCGGAGGTCAATTTCGCCGGCAAGACGATCGAGTGGATCATTCCGTTCTCCGCTGGCGGCGGCTCCGACACCTGGGCGCGCTTCAACGCACCGCTGCTGACGAAGTATCTGCCGGGCAATCCGGTGGTTGTCGTGGTGAACGAGCCGGGCGGCGGCTCGACCAAGGGCACGAACCTCTTCGCAGCCCGCGCCAAGCCGGATGGCCTGACGATCCTCGGCACCTCCGGTTCGACCCAGTTCCCCTATCTGCTGGGCGACCCGCGCGTGCGCTATGAATACAAGGACTGGAAGATCGCCATGGCTGGCCCGACCGGCGGTGTCGTCTATGCCTCTCCCAGTCTGGGCCTGAAAGGTCCGCAGGACATTGCCATGCTCAAGGGCAAGGAGCTGGTCTACGCCAGCCAGGGCGCTACCTCGCTCGACCTTGTGCCGCTGCTCGGCTTCCGTCTGATGGACTTCAAGGTGCAGCACGTGTTCGGCTTCAAGGGCCGCGGTGACGGCCGCCTCGCCTTCGAGCGCGGTGAAGTCAACATCGACTATCAGACCTCTTCTGCCTATCTGAAGAACGTGCAGCCGCTGGTCGATGCTGGCCAGGCCGTTCCGCTGTTCAGCTGGGGCGTCTTGAACGAAGCCGGCGACGTCGTGCGTGACCCGACCTTCCCGGACCTGCCGTCCTTTGTTGAAGCCTATGAGATCCTGACCGGAAAGAAGCCCTCCGGCTCGGATTTTGACGCCTACTTTGCCTTCTTCACCGCCGGCTTCCCGGCCCAGAAGATGGTGTTCCTGCCGAAGGGCACGCCGGACGAAATCGTTGCCGCCTATCAGAAGGCCTTCGAGGACATGAAGGCAGACCCTGAGTATCAGGCCAATGCAGAAGCCATTCTGGGCACCTACGGCCAGGTGACCGGCAAGCTGGCCCAGGCACTGTTCGAGAAGGGCACGACCATCTCTCCCGAGCTGCGCGCTCAGGTGGCCAATATGCTGGCCGCAGACTACGGCGTGAAGCTGGGCGAGTAACGCCTCCCATCGCCTAGGATCAAGACGGACCCCGCCCGGGGTCCGTCCTTCGTGTTTTGTGGATGCCGCATCCTTGGCGGCAGCGCGGCCCCCGACGGGGCTGTATGAGCCCGGCGCACCGGGTAGTGCTCAGACCTCTTTCGCATTGCCGGCGCCTGCCGCCTGAGCCTGCCGGGGCATGATACGCCCCTATCTCTGCGCCATGGCATAACGCGGAAGCACCCGCCGTGATTGACACGTTATTGTCTGCGCTTGGCGCGCTTTTGTCTTTGCAGCACCTTTTCTACATGCTGATCGGAGTGTCGGTTGGCCTTGTGATCGGTGTCATTCCCGGGCTTGGCGGCATCGCCGGTCTGTCGCTGCTCATTCCGTT